>CAZVTS010000001.1:0-3522 GCA_964630175.1 uncultured bacterium
AGGTTCTGGTAGATCGCGTCGGCCGTGCCGCGGTACCACTCGGCGCCCAGCTCCTCGTAGAGGTACATCTGCGCGGGAGCGAGCGTGATGAAGTGATCGTCTAAGAACGTGCCGAAGCGCCAATGCCGCTGGATGTGCTCCGTGAGGGACTGCGCCTTGAACTGCGTGAGTACGTAGATGCCGTAGACGCCCGAGTTGATCATGTTGTTGAGCGCGAAATCGATGATGCGGTACTTGCTACCGAACGGCACGGACGGCTTCGTGCGCTTCCAGGTGAGCGGATGCAGGCGCGAACCTTTGCCGCCTGCCAGCACCATCCCGATGGTCTTCACCTTGCGCGTCAGCATTGGCCCTCCAGCTGGGCGTCGAACCTTGACAAAGGACCGTTTGGAGAGGGGGCCGCGCCGGGGCAAACGGTGGCCCCCGGCTCCCGCCGATGTCGGTTGGGCGCATGATATCGCGCCCCAACAGCGGTAACCTCCCTCTCGTGAGCGCGGAGATACCCAACGTGAGTACCGGCGGAAGACCGCCAGCAAGGGCGGCGCAGCCGGCCCGGCGGAGCCTATACGACTTCCCGGTGAGCGAGTTGCCGCTGCCCGAAGGGCAGCCCGGCTTCAGGCGCACGCAGCTGGCCGACTGGCTCTACCGCCAGGCCGTGGCGGACTTCGCGGACATGACCAACCTGCCCGCCGCCATGCGGGCTGAGCTGGCCGCCACGTACCGCGTGGATCCCTTCGACCACGCTCAGCGCTTCCCCTCCTTCGACGGCTCCGTGAGGTACCTCTTCACCCTGCCGGACGGCAAACAGACCGAAGCCGTGTACATGCCTTACGCTGGCCGGCGCACCGTGTGCATCTCGTCCATGGTGGGCTGCCCGGCCGGCTGCGCGTTCTGCGCCACGGGCGCCATGGGCTTCGGCCGCAACCTCACGCGGGGCGAGATAGTGGCGCAGCTCCTGGCCGTGGCCCGCCTGGAAGGCATAGAGCCGGCCGGCATCCGCAACGTGGTGCTCATGGGCATGGGTGAGGCGCTGCTCAACTACGACAACGCGGTGGGCGCCATCCGCACGCTCATAGACCCTCAGGCTCTAGACATGTCGCCCAGGCGCATCACCCTCTCCACCGTCGGGTTGCCGAACCGCATCCGCAAGCTGATGGGGGAGGGCCTGCCGCTCGTGCTGGCCGTGAGCCTGCACGCTCCGGATCAGGAGACGAGGGCGCGCATCATCCCCACCGCGCACGCCCAGCCCGTACCCGAGATCATGGCCTCTCTGCACGAGTGGCAAGAGAAGATCGGACGGCGCATCACCATCGAGTACACGATGCTGGACGGGGTCAACGATCATGTCTGGCAGGCGCGCGAACTGGCGCGACTCCTGAAGGGCCTCACCAGCCACGTGAACCTCATACCTTTCAACCCCTGGGAGGCGTCCGGTTTCTCCGGCACGCCGCGTGGGCGGCTTGCCGAGTTCGAGAACACCCTCAAGCAGGCCGGTGTGAGCGTATCCGTGAGGTTCAGCCGCGGGCGCGACGCCGGCGCGGCCTGCGGGCAACTGGCGCTCCAGGGCGCCTCCAGCACCGTGTAGTTGCCGCTGGCAGCGGCCGCATCGGGTAGTGCTTTTCACATGCCGCTGCGGGGGGTCCGTTATAGACTTGGCACCGATTCTCGCGTAGCACACGCTACCAACGACTACCTTCGTGTTCGGGTCGTGGCGGCGTTTGGCACCGCGATCTGGAGGCTGGAATGGTTCTAGGTAATCGCAGGTGGAGCAGCAAGACGGTTCTCGCCGTTCTGGCTGCCGTTCTCCTGCTCTCGCCGGCTTGGGGGCAGTCGACGCTGGCCCAGCTACGCGCAGAGGTCCAGGCCAATCCTGGCAGTGTCACCGCCTGGGTGGCGTTGGGGAACGCCCAGTACGAACTCGGCGAGTACGACCAGGCGCGCGAGAGCTTCCTCGAAGCCATAGCGCTCGACTACCGCTCTGGCGACGCCCACTACGGTCTCGGCATCGCGCAGTTCTCCAGAGGCGACTACCAGGCCGCTCTGTTCGAGTTCAACGAAGTCACGCGCCTGTACCCGGAACGTTTCGACGGCCAGTTCAACCGCGCCGTCACCCTCGCACGTCTGCGCCGCCCGGCCGACGCCGCGCAGGCCTTCCGCGCCGCTCTCGATCAGGCTGAGCCCGAAGCGAGCGCCGAGGACCGCGTGCAGGCCCAGCTCGGCCTGGCGGGGCAACTCGAGCTCACCGACAACTGGAGCGACGCTGCCGACGCTTACGGCGCGGCGCTCGAGCTGGAACCGGCCAACGCGGAGTACATCCTGCGGCGCGGCCAGGCCCTTCAGAACGCCGGCCGCGGCCTCGAGGCGCTGCCTGAGCTGACCGCGCTGGAGGCCGAGAGCGGCGACTACCGCGTGAGCTCGCTCGTGTCGGACATCTACGTGAACCAGGGTCAGATCGATTACGCCATGTGGTCGCTCGACCGCGCGCTTCAGAAGGCGGAAGCCGTCAACGACTCCGCCGCCCAGGCCAACATCCTCGTGAAGCTCGGTAGCCTGCAGCGCAGCCTCGGGCGCGACGCCCAGGGCACCGAATCGTTCGAACGCGCCGTTGCCATCGACTCCTCCTCATGGGAAGCGCAGTACAACCTTGGCGTCAGTTACCTGGAGAGCGGCCAGACCCGCGCCGCGCTCGCGCCCCTGGAACGCGCCCAGCAGCTGGGCGGCGACCGCGCAGAGGTCTACCTCGCGCTGGCGAGCGCCAACGACCTGGTGGGTCAGAACGCCGCGGCCCTGAGCAACGCCCAGGAAGCCATCCGCCGGCTGACCGACGCCTCGCTCCTCACGGACGCACGCTTCATCGCCGGCCGCTCGCATTACCGCGCTGGCGACTACACGGCGGCCGACCTTGAGCTCCGGCAGGTCCTGGACTCACGGCCCAACGACGCCCAGGTGCAGCTGTGGAGCGGCCTGGCCGCGTACCAGCTGGGCGATTACTCCTCCGCCGTGCGCAGCTTCGAGCGTGCCGTGCAGCTCAACCCCAACAGCATCGAGTCGCGCGTGAACCTTGGCGCCGGTTACCTCGCCGCCCAGCGTTACTCCGAAGCGCAGACGGTGTACGAGCTCCTGGTAGACCAGAACCCTGCCGACGTGGAGAGCCTCTACAACCTCGGCTGGGCGCTCTTCTCGCAAGATCGCCGCGGCGGTGCCCGCGACGCCTGGGTAGGCGCGTGCGAGGGCGGCTACCAGCCCGCCTGCACGGCCATCACCACCTACCTCTGACCTCCTATCCTCGGTTCCCGGGCTGCTGCCGACCAGCGCCCGGGAACCGAGGTTGGACCAATTAGCTGGCGCAAGCCTTAGAATGGGGATCATGGACTGGCTTAGGCGCAACTGGCCCGACTTGCTGATCGGTGTGGCCCTGGTGGCCGTGATCGCCGGCATCATCGCCACACTCATCTCCGGTGGCTCGTTCTTCCCGTTCGGGCAGGGCAGCGGCGGCTCCACTCCCCCCACCACCACGACACC
>CAZVTS010000001.1:3622-95405 GCA_964630175.1 uncultured bacterium
TCTTCCCGTTCGGGCAGGGCAGCGGCGGCTCCACTCCCCCCACCACCACGACACCCTCTCCCTCCATAACGGGCACCACCACGCCGGGCACCACCCAGCCAGGCACCACGACCCAGGAACTGCCGGGTGCCACCCAGCCGGGCACCACCGCTGCCACCGGCGACGAACAGGCCGTAGAAGGCGAGGGGGCCGGCGCCAGCACGGCAACCGAACCGCCGACCGGTGAAGGCATCGCAGTGCTGCCCCCGTCAGGCGTGTCCGGCACTGCCACGACCACACCGAGCACCCCCAGCGGAACGAGCGGTGCGGCAGAAGGCACGGCAGGCGGAGTGACCGCCCTGCCGCCCACTGCCACCCCGCCCAGCACGCCGGCTACGGGCGCGACCACACCGAGCAGTACCGCGCCTAGCACCACGACGCCGAGCACCACGGCGCCCACCGCCACGCCGGCAGCCACACCGGTGGCCGCCAGCGCCGACTCGGACGAGGTGTCCTACCGCGTCTCCGTCGGGGCCTTCGGCAACGCCGACAACGCTCAGCGGCTCGCGCAGCAGTTCCAGGGCGCCGGCTACCCCGTGCTCCTGGGCACGCAGGGCAACCTCACCATCGTTCTCCTCGGGCCGTACGCCACGGACTCGGAGGCCAGACGTGTTGCCAACCAGGTGAACGGCACCTTCGGCGTGGTGGACCCCACGGTCTACCGGTACGAACCGGACGACGCCGAGGCCCCGGCAGCCGCTCCCGCGCCGAGCGCCGCACCCGCCGCCGCGGAGACCGCAGCGCCGGCCAGCCCGGCCGCCATACCCACGCCACCCAGCGTGGGCGCCGACCGCTACCTGCAGGTGGGAGCCTACGCCAACAGCGAGAGCGCCGTGCCTCAGCGCGAGCGCCTCGAGGCCCTCGGTTTCACCGTAAGGGAGGTGCAGGAGGGCGGGTTCATCAAGCTCCTCCTGGGCCCCTACCAGGGAACCGCCCTCACCGATGCCCAGGGCCGGCTGGCTGCAGAGGGGATCGAGAACTTCGCCCGCGGGCTCTGACATGACCGCAGGGAGCGACAGCGAACCCGGGCAACCGCATGTCTAAACGGATCCCGTCGGTGACGATCAGCCGCCTGGTCGGCTACCTGCGTGTGCTCACCAACTTGGAGCAGAGCGGGGTGGACTTCGTGACCTCCGAGGAACTCGGCGCCGCCGCCCGGGTGTCCGCGCACCAGGTGCGGAAGGACCTGGTGCACGCCGAAGCCAGCGGCACGCGCGGCCGCGGCTACACCGTGGCGATCCTGCGGCGCGAGCTCAGCAGCCTGCTCGGCCTGACGCGCCACTGGAACGTGGCCATAGTGGGCATGGGCCGGCTCGGCCAGGCGCTGGTGGATTACCCCTACTTCCAGAACTACAACTTCCGGCTCCGCTGCGGGTTCGATACCGACCCGCAGAAGATGGGCCAGCGCTTCGGTCAGCTCCAGGTGTACGGCGTGCACGAGCTGGTGCAACAGGTGAGTGAGCAGGAACTGGACATCGCGTTCCTGACCGTGCCCGTAGGCGTGGCGCAGGTGGCGGCCGACGCGCTGGTGGAGGCCGGTATCCGGGGCATCCTCAACTTCACGCCCACAGTTCTGCAGGTACCGAAGGACGTGCGGGTGGAGCCCATAGACTTCGTGGCCGGACTCAAGCGCCTGGCGTACTACCTTCAGCCGGAGGCGTGAACCGGCGGCTCCGCCACGCGCCCCACGGCACAAAAGTCCCCAAAGCAGCGGGTATAGTTGACCCCTATGTTCGACCTGATCGCCGCCGAACTGCGCCGCTTCGAGGAGCGCCTGCCGGAGGAACTCACCTCCAACGTTGCGTTCATCGAGGCCATAGGCGAAGACCTCGTTGCGGCGGGGGGCAAACGCCTCCGGCCCAGCCTGGCGTTCCTCACGGGCAAGCTCCTGGGTCTGCAGGAAGAGGCCACCATGCAGGTGGCGTTGGCGGTGGAACTGCTCCACTCGGCCTCCCTGCTTCATGACGACCTGATCGACGACGCCGACACGCGCCGGGGCAGCGAGACGGCCTTCAAGCGCTACGGCAACGTGGTGAGCGTGATGTCGGGCGACTTCATGCTGGCCCGCGTGCTGGGTCTGCTGGCGCGCACCGGCAGCCCGGGCTTCACGCGCCTCATGTCGGAAGCGGCCGCGGCCATCTGCGAGGGCGAGGTGCTGCAGTTCCAGGTGGCTTCGCTGGCGGACTACTCGTACGAGAACTACCGGCACGTCATAGAGGGTAAGACCGCCGCTCTACTGGCCGCCGCCTGCGAAGGGGTGGCACTCCTGGCGCACGCCGAAGAGCCGCAGATCCAGGCGCTGCGGAGCTACGCGCTGGCTTACGGCCGCGCCTTCCAGATGCAGGACGATTACTTGGATCTCCTGGGCAACTCCGAGCGCCTTGGCAAGCCAGTCGGAGGCGACCTGCGTGAGGGCAAGGCCACCTACCCCGTGCTGGTGCTCATCCTCGATCATGCCTCCGCCGAGGCACGAGCCATCCTCGAACGGCGCGCCGGCAGACCGGGCGACGTTGAGCGGATGATCGAGCTCGTGCACGAGTTCGGTGCCCATAAGAAGGCGCGGGAAGAGATAACCAAGGAGGCCGAGGCGGCGCTGGCCGCGCTCGACCTGTTCCCGCCCTCGCCGGCCCGCACGGCCCTTAGGCAGCTGGCCGAGAGCGAGACCCTGCGCGTTGGCTGACCCGACCCTGCCACGCTCCCCGGCACCGAGCAAGGTGCGTCTGTGAACGGTGCTCGAGCGCGGCACGCAGGTAGCGGCAAGCCGGCGCGCTACACTTGCACCGATGGCTGATACCGATATCGACCAGGTGCTGCGCTTCTTCAACGATCACCCCGAGCGCCCCTGGCATGTACAAGACATTCAGAGAAGACTGAAGCTGGACGACCGCGGCAGTCTCAGGACCGTGCTGGCCGACCTGGTGGACCGTGGCGACCTCGTACGCACCAGGCGCCGCACTTACGGCTTGCCGCAGGAGATGAACCTCGTGGTTGGCAAGCTGCAGGTGGCTTCCGGCGGTTACGGTTTCGTGATCCCCGACGCCGGCGGCAAGGACCTGTTCATCCCGGCCGACCGTCTTGGGGGCGCGTGGGACACGGACCGCGTGATCGCCCGCCCTAACCCGCAGAAGGGTGAAGACGACCGGATAAGCGGCGAGATCGTGCGCATAGTGGAGCGCGGCTACCAGCAGGTGGTCGGCACCCTCGAGTACGCGCGCGGCTACGCCATCCTGCGGCCCGACAGCGTGCGCCTCCGCGAACGCATCCTCCTCACCCCCGAATCGGTGGGCAAACTGGAGGGCGGCTCGCGCATCGTGGTGGGCATGGTGTGGCCCGAGGTGTCGGGCGAGAAGGAACCGTTCGGCGAGGTGCGCGAGTTCCTCGGCGACAGCGACGACCCCGAGGTCGAGACCCGCGCCGTGATCGTGAAGTACGGCCTCAAGGCCGAGTTCGACGGCGACACCATGGCCGAAGCCAAGGCCGTGCCCGACCACGTGACCGCCGAGATGATGGGCGGCCGCACCGACTACCGCAAGGTGAACACCATGACGGTGGACGGCGAGGACGCCAAGGACTTCGACGACGCCGTCTCCGTGGAGCGGCTCGACAGTTCGCGTGATGGCCTGTTGCGCGTGGGCATACACATCGCCGACGTGAGCTACTACGTGGCCGAAGGCACCTCGCTGGACGAGGAGGCCGTGGCGCGCGCCACCAGCGTCTACCTGCCGGGCAAGGTGCTGCCGATGCTGCCCGAAGAGCTCTCCAACGGCATCTGCTCACTCGAGGAAGGCAAGGCCAGGCTGGCGCTCTCCGTGCTCGTGGACATCACCAGAAGCGGCGAGGTCAAGGGCTTCAAGTTCAAGGAGACCGTCATCGAGTCCGACGCGCGCCTCACCTACGAACAGGTGCAGGAGTTCTCGGATGGCGGACGCCTGCCGCAGGGCAAGCGCAAGCTCGAACGCGACGTGAAGGTGCTCCTGAACCTCACCCAGGAGCTGCGCAGAGCGCGGCTGGGCGCTGGCGCGCTCGACTTCCACTTCACCGAGGCCAAGGTGGACGTGGACGACGAGGGCACCCTGCACGTCACGCCCATCCGCTCGGATACCGCCAGGCAGCTCATAGAGGAGCTCATGCTGCTGGCCAACCGCCTGGTGGCGCAGGAGCTCACTCGACGTGATGTGCCCGCGCTCTTCCGCATCCACGAGGATCCCAGCACCGAGAAGATCGCAGCGCTGCAGAAGGCCCTCGGCAAACTGGGCTACACGCTGGATCTGGAGCACACCAGCCCGCAGGACCTGCAGGCCATCCTCGTGCAGGCCGCGGGCAAGCCAGAGGCCCAGCTGGTCAGCACCCTGCTGCTGCGCAGCCTCAAGCAGGCCAAGTACTCGAGCGAGGACCTGGGCCACTTCGGCCTGGCGTTCGAAAGTTACCTGCACTTCACCAGCCCCATCCGGCGTTACCCCGACCTGGTGGTGCACCGCGTGGTGCGCGGCATGCTGCAGCACCGGCTCTCCCCGACGCTCAAGGAGCGCATGCGCACGGACTTCCCCCGCCTGGCCGAGCACGTGAGCGAACGCGAGCGAGTGGCCGAGGAGGCCGAACGCGACCTGACCCGCTACTTCCACGCCCGCTGGGCGAAGGACGAGGTGGGCACCACCTACACCGGCACCGTGGTGGGCGTCACCAACTTCGGTGTCTTCCTGGAACTGCCGAACGGGGTGGAGGGGCTCATGCACGTGAGCCACCTGATGGACGACTACTACCTCTACCTCGAGGACTCGCTCATGCTCATGGGCAAGCACACCCGCAAGAAGTACCGCCTGGGCGACAGGGTGGAGGTGAAGATCCTGGCTGCCAACCCCACCCAGCGGCAGATAGACCTCATCCCTGCCGGCATGGAGATGCCGGAAGTGGAGCCCGAAGAGCGGGTGGTGGTGACCCGTCCGCCGAAGGTGCTGAAGAGCCCGGCGCAGGGCGCTGCGGAGGGTGTGGCCGAGGACGCCAGGACAACGCGCGCCGCCCGCAAGCCTGGCGCCGGCGACAAGCAGACCGGCAAGAACGGCCAGGGTGCGCAGAGCGGCAAGCGTACCAGGGGCGCCAAGACTGCCGACGCCGGCAAGGCGCAGGCCGCGGGCAGGGCCGCCCCCAAGACCACAGGCAAGGCCAAGCAGGCCGAAGCCGCGCAGGGCAAGCAGGCCGGCGCGGGCAAGCAGGCCGGCGCAGGCAAGCAGAAGCCGGCGGCACCGGCCAAGGCCAAACCGGCCACCGCCACCAAGACCCAGAAGAAGCCCGAGCAGAGCAAGGCGCAGCCAGCCAGAACGGCACGCGCTCAGCCCGAGCGCTCCCCGAAGAGCGCCGCACCCGGCCCGACCACCAAGGGCGCCACCAGGGACACGACCAAGGACAGCGCCAGAGAAGGCGTCGGCACGCCTGCTGCGCGCAAGAAGCGCCGAGTACTCAAGTTCGGTTGAGCCGCGTACGGGCGGAGGACGCGGGAGCGTCTGGTACACTTCGCCCCTAAGCAGAGCCAGGAGAACCACATGGCCCACGAGTACCGCTACCCGCTCACACGTGTCTGCCTCCGGGGCGGCAACATGACCCTGCCGCGCACGATGATGGAGCTCTTCCCGCACGAGGGCGCCGTGACCCTGGTAGACACCATCACCGGCGTAGAGCACGAGGCGTTCATGAGCTCGCCCCGCGTGGTGTCCGGCCTGGGTGAGCTCTACCTGCAGCACGGGCTTGACGTGAACGACGAACTCCTTGTCGCCAGGCTGGCCGAGGGGCGCTTCGCCGTTACTGCAGTGCCACGGCTCGAGGTTCAGACGGAGGCAGAGGCGCTGGACACGCCTGCCACCAACGACGCCGCACCGGCCCCGGAACTGCCCGCGGCGGCAGCCGCGTCAGGCGCGGCAGAGCCCCGAGACGACGCAGGCGTAGAACTGGAAGAGGACCGGCAGGCACCGGACGCGGTGGACGACGAGGCCGGAGCCCCGGTGGAGGCCACGGCGCAGGTCGTTCTCGAACCGGCCGAGGAGGGGGTTCCTCCTGCACCGACCGACACGGTGCGGAAGAGCCTCGATCCCCGAGAGGCCGTGCTGGAGGCGGAGAGCGCGCTCTCGGAGCTGGAGAGCGAAGGCTGGGCCGCGTCGCGCCAGGCCACGTTGTGGGAAGCCGGCGCGCCGGCTGAGCCGGCCCAGGAAGAGCCGGTGGGCGGAGACGACGGAACGGGAACCGAAGAGGTGGAAAGCAGCGGCGCGGGGGAGGTTCGTACGGAGGCGATCCCGGCACCCGCCCCAGCCGCGCGCCAAGCGCGCGGCCCCGTGTACACCGAAGCAGAGGACGACGACGCGGCGCTGGCCGCGGTGGCGCTCTCGTCGCGGCTCAGGCGCGCTTTCACGAGCGTTGGGTACCGGATCGAGCCACTTACCACCGGCGTGCACTTCCTGCATGCGGAGATGGGGCGCCGGCGCTACAAGGTGCTCGTGCAGCTGCTGCGCAGCGGGGAGCGGCTCGACTGGGCCGGTCTCCTCTCCCGCAGGCGCAACTCGCCGGCCAACTACATGGCCGTGGTGGGCGACCGCGCGGACCTGATAAGGCTCAGCCACCCCGCCGAACTGGCCCGCGCCACGCTGTGGAGCTGGGAAGCGCTGGACCGGCTGGACGAGCTGCACGGCAGCGTGCCGGTCACACCGCTCGACCTGGAGTCGCACTTCGCGCGCGACGGCCTCTTCGAACAGGGCCTCAAGCGCTTCGAGCAGGGCGTGGCCGCCAGAGTGGCTGAGCGCGGCGCTGCGTCGGAAGTGCTGACCCGCCTGGCACGCAACCGCGCGCCTTCCGTGTTCCTGCTCGAGGAGCTGGCGCAGGACGTGAACCTGAGCCGCGACGTGGTGCTGCGCATCCTCGAGCGCTTCTCCGAGGCGCCCATGCACCTCGTGGCCAGGGTAGACAGCGGCGAGTTCCTGCTCCGGCAACCCGTAGACACCGCGCTGGCTGCGCTCTCCTCCTACGCGGAGTCTCTGCGGCAGCGGCTACCCGTCGGGCGCCGTGAGGTGTTCACCGGGCTGGACGACGACGAGCTGGGTTCCGGCCTGCTGGACGACGTGAGCGTTCAGGAGTCCGCCGACGCTGCCCCCGAGGCCGCCATGGAGGAGCCCAGCGGACCGGCCGACGAAGAGTTCGGGGCGCCCGACGTGACCGCCCATGGGCTCACGCCCGAGCAGCGAGCTTAGGAAGGCGTATTCTTCAGTCCGCCGCGCTCATAGCTGTGGCCTGTAGGTCCTGCAGGGCATTGACGCCTGGCTCAGCGGCGGCCCGCGCGGCCAGCGCCTTCACCGTCCAGCGCGCGGCCTCCAGGGTGCTGCAGTAAGGTACGCCGTTCTCCAGGGCGCGCCGCAGTTCGGGCGTGTGCTCCACGTCGAACAGCAAGTCGTACTCACCCTGCCCGTGTTCTCCCGCCCTACGCTCCACGGTGAACCCGAGCCGTTCCAGCTCCGGCACGAGCTCCGTTAGCGGCTCGCCTATCAGCCTCACGGTGGCTGCCTGCCCCGGTAGAGGGAAGCGCTGCCCGGCCGCCACCGCCGCCTTGTAGTAGGCGAGATAAGGGTCGGCGTCTATGCCCATGGTCTCGCCGGTGGAGCGCATCTCTGGACCCAGCACGGGCACCACGCCGCTGAACTTCAGGAAGGGCAGCACCACTTCCTTCACGCTGTAAACCTTGGGCGTGGGGGTCGAGGTGAAGCCAATCTCGTGCAGGGTGCGGCCGGCGGCGATGAGCGCCGCGTACTTGGCCAGAGGATGATCCACGGCCTTGGAGAGGTACGGCACGGTGCGGCTGGCCCGCGGGTTGGCCTCCACCACCAGGACCTCGGCGCCACGCACGACGTACTGGACGTTTATGAGCCCGCGCACCCCTATCGCCTCGGCGAGCTTGACGGTGTACTCCTCGATCTTGCGCCGCGCCTCGGGCAGAAGGTTCACGGGCGGGGTGATGGTGGCGCTGTCGCCCGAGTGCACCCCAGCCAGCTCCACGTGCTCCATGATGCCGGCCACCACCGTGGTCTCGCCGTCGGACAGCGCGTCCACGTCCACCTCGGTGGCGCCTTCGATGAAATCGTCCACCAGGATGCTCGGGTTGCCCGGCAGCTCCGCGTACACGAGCTCCAGGTACTCGTCCAGTTCCGCCCGCGAGCGCACCACCCGCATGGCGCGGCCACCCAGCACGTAGCTGGGCCGCACCATCACGGGGTAACCGATGATGTCCGCCAGCGCAGCAGCGGCGGTGGGCTCCGCGGCCACCCCACCCGCGGGCTGCGGCACACCGAGCCGCTCGCAGAGCGCGTGGAACGCGTCGCGGTCCTCCGCCTCGTGGATGGCGGCGGCGGGTGTGCCCCAGATGGGCACGCCGGCCTCCTCGAGAGCGCGCGCCAGCTTCAGTGGGGTCTGCCCGCCCAGCTGAACGATCACGCCGTCGGGCTTCTCGTGATCCACCACGTTGATGACGTCCTCGAACGTGAGGGGTTCGAAGTAGAGCCGGTCAGCCGTGTCGTAATCCGTGCTCACCGTCTCCGGGTTGGAGTTCACCATGATGGTCTCGAACCCGGCCTTCTGCAGCGCCCACACGGCGTGCACGGTGGCGTAGTCGAACTCCACGCCCTGACCGATGCGGTTCGGGCCGGAGCCAAGGATCATCACCTTGGGGTTGTTGGTCGGCGGCAGCTCGTCCTCCCACTCGTAGGAAGAGTAGAGGTACGGCGTGTAGGCCTCGAACTCAGCGGCGCAGGTGTCCACCATCTTGTACACGGGCTGCCCGCGCTTCGCGAGGCGGTAGCGGCGCACGTCGCCAGGGTCCACGCCCTTCAGCTGCGCCACGTCCAGGTCCGAGAGGCCGATGCGCTTGATCTCGCGCCACAGCTCCCACGACCAGCCGGCGGGATCGGGCAGGGCCTGCACCTCCGCCTCCACCTGGGCGATCTCCCTGAGCTGACCCAGGAACCACGGGTCTATGCGCGTGGCCTCGTGCAGCCACTGCACGGAGCGCCCGCGGCGCAGCAGCTCCAGCACGGCGGGCAGCCTTCGCGGGTTGGCGTAGAGGCGGGCCTCGAGCTCCTCCACGCTCAGGTCACTCGTTTCGCTGCGCACGTCGAGTTCCAGCGAGCGCAGCGCCTTCAGGAGCGACTCCTTGAACGTGCGGCCGATGGCCATGACCTCGCCTACGGAGCGCATCTGGGTGCCGAGCGTATCCGGCGCGTCCGGGAACTTCTCGAAGGCGAAGCGCGGCACCTTGGTCACCACGTAATCGATGCTCGGCTCGAAGGCGGCCTTGGTCTCGCGGGTGATGTCGTTCGGAAGTTCGTCCAGGTGGTAGCCCACCGCCAGCAGCGCGGCGATCTTGGCTATCGGGTAGCCCGTGGCCTTGCTGGCCAGGGCCGAGGAGCGCGACACGCGGGGGTTCATCTCGATGACGATGACCGCGCCGTCCTCCGGGTTGATGGCGAACTGGATGTTGGAACCGCCCGTGTCCACGCCTATCTCGCGGATGATGGCGATGCCGTGATCGCGCAGGCGCTGGTACTCCTTGTCCGAGAGCGTCTGCGCCGGGGCCACCGTCACGCTGTCGCCCGTGTGCACGCCCATGGGGTCGAAGTTCTCGATGGAGCAGATGACGACCACCGTGTCGTTGCTGTCGCGCATCACCTCCAGCTCGTACTCCTTCCAGCCGAGCACGGACTGCTCGACGAGTACGGTGCCCACGGGCGAATCGTGCAGACCCTGGGTCACGATGTGGCGGAACTCCGCCTCATCATGCGCGATGCCGCCGCCCGTGCCGCCCAGTGTGAAGCTCGGCCGGATGATGGCGGGGTAACCGATGGTGGTCACGAACTCAAGCGCCTCGCCCAAGCTGCTCACCATCTTGCCGGCGGGCGTGGCCACGCCGATCTTGGCCATGGCCTGCTGGAACAGCTGCCGGTCCTCGCCCTTCTGGATGGCCGCGTAGTTGGCGCCGATGAGCTCCACGCCGTAGCGCTCGAGCACGCCCAGCTCGTGCAGCTTCGAGGCCAGGTTCAGGGCCGTCTGACCGCCCAGCGTGGGCAGCAGCGCGTCCGGCCGCTCGATGTCGATGACCTTCTCGACGAACTCCGGCGTGAGCGGCTCTATGTACGTGCGGTCCGCCACCTCCGGGTCCGTCATTATGGTGGCCGGGTTGGAGTTCACCAGCACCACCTCGTAACCCGCGCTGCGCAGCGCCTTGCAGGCCTGCGTGCCCGAGTAATCGAACTCCGCCGCCTGGCCTATGACGATGGGGCCGGAGCCTAAGATCAGGATCTTCTTTATGTCGTCGCGTTTGGGCATCTAAGGTTGGGGGAACTCACCACTTCCAGGTGGGGAGTCTAGCACGCACCGAGCCTGGGGCAGGGCGGTGTGGTTGCCTCCCGCGGGTCGACCAGCGCGGCCGGCCCGATGGCTCAGGGCCTCTAGGCACGGCTACCGGTACCCGCTGCAGCGGCCGGTTGCCCGGCGGCAAGCTGAGGGCATGAAGCGTGACCCCATAGCTGGCCGGTGGCGGGTCCGGGCGGGCCGGCGTGCGCGGCCCGAGCCCAAGGCGTCGGCAGCCCCGTCAGCACCCATGGCCGCGGCCCACTTCGTGACACTACTGAAGCGGGGCCAGCTAGCCGCCCCGCAGCATGCCGAACTGCGCGCAGGCAAGCCGCACCGTGTGAGGCCGGTGACGGGTCAGGCCGCCGGCGTGCTTCAGCGGCTGAGGCGCGAGCTGGAGGTCGCGGTGGTGGGCGCCGGCCTACAGGCGAGCGTCAGCGTCAGGCCCTTGGTGCGGTTGGGCGGTACCGACCTGTGGCGCCCGCAGCTGGCCCTGTTCCCCGCCCGGGAGGGCGCCGCCCTGACTACACAGGGCGCCACGGTGGAAGCCGCCAGGGCCCTGCTGGTGGTCGAGCTGGGCGAGGGCGCCGCGGAAGCTGAGCGGCTGGCGGGCTTCGCCTCGGGTGGGGTCGGCGAGTTGTGGAGCCTGTGCCTCTGCCAAGGCTGGACCGTGCGTTACCGCTCACCGTGGGCGGGTAGGTTCCAGTCTCGCACCCTGTGGTACCCGGGCGAAGCCGTGCCCGTGGCGGCGTTGGCTGGAGTTCAGGTAGAAGCGCTGGAGGAGGGCTACCGGCCGGCTACGCTGCTGGCTGGTGGGCCCGACTGCAGGAACCTGCCATGGTGATCGCCAGGTCGGTCACTCCTCCGGGGCGGGCGCCAGCTCCAGCACGAAGGCTTCACCGCCCGCTTCCACCGTGTCGCCGTCCCTTATGCGCCGTTTCCGCCGCGTCTCGACGGCGCCGTTCACGCGCACCGCGCCGGCCTGTATGAGGTGCTTCGCGTGCCCGCCGGTGGAGGCGATGCCGAAGAACTTCAGCACGTCGTCCAGGCGCATGTTGGCCGGCTCCAGCGCCTGGTCTGCACCCGCCTCAGCGCGGCGGTTCCCGGTACCCGCCGTGTGTTCACTGGCGCCCGGAGGATCGTGGTTCGTCTCATCTGCTGCCATGCGTACCGGGCGGAGTGTAACACCGGCCCCCGCCCCACACCTCTTCTCGGTAGCGGCCGTACATGGCGGGCGCGGCGTTACCTAAGTGGGCCGCCACCGCCGAACGGGCGCGCAGCGGTGCCGCCCAGGCCTGCAGGCAGGCGCCCGCGTACGCCAGCGGAGTCCGCGCCTCACCGGTCGCTCCACGTGCGGAAGGTGCCGTGCCCGCTGCTCCGGCGGTCCTCTGACCCGCATCACGGACCCGACGCGAAGACGTGCTTCGCCACCAGCAGAGGCCGCCTCCCCACTTCTCGCACGTGGAGTGAGCGCACCAAGTCCTCCGGTTCCTGGCTCAGCGCCACAGGATCCAGTGCCGACGGCAGCATGAACCGCGGTCGGACCACCGAACCTGGGGAAGGGGAGTCGTTCATCACGCACCTCCTCGGGAGATTTCGGTGCCTGTAGTGGGCGCCGTTCCTGAAAAGTAGAGGAGTGAGCGTGATGTGAGCGTGATGTGGCCGCGGTGTCGAAGGGGCGGTGCGGCTCGCCTCCGTTACCTGTTTGCCCGGCAGGGCGTAAGCCGTCAGCCCAGTTCGAGCGGTTCGGCAGCCGGGTAGCTGCCCAGGAACTTCACGAACGCCGCCTTCCGCATGAGGTCCGTCATGGCCGCCGCAACGTTGCGGTCCTCGATATGACCGTCGATATCGATGTAGAAGAGGTAGCTCCACGGCTTGTCGCGCCGGGGCCGAGACTCGAGCTTGGTCATGTTGATGTCGTGCTTCGGGAACACCTCCAGGCAGGCCACCAGGTCGCCCGGGCGGTGGCGCGTTGCCAGCACCAGTGAACTCTTGCTGTGGCCGGAAGGGGCCGGCGGCTCGGTCGAGCCCAGCACGAAGAAGCGCGTGAAGTTGAACGGCAGGTCCTCGATGTGCTCCGCGATGACCTCGAGGCCGTACGCCTCCGCCGCCCGCTGGCTGGCGATGGCGGCGCGCCCCTCGCCGCCGTTCTCCGAGAGCAGTTTTGCGGCGCCTGCCGTGTCGAAGTCAGTCACGGCCTCGAAGCCGTGCTGCCGGAGGAACTTCTGGCACTGAGCCAACGCCTGCGGGTGGCTGTAAACGCGCTTCACGTCTTCCAGCTTCACGCCGGGCTTCACCAGCAGGTTGTGATGCACGCGCACTATCTGTTCTCCCACCACGTTGAGGACAGAATCGGTGAGCAGGTCGTACGTCTGGTTTATGGAGCCGGCCAGGCTGTTCTCCACCGGCAGGCAAGCGAAGTCGCAGTCGCCACTGGAGGCCGCCGCGAAGGCTTGCTCGAAGGTGGGGAAGCCCACCGTCTCCGCACCTGGTGCGAAGTTGGCCGCCGCCTCCTCGCTGAATGCGCCCTGCACGCCCTGGTAAGCAACGCGGATAGGTCTCTCGGTCATGCGGGAGTGTAACAGGGCGGCTAGCTGAGGGCCTCTACCTCACGCTGCAGGTCCGTTATGCCCTCTGCCGCGCTGTTCAGCTCGGCCCGTAGCTCGTGCAGGTGTTCCAGTTCGGCCCCCACGAACCGCGTGTACGGGCTGATGGCGCCCGTCAGCTTCTCCTGCGAGCGGGAGAGCTCCAGTTCGAACTGCTGGCGCACGCTTCTGTCGATGGTGTCCTGCAGCTCCGTCATGCGCTCCCTCAGCTCGCGCTTGGCGCGACGCTTCTGGCCGGGCAGGACGAGGAGGCCGGCGCCCATCACCGTGAGACCGAGCGCGATGCCCGTTATGTCCAGCGCGGCGCCGGTCATTATGGCCACCAGCGCAGCCGACAGGCCCAGCCCGCCTACCTCCATGATGCCCGCCTGCACCACTGCACCGTGCAGGCGCTCGGCCAAGCGACCGGCCTCGGTCTTCGGGTCGTACGCTTCGAGCGCTTCCTCGGCCGTGCCGCGCAGGCTCTGGATGAGCGCCTGGCGGTCGTACTGGAAGCGGCCGCCTACCTCGCCGATCACGTTGGCCTGTTCCGCCGCGCGCCGCTCGTTCAGGTAACGCATCACGTCTTCCCACAACTGCAGGTTGCGCTGGATGAACCAGTCGACCAGGTCGTGCATGGCGGCATCGATCTCGGCCTCGGCCTTGCCCACGACCTTCTGCTGGAAGGCTTCCTTCACGCGCTCGGTGTTCAGGAGCTTAGGGATGCGGGTGAGGCGGATGGTGTCGTCGAAGAAATCCTCGCCGCGCTTCTCGATCTGCTGCAGCACGCCCTTCAGGCGCGCCACGTAGAGGCTGAGGTCGCGCTGCATGTCCCTATCGAACTGCTTCCGTTGGCGGTCGATCTCGGCCAGCGTGGTGTTGTCGTCCTGCAGGAGCTCCAGGCGGTTGTCCAGCACGTTGAGGTACTGGCTGGACGCGTGTGCTGCCACGCCGAGCGGTGAAGCCAGCTTGAGTTTGACCCGGTCGGTGCCCAGACGCGCGGCGATAGCGTTCTCCAACGGGATCATGCCGCTGGCGGCGTAGGCGGCCTCGTCCTGCGCCTGCCGCGCCGACAGGCCCTTGCGCGCGCTCACGCCGTAGACCTCCACCCGGTTCACGCCGAGGGTCTCGCGCGCGTTGTCGCGCACGAAGTCGAGCACCTTCTGACGCTCGTCCTCCTCCGTGAGGATGTCGAACTTGTTAACCACGAGGATGACCTTCCGGCCCCACGACGCTATGAGTTCGAGGAACGTGCGTTCGCTCTGCGTGAACGGTCGGTCCGCGCTGGTGACGAACACCACCAGGTCGGCGCGTGGCACGAAACGTTCGCTGAGCTCCTGGTGCTTGGCCACGATGGCGTTGGTGCCCGGCGTGTCCACGAACGCCACTGCGTGCAGCAGGGGGTTGGGGTAGGTGCGGCGCACCACGCTGGGCCCTTCGCTGCTCTCGCCGGCTTCGTCGCCGTAAGTGATGAGGGTTACCCGGTCGGTGGTGGGAGTGACGCCTTCCGGCATGACCTTCTCGCCCAGCAGCGCGTTCACCAGGCTCGACTTACCGGCGTTGAACTCGCCCGCCACGACAAGCATGAAGAGGCCATCCAAGTCGGCAAGGGCGGTGCGCACATCGCCCACGTCCTGCGGCTCAGCGTCCAGCTTGCCGAGCAGTACCAGCAGGTCGGTAAGCAGCTGGCGTTCGGTGGCAACGAGGTGATGCACGCTGTCCGGCAGCTCGATCATGGAGGGAAGATACCACGTGACCATCGGCATAAACGGCGTGTGGACGGGTGGCATTATCGCGCTCTGCGCAGGCGCCTGCACGGTAGAGTCGTTGCCTACCGGAGGCACCATGCAAGCGACGCCAGAGTTCGAAGAGTTCCTAGCCGAGGCAGGCATCATCAACGACCTCACCAACGTGCTCGGCCTGCTGTCCTGGGATCAGGACACCTACATGCCCGAAGGCGGCGCGGACGGCCGGGGCCAGCAGATGGCCACCATCAGCTCCATCCGGCACGCGCGGCTCACGAGCCCGCGTATGGCCGATCTGCTCGCCAGCCTGGAGGCGGCCCGCCCACCTGCCGGGAGCCTGGAGGCGGCCAGCCTGCGTGAGGGGCGCCGCGCTCTTGAGCGTGCCACGAAGCTGCCGAGCGACCTGGTGGCGGAGCTCGCCCGTGCCGCCAGCAGCGCCAGGCAGGCGTGGGTGAGGGCCCGCGAGGCGGACGACTTCCGCCTGTTCGAACCTGAACTGAGGCGCATGATCGAGCTCAAGCGCCAGGAGGCCGACGCCGTGGGCTACGGAGCGGAGCGCTACGACGCCCTGCTGGACGAGTACGAGCCGGGTACCAGGGCCGGCGAGGTCCGGGCCATCTTCGAGGCACTCCGCGCAGAACAGGTGCAGCTACTGGCGGCCATCAGCGAGAGCCCGACCCGGTCTTCGAGCGGCCTCCTGGAGCGTGGTTACGGGCTTACCGAACAGGCCGCCTACGTTCGTGGGCTGGCGGCCGCGGTGGGCTACGACTTCCGGCGCGGCCGGTTGGACGAGACCATCCACCCGTTCGCGGAATCGATCGGCATGGACGACGTGCGCATCACCACCCGCTACGACGCGGGCAACCTCGCCACCGCGCTGTTCGGCGCGCTTCACGAGGTTGGCCACGCGCTCTATGAACAGGGTCTGGGGAAGGCCCTGGCGCGCACCCCGTTGGCGCACGGCGCGGGGCTCGGTGTGCACGAGTCGCAGTCCAGGCTGTGGGAGAACCTGGTGGGTAGGAGCCTGCCGTTCTGGCAGGGGGCGTTCCCGACACTGCAGGCAGCGTTCCCTGCCCAGCTCGGCGACGTGACCGCGGACGAGTTCTACAGGGCCGTCAACGTGGCGCGTCCCAGCCTCGTGCGCATCGAGGCTGACGAAGTGAGCTACAACCTTCACATCCTCGTGCGCTTCGAGCTGGAGACGGCGTTGTTGGACGGCGACCTCGAAGTGGCTGAACTGCCTCACGCCTGGAACGAGCTGTACCGGACCTACCTTGGCGTCGAGCCGACATCGGACCTGACTGGCTGCCTGCAGGACATCCACTGGTCGGTGGGGCTCTTCGGGTACTTCCCCACCTACGCGCTCGGCAACCTCATGAGCGTGCAGTTCTACGAAGCTGCCGAGGACGAGCTGGGCGGGCTGGATGAGGCCATGCGCGAAGGCGGGTTCGCGCCGCTACTCGGTTGGCTCCGCAGGAACGTCCATGAGCACGGCAGCCGCTACACCCCTGCCGAGCTTCTGCAGCGCGCTACGGGGTCCGCACTGGACCCGGCGCCATACCTCGCATACCTGAGGCGCAAGTTCGGCACGCTGTATGCCCTAAGCTGACGCGTTAGCCAGATCGGGTCGGTGCATCAGCGCAACGGTCAAGTGACCGCCGCCACGCACCGCCTGGATGCTATGCTCCCCGCAATATGCTCCTGCGCACCCTGGGTGGGCTCGCGCTGCCGGGAGTTTCCTTCCGTCGTCAAAAACCGCTCCTGCTGCTCGGGTACTTAGCCACCGAAGGCCCGAAGGACCGCCGCTACCTGGCGGAGCTGTTCTGGCCCCGTGCTGCCAACCCGCGGCAGAGCCTCGCTGTGGCCCTGTCGCAACTGCGTGCTGCCGCCGACAACAGCGTACTTACGGACGGCGCCCGGCTGTGGACGCAGCTCGAGTCGGACGCCGGACTGCTGCGCGCGGCCGCCATGCAGGGCGACTGGCGCCAGGTGATAGACCTTTACAAGGGACCTTTCTGCGCCGGGGTTGGGCAGGAGGCGGCGGGCCCTGAACTGGAGGAGTGGCTCTACGGCACTCGAGAACAGCTCGCAGGCCTGGCGCAGCGCGCCCTGGTGATCGCTGGGGAGACCGCCGCCAGCGGAGGAGACCTGGGCGCCGCCGGCAGACACGCTGAGCAAGCGGCCAAGCTCGCCGCAGACACCAGCCTGGACGATCCGCGACTGGTGGCCCGCCTCCACACCCTGCTGACGCTCACGAACAACCCTCGTGCTGACACCGTGTGGCACGAGGCTGAGGAGCTCGGCATGTCGTTGCCGCCGCACCCGACGGAACCGGCTCGACAGGCCACACCCAAAGACACCAGACACAACCTGGCTCAGATCATGGCCCCGTTCGTGGGGCGAGACGAGGAGCTGCGGGACCTGCGCCGGCTCCTCGACGACAGCGCACGCATGCTGGTCATCACGGGGCTCGGCGGGATGGGGAAGACGCGCCTGGCTCTCGCGTTGGCCAGGACTCTGGTGGAGGCAGGCACGTACGATCAGGTGTTCTTCGTGCCCCTGGAGACCGCCGTCAGCGAAAGCGACGTGCTCGCCCGCATGGTGAGCGTGATGGCACTACCCACCGATCAGGAACCGCTGGCGACGCTTCGTGATGCCCTCTGGAACAACAGAACACTACTCGTGCTCGACGACTTCGAACAGGTGGCGCACACTGCGCCCCTGCTGCTGGAACTACTCCAGGAGTGCCCGCACTGCCGCCTGGTGATCACGTCTCGTGAGCCCCTGGGTACGCTTCTCGAAGCTCACTACCCCCTAAGCGGATTGAGACTGCCGGGCGCGCTCAGCGAGGACATGAGTCGAGCCGACCTGTACGGCGGTCTGGAGCTGTATGAGCTCACGGCCAAGCGGTACGACCCGCGCTTCGCACTTGGTCCTGACAACACCGAATCCGTTCTGGCGATCTGCCGCATGTTGGCTGGGTCCCCGCTCGGGATCGAGTTGGCCGCAGCCCTGGCGCGCTGCCTGCCCGCTGCCGAACTGGAGCGGATGTTGGCCGAGGACCTCGACGCCCTCGAGGGGGCGCTGCCCGGCATGCCGGAACGCCACGCCGGCCTGCGCGCTGTGTTCGAACGCTCGTGGGGCTTGCTGGATCCTGCGGAGCAGGCCGCCATCGCCGCCTGCAGCGTGTTCCATGGCGGGTTCGGGCGCAGCGACGCAGCAGCACTGCTGGGGCTCGACCTGCGTCGGCTGGCCGGTCTCCTGGACAAGGGCCTCGTCTGGCGCCTGGGTGGCCGCTACGACCTTCACCCCCTGGTGAAGCAGTACGCGCGCGAGAAGCTGGCGGCGCTACCGTCGGGCGAGGACCTGCGTGCCCTGCACGCCGAGCACTACTGTGCGCTCCTCGAATCCAAACGGCCCTTCAGTCAGCGGGCTGGTCAGGACGCGGCGTTCGCCGAACTCGACGTGGCCTACGCCAACCTGCGCGCTGCCTGGGAATGGGCGGTGGCGGCGCGCCGTCACGACCTTCTCGAGCGCATGGTGACCATGTTCTCCTCCTACTTGCTGAACCGCAACCGCCGGAGTGAACATGAGGCGCTACTGGACGCCGCTCTAGAGAGCGCGCCGCCCGGCACGCTCCTCATGGCTCGGCTACTGCGCGAGAAGGCCCGTAGGCTCAGGAGCACGCGGGCCGCCGAGGCGCTTCACTTGCTCGAGCAGGCGCTGGAGCTGGCGCGGCGTAACGGCGCCCAGGGAGACCTCGCGCTCGCGCTGAACGAACTCGGCCTGGCGCACTTCTTCCTGGGCGACATGGCGCCCGCCCGCACGTTGTGGCGCGAGGCGCTCACGCTCATGGAGGATCAGGACGACGCCCTGAGGCTAAGCTCCTGCTTGCAGAACCTGGCCATGGTGACGGCCGAGAAGGGCGAGCACGAGCGCCTCCTGCAGCAAGCCATCGCGGCCGGTGAGAAACACGGGGATCAGCTCGGGCTGTCCGCGTCCCTCACGAAGTACGCGGTGTTCCTCAAGACGGCCTACGGTGACGCTGCGGAAGCGCGCCGGCTCCAAGCCAAGGTAGTGGAGATGGAGCGCGACCTGGGCAACCTCGAGAACCAGATGCGGGCCCTATGCGCCGTGTCGTGCTACGAAGTTCAGCTGGGCGATCTGCGCGCGGCAGAGCGCAGCCTGGCCGAGGCCGCCGAAACGGGCGCCAGGCTGGACAGTGCGGAGCCACGCCGGGTGACCGCTTTCCAGGGCGACCTGGACTTCGGCTTGGCGCTGGTCCACTTCTCACGGGGTCGGCTGGACACCGCACGCTGGCACGCGGAACGCTCAGGCTCGGTGCTGAAGGCGCTGGAGGTACTGGCCTGGATAGCCTCGTACGAGGGCGACGCAGGCCAGCTGGCGGAACTGATCCAGCAGATCGAGCAGAGAAGAACCACGGATCAGATAGTGCCCCGGTACTTGCTGTACTACGACGCATTGACGTCACTCCTTGTTGCGGACCTCGCGTACTTGACGGGAGCCTGCGATGCTGCGGAGGGAGCGACCGGTGGTGCGGACGGCGAACTGCGAGCCCGCTCGGCGCTGGCCTCCGCCCTGCGGATAACGAGCCAGTACGTGTTCCTGCCCCTGGCGATGGACGTGTTCCTGGTCGCCTGCAGGGTCGCTCCCGCAGAGACGGGCACCACACTTCTCGAACTGGTGAGGGATCATCCCGCTTCCCGCTTCCATACGCAGCATCAGGCCGAGGAGCTGCTGGCAGGCACGCCGTTAGGTTGGGAGCAGCGGCTGCCAGGAGCTCCGCGGCAGGGCGGTAACAGAGTGCCGCCCATAGGCGAGGTGCTCGCGCTTGGCGCCGACCTGGCCGGCCGGCTTTCCGGCGCCTCACGGCGCGTGAAGGTGGCGCTATGACGAGCACTCGGGAAGGGAAGTCGAGCTCCACGACCAAGTCACCTACCTGAACGGAACCCCAGCCATCGGGTAACGGCATTTCGCGCCAACGGCCGGCCCCGCCCACAGGGGGCCGCCTCCCAGGTGGGCAGCCCCCGTGAACGCGGGCGACTCCGCCCAAGCGAAGCACTCGCCGAAATCTCCCAGCCGAGCAGGGTGTGCTTCGAACGCGGGAGCGGAGGCCGTGGCCACACCGAACAAAGCAACGCAGAGACCGGTGGTACGGGCCAGGTGTCTTGCTGTCATTCGCATACGAGGGTCCTCCTTGTTGCCTAGGGCGCCCACTGGTACCTGCTGATGGGGGCAGGGTAGACGGCGGAGGGTTAACGGAGGCTGTACGCCGGTTAACGGTGGCTAAACGAGGCGGCTGCGCTGGAGCCCCGCTCGCGGCACAGGGACGGACGCAGTGCGCGGTACAATCGGCCCGATGCTCGCTTCCAACCCTGTTACCGCTCGTCCAGGCCTGTGCACCGCACGCCGTGGTTCCCGCTTCATGGTCCTGGCCTCCGTTCTGCTGGCTCTGGTCGCCAGCGCGTCCGCTCAGATCGGTGATGAGCCCGGTTCGGTCATGGCCCAACTGGCTGCCTACGAACCCGTGCAACTGGCGACCGGCGATCACAGCGCGGCCAGCGACTTCGCCTTCCGCGTTCACGCCGTAGACGACGTGATCGTCGGTGTGAGCGGCGAGGGCTCCCTCAACGACGCCAACATGCGCTTCCTCGGCGCTCTAGTGGCCGCAGCCACCGGCTACGGGGAGGGTATCGCCGGGCCGGTGGCCGACTTCTTCCGCAGTCGCAGCGCAGACCTGGTGGGCCAGGGCGAGGTGCCCATCGAAGTGGTTGAGTACCTGATGCATGTGCGGGTGGAGCCCGGTGACGAGGGCGCCCCGGCTACTGTGGCCATCCGCTTCGAGCCGGACAGGGTTGACGAGGCACTGTTCGGCGTCCCCGCCCACGCGCTTGGCCCTGCCGACGCCCGGTACGTGGTTCGGGAGTTCACGGACCTGCAGTGCCCCTTCTGCGCCATGTTCGTGGAGCAGGGCATGCCCGTCATCGAGCAGCTGTTGCAGCGCGGCGACGTGCGCTTCGAGGTACACCATTTCCCCCTCAAGAGCATCCACCCCAACGCCATGGCTGCGGCTGAGGCGGCCGAGTGCGTCGCCAGCGAGGCGGCGGAGTCGGGCGGCTTCGAGGCCGGGGAGGTAGCGTTCTGGACGTTCCACGACGCCCTCTTCGTGAACCAGAGCCGCTGGGCCGCCCTGGGCGACCCGGTGAACATGTTCGTGACCATCGCTTCCGAGGTCGGGGTGCCCGCCGAAGGCCTCGGGCTCTGCGTGCGAAGCGGCAAGTACACGGACCTGGTTGAGGCCGGTTACCAGAACGCTGTGCAGGACCTGCGCCTCACGGGCACCCCGAGCGTGTTCCTGGGCGGGCTCAAAGTGGGCGATTACGCCAACTTGGACGAGTACTTGCGACTCATGCGCCTTTCGGACGCCCTCGCGGCTCAGTAGGCGGCCACGGCTTCCGGCGCACATTCCCGTGCCGCACGCAGCGGAAACCTGTACATTGGGGAATCAAACAGTAAACGGCCTGTACCTTGAGTCATGGCGACAGGTGGTTGAAGAGCCTGAGAGGGGCGCTCGATGACGGAAGCAAATCAGTACCCGAGCCTGGTGTGGCACCTCAAGAACACGGAGTTGTTCGAGGACCTGACCCCCGACGAGATCGAGCAAATGGCCCGCATCACGCCCTACAAGCGGTTCGCTGCGGGCGAGATCATATATCACATGGAAGACCCGGCGGACGCGCTCTACTTCGTGCGTGACGGCATGGTGAAGATCAGCATGTACTTCCCCAACGGCAAGGAGATGATCCTGGGCCTGCTGGGTAAGTACGACATCTTCGGCGAACTGTTGCTGCTCGAAAGCGAACGGCGCCCTAACCAGGCCGAGGCGGTGGTGGACACCACGCTCATCGTCATGCCGGAAGCCGAGTTCCAGCGTCTCCTGCAGCAGCAGCCGCGCATAGCCATGAAGTTCATCCAGGTCATGAGCACGCGTCTGTGGCAGGCGCAGCAGTGGCAGGCCGAGGTGGGCGCCTTCGACGCGCCGGGCCGCTTGGCCAACCTGCTACTCCGGCTCGCCAACGACTTCGGGGCGGAGTCCGAACGCGGCACGGTGATAGACCTGAGCCTCACCCAGCAGGACCTGGCCAAGATGATCGGTGCCACCCGCGAGACCGTGAGCCACTGCCTCGCGCGCCTGCTCGAGTACGGCGCCGTGCGCCGCCGGCGTGCCCCCATCACGGTGAACGTTGAGCGGTTGCAGGAGTTCCTCGACGAAGCCAGCCTCTAGGCTCCCTCCGTCCTACGCACTGTTGACGACGATGACGGGGCAGGGAGCGGCGTCCAGGATGCGCTCCACGCGCGGGCCCAGGAAGAGCCTCTCAGAACCTGGATGAACGTCCGTACCCAGGATGATCAGGTCGTGCCCCAGTTGCTCCGCCACCTCGACGATGGCCGCGTCCGGTGACGAGGCCACGCGCACTTCCGTGTGCGCCCGCACCTCGTTCACGGCGGCCAGTTTCCTGAGCGTTTGCACGATCTGGTAGGCGTTGCCGAGCTGACGCTGGTGGGCAGCCCCGGTAGGGTCCAGCCGGTAGCTGGAATCCTCCTGGATCACGACGTTGAGGAGCGACACCTGGGTGCTGGTGCCCCGGGCCAGCACGAAGGCCAGCTCGGCTGCGTTGCGGGCGGCCTTGCTGCCGTCGGAAGGAACCAGGATCCGCGTGGGCGGCCAGTGGCGGTCGTCGGGGCGGCCCTTCACCACCAGGGTGGGGCACGGCGCCAGCCGCACGATGTCGTCCACCACGTGGTTGAACACCGTGGCCGTGCTGCTGGCACGCTCAGCCGCGCCCAGCAGGATCAGGTCGTAATCCTTCTGCGCCTCGTCCAGGATGGCGTCGGCGGGGTTGCCGGCCTGGACCACGCGCCGGGTAACCTCCTGCTGCTCGAAGCCGGCCGCCAGGTACGCCAGGTGGGCGCTGCCGTTCGTCTTGCTGCCGGGTGGAGCCACGTTCATCAAGGTGAGGCTCAGCTCCTCGCCCAGCTTGCTCAGCACGAACGATTCGATGACCCTGGCGGCCTGCGCCTTGCCGGGCCGTGGGCCCCGCACCGGGAAGAGCACGCGGTGGATGTTGGCCACCATGCTGTCCTCCGCCAGCTCCTCCTGCTGCAGCCGCTTCGCCTCCGCCTCGTCCGGTTTCACGCGTTTCAGCACGAACCGCAGCGCCGTGGGCGCCATGATGGAGGTGGTCATGGCCATGAGCACGATGATGGAGTACATGTTCTGCGACAGCACGCCGAGCTGCAGGCCGATGGTGGCGATGATGATCTCCATGGCCCCGCGTGCGTTCAGGCCCGCGCCGTACGCCAGCGCCGTCCAGTGATCGCGGCCGCCGATGAGCCTGGCGCCCGCGTACGTACCCACGACCTTGCCGAGTGAAGCCACCAGGATGACCACGAGCGCCACCAGCAGGAGTTGCGGCTCCAGGAGGCTCTGCAGGTTCACCTTGAGGCCGGCCACGCCGAAGAAGATGGGCGTGAACACGCCCATGGACATGCCCTCTATCTGCTCGTGGACGGTGTCCGGGAGGCGCCGCATCTGGCCGAAGAGCACCCCCATGATGAACGCTCCGAGCACCGCCTCGAGGTTGAGCGCCTGCGTCATGGCGCCCCACGCGAACGTCATCACCACCACCAGGGTGAGCAGGCGGTTGGGGCTCGTGAGCCTGTCCTGCACCAGGTTCAGCAGGTGCCGCACCAACCAGCGGCCCGCGGTGAAGGACACCACCATGAACGCCGCCACGCTGGCTACCGTGGTGAGCACGCTGCCGGCGGTCACCGCCGCGCCGCTGGCGAGGCCGGCCACGATGGAGAGCAGGATCCAGCCGGTGGTGTCGTCGCTCATGCCGGCCGCCAGGATGGTCTGACCGATGTCCCGGCGCATGAGGTTCAGGTCTATGAGCACCTTGGCGATGACGGGGATCGCCGAGATGGACATGGAGGTGGCAACGAACAGCGAGAACACGAGCCGGGAGCCGTCTGCTGCCAGCAGCGAACCAGGTAGCAGCCGGCCCAGCGCGAAGCCGGTGGTGAAAGTGACGACGATGCCGCCGAAGGAGACACCGATGGCCGTGCGGGCGTGCCGCCTGATGAGCCCCAGGTCCGTCTCCAGGCCGGTGAGAAGCAGTAGGAAGGTGGCGCCAACCAGGCTGATGACCTCGAGCAGGTAACCCTGCACGTCGGTCTGGGGCAGCAGCCACGTGCCCAGGAACGGCACCACGCTGGAGAGCAGCGTGGGCCCGAGCAGGATGCCGGCCAACAGCTCACCCACCACGGAGGGCTGATTCAGCCGCCGGGCCAGCTCGCCCAGCGCCCTTGCGGCCAGCAGCAGCACGGTCAACTGAACCAGTAGTTGCAGAACGAGGCTGTGCGGCGCGGCTGTGAAGGCGTTCAGGGTCGGCTCCTAGATCCGGTGAGCCCTACGCTCGGTAGGTTCCTGCACGGTGGGCGACTAGCGTCACCCGCTCACACATGCGGCGAGCGACCCCGGACTGTAACAGTGAGCGCCGCGCTCCGGGGACCCAGGTGCCACCCCGGGTGCGCGAGTGTTAGCGTCGGGGGCATGAGTGAAGAAGCCAGGTACCTGGTTCGCACCGATTCCGGCGACGTGGTCGTGGTGGTAACGCCTGGCGCTAGCGGCCTCGCGGATGACCTGATCCAGCTGGAGCTAGCAGCGGAGAACGCCGCCGCCGGGTTCGACATGGTGACGCCACTCCGGGCGTTCGGCGCCAAGATGGTGGACATCATCGAGCTCGCCGGGACGCATGAGTTCGCGGGCAGCGCCACCATGAGAGAGATGCTCGTTCGTGAGAAGGCTACGCAGGAACTGAAGCGCATCGAGCTGTTCGCGAGGCGCATGGCGTCGGAACCGTAGCGCACCGCGTCGAGGCGGCGCGACAGGCCGCGTACCGGGTTCTCAGTCTTCCAGCTCTTCGTCCTCGTCCTCTTCCACTACCTCGCCCAGGTCAGCCAGCAGCTCCTTGTAGAGGGTGAGCGAGAAGTCGCGGATGGCCGTGAGCGCCGCGTCGCCCCGCAGATCAGCCGACACGCGCCGCTCCGCCACGTCGACCACGCTGGCCAGCAGGTCGTCGAACATGGGCCAGGGGCCCGTGAACTCCTCGTCCGTGCTCTGGACCTCTGTCCCACCGCCGCCTGCGGCGTGAGCGCGGCGCGCTCCGGGGGCCGCCCGAGTGCTGCCGGATTCGCGCGCGGTCAGCTCGGCCAGAGCCTCCTCGGCCGCCGCCTTCTCGGAATCACGTTTCGAGCGACCCTGGCCCGTGCCTATCACTTCGCCGTCCAGGACCACGTCGGTTATGAACGCGGGTTCGTGTTCCGGCCCCGTCTTGTCGGTAGCGAACTCGGGTCTCTCGAGCCCGAGCTTCTGCGCCCGCTCTATCAGGAGCCCTTTTGGGTGCGCCATGCGCCCTCCTAAAACTTGTGAACTCTCCATGTGGTCCGAGGACCCTGTGGCTCTCATGGCCCGTCCTCGGGGCAGCTGCCGGGCGCCCGTCTCTGGCTGCTGGGCACCGGCCATGTGCGGCGGTAAGGTGCCCATCAGTCTGAGCCACGCGCCCGGCAGCTGCGCTGGGCAGGCTACCATGCGGCCCGGCCGCAGCGCCCGGTGCGCTACCATGTTGCGCATGACACGCGTGCTGCTGTGTGACGACCACGCCATGTTCAGGCAGGGGCTCAAGAGCATCCTCGAGACGGAGGACGACTTCCGTGTGATCGGGGAGGCCTCCACCGGCCGCGAGGCTGTGCGTTACGCACTGGAGACCAAGCCGGACGTGGTGCTCATGGACATCCAGATGCCCGAACTCGACGGTGTTGCCGCCACCAAGGCCATCCTGGCCGAGCAACCGGAGACCCCCGTCATCATCCTCACCATGTACCGCCAGGACCGCTACGTGTTCGAGGCAGTGAAGGTGGGTGCGCGCGGCTACATGCTCAAGGACGCCGGCGCCACCGAACTCATAGATTCCATCCGCCGCGTGGCGGCGGGGGAGACGCTGTTGAACGCCGAGATGGCGGCCTCCATCCTGGACGAGTTCCGCAAGCTCGGCGATCTGCCGAGCCACCCCGAACACAAGATCAGCGAGCTCACGGAGCGCGAGGAGGACATCCTGCGGCTGTTGGCCCAGGGCGCCTCCAACCAGGAGATCGCCGATTCGCTGGGGGTGAGCGAGAAGACGGTGCGCAACCGCCTCTCCGAGATCTTCTCGAAGCTGCGCCTGAACAACCGCACACAGGCCGCTCTGTACGCTCTGCGTGAGGGCATCGCCACGCTGCAGGACGCCGATCAGTGAGCGATGCTCACCGCGCCTCGGCAGCCGCCCACCTGGCCCCCGTGGACGACGCCGGGGTGAGGGCGCTGCTGCTCGAGATCGCCACCACTCCGTCCCCCACCGGCTCCGAGACCGCGCGCGGTGAGGTCGTGGCGCGCCACTGGCGGGCCGCCGGCCTGAACCCGCATTTCGACGAGGTGGGGAACGTGGTGGCGACCATGCCCGGCAGCGGCGCGGGCGCCGCCAGCGGCCCCAGAGTGCTGCTGGCCTGCCACTTGGACAGCGTGTTCGGCCCACATGTGGACGTGAGCGTAGACCAGAGCGGCGACAAGTGGGTGGGCGCCGGCGTGGGCGACAACGCGGCCACGCTGGCGGTGCTCACGCAGTGGGTGGCCGATCCCGGTCCCGGCCCGTGGCCCGAACTGACGCTGGTGGCCACAGTCGGCGAGGAGGGCCTTGGCGACCTGAGGGGCGCCAGGCACGCTGTGGCCACGCTGGGCGCCGAACACACGGCGCTCGTGGGGCTGGACGGGCACCTCGGCTCCATCGTCGACGTGGGCGTTGGCTCGCGGCGCTACGAGGCTACCTTCAAGGCGGTAGGGGGGCACTCCTGGGGCGACTACCCTTCCCCCAGCGCCACGCACGCGGTCGGTGCCGCGGTGGCGCGCCTGGCGGACCTGCACGTGCCCAAGGTGCCGCGCTCCAGCCTCAACGTAGGACAGCTCTGGGGTGGCACCAGCATCAACAGCATCGCCGAACGGGCCGGCTTCAACCTGGACCTGCGCAGCGTGGACGAGGACGCGCTGGCGGCTCTCGAACGCGCCGCGTTGAGCACCATCCGGCAGGCGGCTGTGGCGCAGGACGCGGAAGTGGAACTAGTGAAGGTGGGCGACCGGCCCGCCGGCGCCTGCAGCAGCCCGCGGCTCCTGCAGGCTGCCAAGGATGCGGCCGAAACCGTGGGGCTCACGGCCACCACCAGCGCCGGCAGCATGGACGCCAACGCCGGCATGGCGGCCGGCCTGCCGTCCATCAGCTTCGGGCTCTACTGGGGCGGCAACGCCCACCGGGAGAACGAGTGGGTGGACCCCAGCTCCCTGGTCACGGGCGTCCGGGCGCTGCGAGCCCTCCTGGCGCAGCTCACGAAGCTCAAGTAGCGGTCGGTCGCTCCTGCCTGACCCCCGAGCAGAGGCAGGCGCGCCAGCGAGCGCGCACGGGCCTCACTGGTTCACGGTGCCGCGCCGCGTCCTGCGCGCGGCGAGCGCCATGCCGTCCACGGTCTCGTTCTCTGCGTGACCGGCGTGACCCCGCGTCCAGGACCACTCCACCTCGTGGCGCTTCTCCAGTTCCAGCAGCTCCTCCCATAGGTCGCGGTTCTTGACGGGCGCCCTGGAGGCCGTGCGCCAGCCGTTGCGTTGCCAGTTCGCCAGCCAGCCGTCCGTGAACGCCTTCTTGAGGTACTGGCTGTCCGTCACCAGGTGCACCCTGCACGGCTCCTTCAGCGCCTCCAGCGCCCTCACTGCGGCAGTGAGCTCCATGCGGTTGTTGGTGGTGGCGGCCTCGTAGCCGGAGGCGGCCGTGGAGCGCTCGCCGTAGCGCAGCAGGAAGGCCCAGCCGCCGTGGCCCGTGGCGGTGTCGCACGAACCGTCCGTCCAGGCCCGCACGAGCTTCAACTCGCCCCGTTCGGTGGGAGGCTCCGCAGGAGTGGGCCTGGTGCTCACAGCCGCTCCAGCACCACGACCGCGGCCGCATGATCGCGCGCGTGCGTGAGCGAGAGGTGCGCCCGCAGGCCCTGCAGCTCCATGGCGCTGGCCAGTTCGGGGGCGAACCTCAGCACCGGCTTCTTGCCGTCCTTCGCCACCCATACGTCCTTCCAGCCGAAGCTGGTAGGCCACACCTTCTGGAACGCTTCCTTGGCCGCGAAGCGCGCTCCGAGCCCGGGCACGAGGTCCACGCGGTCGTTCAGCTCCGCCACCTCGTCCGGGTGGAACACGCGGCGCACGAAGCGTTCAGGGTGCAGCTCCATGGCGCGCCGGATGCGGCTCAGCTCCACCAGGTCGAGGCCGACGGCAAGGATCATCCGCGCCACTCTGCGCCATGTTCGGTCACGCCCTCGCCGCTGGCCACGAACGCCAGGTCCGTGACGCCCAGGAACATGCCGTGTTCCACCACGCCGGGCAACTCCGCCAGCGCCAACGCCACCGTGGGTGCGTCGAAGCCGGCCGCGAAGCGGCAGTCGTAGATGAGGTTGCCGTTGTCCGTCACGAATGGTTCGGCGCCCGCCATGCGTGGGGCGGTGGAGGCGCCGAAGTACTCGAGTGCGCGCCGCGTGCGCTCGTGCCCGAAGGGCACCACCTCCACGGGCACCGGTGCCTTCTCGCCCAGCGTCCGCACGTACTTGCTCGCGTCGCCTATCAGCACGAAGCGCGTGGCGGCCACGGCCACGATCTTCTCGCGGGTGAGCGCGCCGCCCAAACCCTTGATGGCGTCCAGACCGGGTGCCAGCTCGTCCATGCCATCTATGGCCAGGTCCACTCCGGCAGGTGGCAGGTCCACGAGGGGGATGCCGAGGCGCTTGGCCTGCTCGGCCGTCTGCCTGGAGGTGGGCACGCCGGCCACGTCCGTGAGCTCCCCTCTGGCCAGCTTCTGACCGAGTCCCTCCACCAGCCAGTACGCCGTGCTACCCGTGCCGAGGCCTACCAGCATGCCGCTCTCCACCAGTGCGAGCGCCCGCAGGGCGGCCTCGCGCTTGTAAAGCTCCACGCCGCTCAGCTGGGGATGGGCGTCCTGTCTGCTCGTTGAGTCACCGTTACCGTTCACGCGCTGAGCATACCGGGAGCGAACCGGGTCGGCCTGGCGAGGGCGCCCTTGTAGGCCCGGTGCCCGATAGTTGGCCGCTCGGCACGGCTGGTGGTTATCCTCTACTTCGTGCGCCCCTTCACCACCAGCACCACAGCCCCCCGCCCTTCCCCGCGGCAGTTGCCGCGGCTGGTGCTAGCCAGCTCCTCGCCGCGGCGCAGGGAACTGCTTGGCCTGCTGGGTCTGACCTTCGAGGTGGCGCCCGCCGACCTCGACGAGACGCCCCTGGCCGGAGAGGCGCCTGAGGCACTGGCTGGACGCCTGGCGCGGAGCAAGGCCCGTGTGGTCGCGGCCTCTCACGAAGACGCGCTGGTCATCGCCGCGGACACGGTCGTGTCTCTTGGCGACGGCATCCTGGAGAAGCCAGGTTCAGAGGACGAGAACAGGGAGTTCATACGCCGGCTGGCAGCCAGGCAGCACGACGTGTTCACGGGCCACGCGCTCCTGTACGGGGGTCGTGAGGAGCTGGTCGTAGTGCGCACCGGGGTGACCCTCCGGCCTCTAAGCGAGCCGGAGGTGCGCTGGTACGCCGCCACGGGCGAGGGCCGGGACAAGGCGGGCGGTTACGCGCTGCAGGGCAAGGGCGGCGTGCTCATAGAACGCATCGACGGCTGCTGGTCCAACGTCATCGGACTGAGCCTGCCCAACCTGCTGCAGGCAGCGAGGCGGTTGGGGGTGGAGCTTGTCTAGCACCATCAGGGCCTGGTACGTGTTCGTGGCGCTCGGGCTCGTGACGTTCCTGCTCACGGCCTTCGTTGGCCGGCTGCCCACCGAGTTCACTGCGGCGGTGGCGTTACCGCACGAGCTGCTGCACCGCGCCGGGGTGAACCTCAAGCTCACCCTGCAGAGCGCGGTCGACAGGCGCGAACTGCGGGCCGAGGTTGCCAGGCTGCAGGAGCAGTTGGCGCTTACGGAGCAGGCGCGGCGCGACCTGGAACTGCAACTGGGCCGCCTGGAGCAGGCGGTGGTGGTGAGCACCACGCAGGCGCCGGCGGTGGTGGCCGTGGCGCCCGTGGTGGGGGGTGACGCCGGCGCCGAAGTGGCCCGGTTGCGCCTCGGCCTGGGTGGTTCCTCCGGCTTGCAGCGCAACATGCCCGTAACGGCGCCAGCCGGGTTGGTGGGCATAATCACCGAGGTGGCGCCCTGGAGCGCCGTGGTGACCACGGTGCTGGACCCACAGTCCCGGGTGGGCGTGAGCGTGCGCGGCAAGGGTGGTCAGGGCATCGCCGTGGGTGAGGTGGGTGGCCTGGTGCGCGTCACACGCTTCATAGTGGACGACCCGGTGGCGGTGGGCGACGTGGTGGAGACCTCCAGCTTCGGCGGTCTCTTCCCGGCCGGCCTGCTGGTGGGCGTGGTGCAGGAGGTGCTGCCGCCCGACCCGAACGAGCTGCGCCGCAGCTTCATAGTCAGGCCGGGCGTGGAGCTGGCCACCCTGCAGGACGTGGTCGTGCTGGCGCCGCAGTAGCGCCCGCCGTTCCACGCTTCCAGCGCTACTTGACTACGAAGCTCACGAGGCGTCCGGGCACCACGATCTCGCGCGTTACGGTCTTGCCTTCCAAGTGCCGCGCCACGTTGGGTTCCGAGCGAGCCAGGTCCGCGATGGCCTCCTTGGAGGCGTCCACCGGAGCCTCGATCTGACCGCGCACCTTGCCGTTCACCTGAACGGCGAGGCTCACCGTGTCGGAAACGAGCGCGGCCTCGTCGTAACTGGGCCAGCTCTGCAGGTGCACCGAGGTCTTCTCGCCGAGGCGACGCCACAGCTCGTCGGTTATGTGCGGCGCTATGGGTGCGAGCAGGACCAGGAGCGTGCGCACGCCCGCTCGCCACGCCTCCGTGTCAGCGAGGCCGGCGCTGCGCGCCTTGGTGAGCGCGCTCTGGAGGGTCATCAGCTCAGCGATGGCGGTGTTGAACCGGAACGCCTCCAGGTCCTCCGTCACTTCCTTGATGGCGTGATGCTCCGCGCGCCGCACTTCGGCCTCCGTCATGGCGCCGTCGCCCTTGCCGGCGCTGCCGGCCGCGCCGTCCACCACGAGGCTCCACACGCGGTGGAGGAAGCGCGCCTGGCCGTCGATGCCCGTGTAGCTCCACGGGGCGCCCTGGTCCCAGGGGCCGAGGAACATGAGGTAGGCACGCACCGTGTCCGCGCCGTACTTCGCCACCAGGTCGTCAGGGTTCACCACGTTGCCGCGCGACTTGGACATCTTCTCGTTGTCGGAGCCCAGGATCATGCCCTGGTTGCGCAGGCGCTTGAACGGCTCGTTCACGTTCACGTAGCCCATGTCCCGCAGCACCTTCGTGAAGAAGCGCGCGTAGAGCAGGTGCAGGATGGCGTGCTCGATGCCGCCCGTGTACATGTCGACCGGCGTCCACCTCGCGGCCAGGTCGGGGTCGATGGGACGCGTGTCGTCGTGCGGACTGAGGTAGCGGAACCAGTACCAGGCCGAATCCATGAACGTGTCCATGGTGTCGGTCTCCCGCTTGGCGGGGCCGCCGCAGCGCGGGCAGCTCGCGCTCAGGAACGCGGCGTGGGTCTTGAGGGGCGACTCGCCGGTGGGCAGGAACGCCACGTCCTCCGGCAGCAGCACGGGGAGGTTCTCCACTTTCTCGGGCACGATGCCGCAGCCCTCGCAGTAGAGCACCGGGATGGGCGTGCCCCAGTAACGCTGGCGGCTTATGAGCCAGTCGCGGAGGCGGTAGGTGACCTGCGCCTCACCTGCGCCGATCTTCTCGAGGTGCTCGATCGCTGCGGCGATGGCGGGGCTGGCGCGCCCCTTCTCGCCGTTATGCCGCAGGCCGTCGAGCGGCCCGGAGTTGATCATGGTGCCCGGCCCGTCCCAGGCGCCTTCCAGCGTGGCTGCGGCGATGTGGCCTTCCACCCCGTCGGGCCTCACTACCGGCACTATGTCGAGCCCGAACTCGGTGGCGAACTCGAAGTCGCGCTGGTCGCCGTACGGCACCGCCATGATGGCGCCGGTGCCGTAGCCCATGAGCACGTAATCGGCTATCCAGATGGGGATGCGCGCCTGGTTCACGGGGTTGATGGCGTAGGCGCCGATGAACACCCCGGACTTCGCCTTGGCGTCCGCCATGCGGTCCAGTTCCGACAGGTGCGAGGCCCGCTCCACGTACGCCTCGGTGGCCGCTCGCTGCTCGTCGGTGGTGAGCTTGGCCACCAGCGGGTGTTCGGGCGCGAGCACCATGAAGGTGGCGCCCCAGAGGGTGTCCGGCCGCGTGGTGAACACGCGGATCTCGTCGCCCTGTTCGCTCTTGAACACCACCTCGGCGCCCTCGGAGCGACCGATCCAGTTGGTCTGCATGGCCACCACGCGGCTCGGCCAGTCGAGGCCGGAGAAGTCCAGCAGCTCGTCCGCATAATCCGTGATCTTGAAGTGCCACTGGGGCATGAGGCGGCGCTCGATGAGGGCGCCCGAGCGGTCGCCGCGACCGTCCACCACCTGCTCGTTGGCGAGCACCGTCTGGTCGACGGGGTCCCAGTTGACCATCGACTCCTTGCGGTACGCCACGCCGCGCTCCATCATCTCGATGAAGAAGAGCTGGTTCCACTTGTAGTACTCGGGGTCGCAGGTGGCGATCTCTTTGGACCAGTCGAACATGGCGCCCATCTGCTGGAACTGCTCTTTCATGCGGGCGATGCGTTCGTAGGTGAGGGTAGCGGGGTGCACCTTGGTGTCGCCCGCCCGGGCCGCCCTGACGGCGGCGTTCTCGGCGGGCAGGCCGAACGCGTCGAAGCCCATGGGGAAGAGCACGTTGTTGCCGCGCATGCGGGTGAAGCGCGCGGCCGCGTCGGCAGGCACCTCGGCGTACCAGTGACCTATGTGAAGGTCGCCGGAGGGGTAGGGGTACATGGTGAGGAAGTAGTACTTGGGCCGTGAGTCGTCCTCGAGGTCGACCTCGTAGAGCCCCTCCTCGCGCCAGCGCTGCTGCCATCTGCGCTCTATCTCGGTCGGGTTGTAGCGCTCGGAGCGGCCGCTGTCGGCGGGATCACTGATGGTGTCGGTCATCGTTTCTCCATTATATGTCGTGCGATTCTTACGCGCAGGCCGGGGTTTCTGGTGGAGTTCGCCGGTTCCGGCAGAACAAAGCAAGGCCCCGACCTGGTGTGCCTGGGTCGGGGCCGCCGAAGCTGGACGCCAACGAGCGTCAGCCAGGCGGCGTGGCTAGTGTTGCGGTGAGTACGTTGGTGGCTGCTACGCCGGAGAACATGCGGGCATGCTAGACCCGACGCCTGCTGCCAGTCAACCGCGGCTGGCCGCTGGTACACTTGCAGCGAGTGATAGTTTCACGCCATCCGGTGGCAGTGGCCCCGTGTACGTGAACGTTGGAGGACGCAATGGATTTCGACCTGATCGTAGTGGGCTCGGGCCCGGGCGGTTACCACGCCGCCATCCGGGGAGCGCAGTTGGGACTCAAGGTCGCCTGTGTGGAGAAGGGCGCCGTGGGCGGGGTATGCCTCAACGTGGGCTGCATCCCCACCAAGGCGCTGCTGCACGTCGGCGCCGAGTTGCGCCAGGCCAAAGATGCCAACGAGTTCGGTATCGACTTCGGCGAGCCCACCGTGGACCTGGGCGCCGTGGAGCAGTGGAAGCAGAAGGTGGTCGGCAAGCAGACCGGCGGCGTGCAGATGCTGTTCAAGGGCAACAAGGTGGAACTCATCGAGGGTGAGGGGCGCTTCGTCTCCGCCAACGAGATCGAGGTGGGCGGCAGGAAGTACAGCGCCAAGTCGTTCGTGGTGGCCACCGGTTCTAGCCCGGCCAGCATCCCCGGGTTCGAGCTCGACGGCGACCGCATCATCGACTCCACGGGCGCCCTCACGATCGGCGACAAGGTTCCGGCGCGCTTCCTCGTCATCGGGGCGGGCGCCATCGGCCTCGAGTTCGCCGACGTGTACTCCTCCCTGGGCTCCGAGGTCACTGTGGTGGAACTGCTCGACCAGATCGCTGCGGCGGCCGACGCCGACGCTGCCAAGGAGCTCCGCAAGGCGCTGGAGAAGCGCGGCATCCGCATCCTCACGGGCACCAAGGTCCTCGGCCAGAAGAAGGGCAAGAAGGGCACCGAGGTGGAGGTGGAGGCCAAGGACGGCACCAAGGAGACGCTGGTGGCCGATCGGGTGCTGGTGGCGGTGGGCCGCCGCCCCAACGGGCGGAACCTAGGGCTGGAGAACGCTGGCGTGCAGGTGGACGAGCGCGGCTTCGTCTCGGTGGTCAACGACCACATGCAGACGAGCGCACCCAACATCTACGCCATCGGCGACGTGGCGCGCGCGCCTCTCTTGGCCCACAAGGCCATGAAGGAGGGGCTGGTGGCAGCTGAGCACGCCGCCGGCAAGCCCACCGCTTACGACACGGTGGTGCCTTCCGTCATCTACACCACCCCCGAGCTGGCCAGCGTTGGCATGACGGAGGCCGAGGCCACCGAGGCCGGTTTCGAGCTGCGCATCGGCAAGTTCCCCCTGATGGCTTCAGGCCGCGCGTCCACGCTGGGCGTGGACTCGGGCATGATCAAGCTGATCGGTGACGCCAAGACGGACCTGGTGCTGGGCTTCCACATGGTGGGCCCCAACGCGGGCGACATCGTCTCGGAGGCAGCCCTGGCCATCGAGATGGGCGCCACCCTGGAGGACATCGCCCTCACGCAGCACCCGCACCCCACCATCTCCGAAGGGGTGATGGAGGCCGCGGAGCACGCCCACGGGCGCGCCATCCACATCGCCAACCGCCGGCGGCGCTAGCTACGTCTGACAGCTAACGCCGGCCCGCGCGCCGACTACGCCTCCGCTCAGGTGGTGTAGTCGGCGTTTATGCGTACGTACTCGGCAGACATGTCGCAACCCCACGCCTCCGCGGTGGCCGAGCCAGCCGCCAGGTCCACTTCCAGCAGCACTTGCTCCGATCTGAGCGCGGCCGAGACCTGGGCCTCATCGAACGGCAGCGGCTCGCCCAGGTAGAGCTCGAAGCCCTGGGCGGCAACGCGCACCCTGGTGGGGTCGCTGGCGGCGCCGGAGCGGCCCGCCGCAGCCAGGATCCTGCCCCAGTTCGGGTCGGCCCCGTGCACGGCGGTCTTCACGAGCGAGCTGCCCGCCACGGTCTTGGCGGCGGCCCGCGCCTCGGCCTCGGAGGCCGCGCCCGTGACCCGCACCGTCATGAGCCTGGTGGCACCCTCGCCGTCGCGGGCGATCTGCTTGGCCAGGCTCACGCACACTTCGGTCAGGGCGCGCTTCAGGTCGGCCGTCTCGCAGGGCACCAGGCCCGTGGTGAACACGATGGCCATGTCGTTCGTGCTGGTATCGCCGTCCACCGTCAGCTGGTTGAACGAGTTGGTGACCACCGCGGGCCACAGCGCGTCGAGCGTGGCCTGATCCACCTGCGCGTCCGTGGTGATGAACGCCAGCATGGTGGCCATGTTGGGGTGGATCATGCCGGAGCCCTTGGTGACGCCCAACACGCGGGCGCCGCCCGGCACCTCCGCCTCAGCCACCTTCGTCACCAGGTCCGTGGTGAGGATGGCGCGGGCGAACGTATCGGCGCTGTCGCCGAGCTCGGCCTTCACCTTGGGCAGCCCCGCCAGCAACCCTTCCATGGGCATGGGCCGTCCGATGATGCCGGTGCTGGCGGTGAGGACGGCGTCTGACGACACGTCCAGTTCGCGTGCCATGGCAGCGGCGTACGCCTCGTTGTCGCGGGCGCCCGCGGCGCCGTTGGCGCAATTGGCGTTACCGCTGTTGATGACGATGGCCCGCACCGGACCGCCGGCCTGGTACAGCTGGCGGTTCCGGGTGACGCAGGGCGCCTGCACCACGTTGGTGGTGCCCGTGAACGCCCACACAAGTGGGGCCGCCGAGTACAGCAGCGCCACGTCAGGCCTGCCGGAGCGCTTCAGCCCCGCGCTTATGCCTGCCGCCTGAAAACCTTCGGGTAACTTCATGGCCACATCCCTGCCTCCATCAGACCCGCCGTCTCGGGGAAGCCGAACGCAGCGTTGAAACCTTGCACCGCCTGACCCGCGGCGCCCTTGCCCAGGTTGTCCAGCACGCAGAACACGAGCGCGTGGCCGCTACGGGCGTCCACGTGTGCGCTCAGGATGGCGCGGTCGCTGCCTGCCACCGCCTTGGTCTGGGGCAGCTGCGCCTGAACGCTCACCAGCGGATCGCCCTCGTAATACTCACCTAGTAGCGCCAGCAGCTTCGCCGTGCTCAGGCCGGTACCCTCACCAAGTCTCACCGTGCAGGTGGCGAGGATGCCGCGCGTCATGGGCACGAGGTGCGGGGTGAAGCTGACGCGCGGCTGCGTGAACGCACCGTGGGTGCTCAGCTTCTTGGCGTTCCCTGCAGCGGCCGCAGCGGCCGCTCGCCCAGCAGTGGCCTCCATCTCGGCTGTGTGCCTGTGGGTGCCGCTTGGCTTGTACGCCTTCACGTTCTCGTTCAGCTCCGAGTAGGTGAAGCCCTCACCGGGCGTGCGACCGGCGCCGGACGCCCCGGTGAGCACCGTCACCACCACGCTGGAGCCCAGGAGCCCGGCGGCTGCCAACGGTGCGAGGGAGAGGGAGCCGGCGGTGGCGTTGCAACCCGGGCTGGCCACCAGACGGGCGCCCGGCAGCTCGTGGCGGTGCAACTCCACCAGGCCGTAGCGCGCCTGCTCGTACAGCTCGGGGTGCGGGTGCGGCGCCCCGTACCACTGGGCGTAGGTGGCGGGCTCCAAGCGGAAGTCGGCAGAGAGGTCCACCACCCGCTTGCCGGCAGCCAGGGCCTGCGCCACCAGCGGCGCAGTGGCGCCGTGCGGCGTGGCGAAGAAGAGCACGTCGGAGCGGGCGATGACGGTGTCCGTGTCCTCGAACCGCACCCCCGGCAGCAGCCCGGCGAACTGCGGCCAGCACGCGCCCACGTCCTGACCGAGGTACTGGCGCGAGCCGAGCGCCAGGGCCCCCACCTCAGGGTGCTGCGAGAGGCGCTGGATGAGGCCGGCCCCACCGTAGCCGCTGGCCCCCAGGATGCCCGCGGTCAGGCCGCTCACTGGGCGGGCGCCTCCCCACCAAGTAGCTGGAAGAGGATGGCCTTGTGGGCGTGCAGGCGGTTCTCGGCCTGGTCGAACACCACGCTCCGCGCGTGATGGACGGCCTCCTCCGTGCACTCCTCGCCGTAATGGGCGGGAAGGTCGTGCATGAACACGCCCTCGGGGCTAAGCGTTTCGAACCACTCCGGGGTGATCGTGTAGCCGGCGAAGTCTTCGCGGCGCCTCTCCGTGTCTTCCTCCATGCCCATGGAGACCCACACGTCAGTGTAGAGCGCGTGGGCTCCCTCCACTGCGGCGCGCGGGTCGTGCTCCACGTGGACGACCCCACCCCTGGCGCGGGCGCTCTCCAGCACCTGCGCGTCGGGTTCGTAGCCGGGTGGGCACGCCACCGTGAGGTGGACGCCCGTCAAGGCGGCGGCGTTGATGTGAGAGTTGCAGACGTTGTTGCCGTCGCCCACGAAGGTCAGCTTGAGCCCGTCGACGGCGCCGAAGCGCTCCAAGAGCGTTATGTAGTCGGCCACCACCTGGGTGGGGTGCAGCAGGTCCGAGAGGCCGTTGATGACCGGCACGCTAGCGTTGGCGGCCAGTTCGACCACCGTATGGTGAGCGTGGGTGCGCGCCATGATGCCGTCCACCCAGCGGCTCAGGTTGCAGGCGATGTCTCTCACCGTCTCGCGTACGCCCAGGCCGATCTGCTGCTGATCCAGCAGCACCGCGTGGCCTCCGAGCTGGAACATGGCCAGGTCGAACGTGGTGCGGGTGCGTAGCGACGGCTTCTCGAACACGAGCGCCAGGCTGCGCTGGTGCAGGTAGGCCGGTCTGACGCCGGCCGCCCAGTTCCGCTTCAGCTGCACTGCGCTGGTGAGCAGGCCACCGAACTCCTCGTGGGTCAGGTCGGCCAGGGAAAGCAGGTTGCGCCCGGTCAGGCTTTTGATGCGAAGCGGCTCCATCGTGCTCCTATCGGGGTCTGGGCGCACTCTACCTGTGAGGGTGGCTGCGGGTGCTCTGCGCCTCGTGGCTCCGGCGCGCGCCCAAACAGAGCGTCGCCAACGCCAGGGGTCGGCGACGAATGCGGAACACTCTAACACCAACTGCATGACTATGCACAAGTGTGCATAAGAGTAGCCGCTCGATGTAGTGGATCTGGGGCCCTGAGCGGGGCCGGAAGCTTACGTTCAGTTGCCCAGCAACAGGCCGAAGTACCAGGCTATGACGGCGTCTCCGAAGAAGAGAGCCAAAAGTGCGCCGGCCAGCAGGTAGGGCCCGAAGGGGATGAGTCTGCCTCCGCCGGCTATACGTTGCACTATGCCGAAGAGGGCTCCCAAGCTCACCGCCAGGAAGAGCCCGACGAGGAACTTCTCCCAGCCCAGAAAGGCGCCCAGCACGGCAGCCAGCTTCACGTCGCCGAAGCCCATGGCCACGGGCTCGGCGGCTTCCTCCGCCGCTGGCTCCGCCTGCGCCTCGGGTTGCGCTTCGGGCCGCACCATGTCGTGCACCCACCAGTAAAGCGCCCCGATGAGCGCCCACGCGCCGGCGGCCATGACGCTGCCGGCCACGGCCGTCACCGTGGGCACGGTGAACGTGGTGGTGCTCAGCACCAGTGCCACCAGCCAGAGGCCGTAAGCGAGAGGCTCCGGCAGGCGCAGTATGCGTCTGGAGAACAGGTTGGCGAGCAGGCTCACGCCACCGGCCGCCACGCCCACCCACACGCCGCCCACGGCGCCCGCCACGGCAGCCAAGTTGGTCTGGTCGAGGCTGAAGGGGAAGAGACGCTCCTTGGTGTCCGCGAAGCGCCTCAGCACCAGGGCGCCCAGGCGGTTGATGAGCACCAGCACCCCCGCGCCCGTGAGGGCACCGGCCAGGGCCTCCACAGGCAGTGGCAGGTCCGGCGCGGCGCCCATGAGGAACGAGCCCGCCAGCGCCACCGCCAGGGCGCCGAACGTGAGCACGTCCGGCAGGATGAAGTGATCGATGTCGATGATGGCGGCCATGGTGAGCATCGCCACCACCACCAGCAGCGGCAGCACCGCCCAGCCGTAGTCGAGCGGCGACCAGCGCCACACGAGCACCACGAAGAGCGCCGCCATGAGCGCCTCTACCAGCGGGTAGCGCACGGAGATGGGCTGCTTGCAGTTGCGGCAGCGACCTCGGAGCGCCAACCACGAGAGGATGGGCACCAGTTCCAGGGGCCCAAGGCGCCTGTTGCAGTTGGGGCAGTGACTGCCGGGATGCACCACTGATTCGCGGCGCGGCACGCGCCAGATGACGACGTTGCCGAAAGAACCGATGAGCGAGCCGAGGACGCCCGCGATGACGAGGAGGAAGGACGTCATGCGCGGGGTCGCTCGGGCTGGTTGAAGCAGAACGGTTCGGAAGAAGTAAGCACCAGGTGCGCCCTTTCGAAGGCGGTTCTCATCATCGCGGTGGTAAACTCCTGGCGCTATGAGAAGACTCACCCTGCTCGGTATAGCCGCAGCCGCCCTGCTTGCTCTGTTCGCCTCCAACCTAACGGCGCAGGAGCGCCCCTCACGCGTCGTTTACGTCAACTCGCAGGCCGCCCTGTACGCCCACCCGATGGGCGCGCAGATAGACGCCCTCAACGCCCAGGCCCGAGCCGAGATCGGTGACCTGGTGAACTCCATCCAGGCGCTCGAGCAGAAGGCCGCGAGCGGCCAGCAGCTCACGGCTGACGAAGCGGACCGTTACGCCACGCTGCAGACGACGGTCATGGCGGTCGACGCCCGCTACAAGGAAGAGATCGCGGCGGTGGCCGAACCGGCCCGCCAGGCCGTCAACGACGTGCTCGCCGCGCTCGCCGACGAGATCGGTTACACCATGGTGCTGGACTCGCAGGCGGCGTACGACACGGGCCTGGTGGTTTACGCTGACCCGTCGCTGGACATCACCCAGATGGTCATCGACCGCGTGAAGGGCAACTGAGACCCGACTAGCTGCCTGGCTCTTCGCTCCACGACCTGACCAGGGCGCGCTCCTCATCCGTGAGGGGCGCGCTTTCTAGTAACTCCGGGCGGCGCTCGAACGTGCGTCTGAGGGCCTGCTCACGGCGCCAGGCGGCCACGTTCCCGTGATGGCCCGAGAGGAGCACCTCGGGCACCTCGAGCCCCTCGTACTCGGCCGGGCGCGTGAACTCCGGGTAGTCGAGCAGGCCCGCGCTGAAAGACTCCTGAACGTGACTGTCGGCGTCGCCCAGCGCGCCGGGCAGGAGCCGCGTGACCGCTTCCAGGATCACCAGGGCCGGCAACTCGCCGCCCATGAGAACGTAATCGCCGATGGACACCTCACGTGTTACCAGCTTCTCTGTGCGGGCGTCGAAGCCCTCGTAACGCCCCGCCAGGAGCGCCACGTGCTCAAGGCCCGCCAACTCCTGCACCAGTGCCTGGGTGAGCGGCTGGCCGGCGGGGGAGAGCAGGATGGTTTCGCTGGGCGGCGGGTCGTCATGCGCCAGTTCCTCTAACGCCTGGCCGGCTACGTCCACGCGCATGACCATGCCGGCGCCGCCCCCGTACGGGGTGTCGTCCACGCGGCCCGTGCGGTTGCCTGCGAAGCGGCGCAGGTCGCGCACCTCCACCTGCACCAGGCCCTTCTGCAGGGCGCGGGCCAGGAGGGCCTCCTGCAGGTACGGGAGGATGAGGTCCGGGAACAGCGTGTAGATGGTGAAACGCAAGGTGGCCACTCCTCGTGGTGTTACGCGGGCCGCCGCTGACGTCAGCCGGGCTCTACTAGCCCCTCGGGCGGGTCGGTCAGCTCCAGCGCGGATTCGGTGAGGTCAACGTAGGGCGCCTGCAGCGGCACGAGTGAGCGCCTTGGTCCGTCGGCGGTGGGGAGCGTGACCTCCAGCACCGGGTTGGCGCTGTCCAGCAGCGCGGCCGACACCTCGCCGACCTGCACGCCGTTCAACGTTACGGGGAGGCCGATCAGGCGCTCCTCGGTGGAGCCCGCCTCGACCTCGGCGGTCAGCTCCTCGGCCAGTTCTCCAGGCAGACGGGCTGGGTCGACCCAGAGCGTGGCGTTCACGAGCGTCTGGGCGGCGTTGCGGTCGCGCACGCCCTCCAGCTGCAAGAGCAGGGAACCGCCGCTCTCGTAAAGTCGCCGCACCCGCACGTTGCCGAGGCCCGACACGAACAGGCTGCCGCTCGCGTGAATAGCGCGTACGCCCACCGGTTCGGCGCCGTCGTCGTAGGCGTACGAGACGGCCTCGTCGAGTAGTAGCCGGAGCGCGCCCTCCAGTTGGAAAGTACGCCCCAGACGGCCGAGCCTCAGGTACGTTCCCGGCGGCTTGGCGGCTGTGGGGTCTAGCGCCATGGGTTGGGTAGCTGAACGGACGGAAGCGGTTCCATCCGAGGGTTCACTCCAGCAGCTGTATCTCGACCCGCTGCCTACCGTCGGCGGCGGCGCGAGCCAGCGTGCGGACCGCGTTGATGAGCCGGCCGCCGCGGCCGATGATGCGGCCCACGTCGTCCTCGGCGCAGGTGACCTCGATGCGGACGTTACGGCCGTCACCGGCCACCCTGACGTCGAGCTGATCGGGCTCGGCGACTAGGTTCTGCAGGATGAACGTGACCAGTTCGGCTGGCATGCGGGCCTCCGCGGCAACAGGTTTGCTTACAGCGAGCTTACAGCAAGCAGTTCAGGCTCAGGCCTGAGTCTCTTGGCGCTTCACGTAGTTGGCGCGCCGCTTCGCCTGAAGGCGGGCCGGGAGTTCCACGCCGGTGCGCTCCATGAGGCGCAGCGCCGTGTCGGTGGGCTGGGCGCCGTTGGCCAGCCAGTGGCCGGCACGCTCGACGTCTACGCGCAGGCTCTCTTCGGTGGTGTTGCGCGGATCGTAGTAACCGATCTGCTCGATGTAATCGCCGCTACGCTTGGTGCGGCCGTCGACGACTACGAGGCGGTAATGCGGGTTCTTCATGGAGCCCATGCGCATCAGGCGGATCTTGACCATAATCTGTTGACTTCCTCCGTGGTTCTCTCGTTACTTGTTGGTTAGTGGCGGGCTACGCCCGAGGGGCGGCCCACGTCAAGCCACCCAGTGTACACGCAGCCGGCCCTCAGCACAAACGCATGTGCTGGTTCAGGGCGAGGCCGGGCCGCTGACTCGACTCAGGCTCTGAGCCCCCGGCGACCCCGTCCGGGCGGGCGCCGGCCCATGCGCTTCATGAGCTTGCGCATCTCGTCGTAGTTCTTGATGAGGCGGTTCACGTCCTGCACGGTGGTGCCCGAACCGCGCGCGATGCGCTTGCGGCGGCTGGCGTTGAGGATCTTGGGCGCCGCGCGTTCCTTCTCCGTCATGCTCGAGATGATGGCCTCCACGCGACCGATCTCGCGCTCGTCGATGTCCGCGCCGGGCGGCAGCATCTTGCCGGCCCCGGGGATCATCTTCAGCACGTCCGAGAAGGAGCCCATCTGCTTGATCTTGCGCATCTGGGTGAGCATGTCCTGAAGCGTGAAATCGCCCAGGTTGCGCATCTCCCGGTCGTCATCGTCGTCCTCGAGCTGCCGCGCCTTCTCGATGAGGGTGAGCATGTCGCCCATGCCGAGGATGCGGCCGGCCACGCGGTCCGGATGGAACGGTTCCAGCCCGTCGATCTTCTCGCTCATGCCGGCGAAGAAGATGGGTTTGCCGGTGACGTGCTTGGCGGAGAGCGCTGCGCCGCCGCGCGCGTCGCCGTCCAGCTTGGTCATGATGAGGCCGGACACGCCGATCTGCTCATCGAACGCGGTTGCCACGGGCAGCGACTGCTGGCCCGTCATGGCGTCCACCACCAGCACCTTCTCGGTCGGCTCCAGCCGGCTACTCAGCTCGGAGAGTTCCGTCATGAGCGAGTCGTCTATCTGCAGGCGCCCCGCGGTGTCCACGATCACGAGGTCGCGGAAGTCCTTGCGCAGGTGCTCCTTCAGGCGCGCGGCAACGGCGGCGGGCGCCTCGTTGTCGTTGACCTCGAACACCGGCACGCCGATCTGGCTGCCGAGCGTCTTGAGTTGCTCGCGCGCCGCGGGCCGCTGGGTGTCGGCCGCCACCAGGAGCACCCTGCGCCCCTGCGACTTGTAGCGGTACGCCAGCTTGCCGGCCGTGGTGGTCTTGCCGGCACCCTGCAGGCCCATGAGGAGCCAGATGTTGCCTTCGGACTTGAGCGTGGGCTGCACGGCCTTGCCGCCGAGCACGTCGACCAGTTCCTCGTGCACGATGGCCACCACGCGCTGCTCGGGGTTGAGGGACATGAGCACTTCGGAGCCCACGGCCTTCTCCTGCACGCGCTTGGTGAAGTCGCGGGCCACCTCGAGGTTGACGTCGGCCTCGAGCAGGGCCACGCGCACCTCGCGCAGAGCGGCCTTCACGTCGGCCTCCGTCAGGCGGCCGCGGCCGCGTAGACCATCGAACACCGATTGGAGGCGATCACCAAGACTCTGGAACATTCTCTCTCCGTTACTCAAGAGGCGGCTCTGCCGCCGAACTGGCGCTGCTGCGTTGACTACCGGCTTGGTGGGAGCGCCGGGCGGCTCCCGGCCGGCCGTCCACCGACCGAAGGGGACCGTCCTCAAGCGTAGCGGCTGGCCGGTTGGAGGGTCAAGCTGCGGTGGTGGCGCGGCGCCGCGCACGTGCTGGCCACGGACGCTCGGCACCCACCCGCGCTGCGCCGCCGGGACGAAAGCTCATGGGGGGCGGTGCTAGACTCTGAGCATGACGAACCTGGGCGCCGGCTCCGCACTGCAAGCCTCACGCGTAACCCCGACGGCACGCCTGCTGCGCGGTTGTGTAGCCGCGCTGACGCTGGTGCTAGCGCTACCGCTTCTAACCGTGGCGCGCGCTCAGCTGCTCGCCGAGGTCATGACCGTTACTGCCATCCAGGCCCAGTTCAACAGCGCGGTGTCGTTCCCGCGTGGCACGCTCAGAGCCACAGGCGCCGGGGTGGACGTCATCCTGAGGCGGGTCGAGGGGGCGTCGGCCTGGACGGACTGGGAGGCCTACACGTTGGGTGGCGTTGCCACCAGCCTGGCGGGCGCAATCGACCACCAGGTCACCACGGCATACGCGGTAGCCGGTTACTTCGAAGAGAGCCGCACCCAGCACACAGTCCAGGGCCCGATGGGACCCGAGACCCATACACGCATCGTCTACGCGGGCCCCGAAGGCGGGCAGCGCCTGCTCTACTTCGTGAAGGCTGGCCAGGAGGTCGTGTGGCTCACGGCGCGCTCGCGCTGAGAGCCGTGCGGGGGGGCACGCTCGGGCGCAGCCTGGGGTGGCCATCGGGTCACGGCCGAGGCAGTGCTGCCGTTCTTCTCATCAGCATGTTGGCGGTCGGCGTTTTCGCGCTCGGCGGCGTCGCTCGGGCGCAGAGTGCGGCGGAGACGCTGAAGGTGGCGGACGCAGCCTACCTGGAAGCCTTGACGACTGAGTTCGGTAGGGCGCCCACCCCGGACGATGGCGTGTGGCGCGCGGCCATCGACGCGGCGGAACAAGCCGGTGACGAGGCTGCGCGAGAGCTCGACGCAGCGAGCTCGCTCAGCGGTCCGGGGAGCACCGCGGCGGCGGAGGCGACGGCGGTTCGGTTGGAAGCGTTGGCGCTCGCTGCCCGCGTCTACGGCTCGGTGCGCTGGCACAGCCGGGCCCACGCGAAGTGGGAAGCTTACGTGGCCGAGGGCGGCAAGATCCAGGACGTGAGGGTGCCACCCGTGGGGTTGCCGGAGCCACAGGCAGCCGCCTTCCCGACCGACATCGGTTTCGCCACAACGGCGCTGAGCCAGTTGGCGTTCGCACGCTACGAGGCGGGCGATCACGAGTCTGCCCGCAGCTACTACACGGAGGTGCTCGACCTGGCGCCCGCCGACCCGGAGGCGCTGCGGTGGTTGGCGCGCATGGCCTTCGAAGAGGGAGACACGGCCACGGCCATAGCGGTGTGGGCCGAACTGGTGCAGGTGGCGCCGGATGACGAGGGCGCCCGCTTCTTCCTGGAGTTGAGTAAGGAGCGCGACGCCTACGGCGCTGCCGCCAGCGAGGCGTACCGTGCCGGCATCCGCGCTTACGAGAACGGCGTGCTGCAGTCGGCGCTGGAGAGCTTCGAGGCGGCTTACGCCGCCAACCCGCAGTTCCCCGACGCGGCGGTTTGGGCCGCGCGCAGCGCGTTCGAGCTGGGCAGGCCGGCCGTGGCGGAGCCCTACTGGGAGGCCGCCCTCGCCGCGGACCCGGCAGACGCGCGTTCGGCATGGTTCCTGGAAGTGACCAGGGCGCAGCGGCGCTGGGGCGTGGCCGCCGCCAACGACTTCTACGCAGGGCAGACCGCCTACGCGGACGGCGACCTGGACCTCGCCGAGGCGCTCTTCGTGAGCGCCGTCGAGCGGAACCCAACCTACGTCGACGCCTGGGTATGGGCTGCGCGCAGCAGCCAGGAGGCGGGCCGCGCGTCCGAGGCGATCGGCTACTGGCAGGAGGTGCTCAGGCTCGATCCCAACGACGACCGCGCCCGTTACTTCCTACAGGTGGCGCGGCAGCAACTGGCGTTCGGACCCGAGGCGGGCAACGCCTTCGTGCGGGGCATGGACGCTTACCAGGCCGGCGACGTGGAGGGTGCCCGCTCGGGCTTCACGGACGCCGTGGAGGCGGCCCCCACCTTCGCTGCCGCCTGGGGTCAGCTCGGCAGGCTGGAGTTCCAGGTGGGCGAGTTCGGTGCCGCGGCCCGCGCGTACGGCCACGCTCTCGAGCTCGAGCCCGCCAGCGACGAGTACGCGTTCTTCGCCGCGGAGGCGCGGCGCTTGGCCGGGCTGGACTCTACCGGGGCGGAGCCGGTGGACCCCGGCGCCGAAGCAGATGCGCCGGACGGCGACGAGGATGCGGCGCCTGAGCAGGACCCGGGCATCACGCCGCTGCCGCCCGCCGGCCCCGGGGCGGACTCCGTGCCATGAACCTAAGTAGCTGAACCACCCGCGCCGGCCCGGTTCACGGCCGGCAATACCCTAGGCGCCCCCGAGGAGCGCGAAGTTGGAGCAACACTGATGAAGCAGTTCGAGAGACGCGTAGACGAACAAGGCAACCCCTACATGACCACCGAGTTGTCCGGCTACATGATCACGCGCTTACCCCTCCTGAACAAGAGTTCGGGCTTCAGCGCCGACGAGCGCAGGGAACTGGGCCTCACCGGGCTCATCGCCCCGCACATCTCCACGCTCGAGGAGCAGGTGGACCGCGCTTACGCCAACTTCAAGCGTTTCGTCACCGGCCTGGACAAGCACGTTTACCTGAGGGTGCTTCAGGACCGCAACGAGACGCTCTTCTACGCGCTACTCGAGCGCCACCTGGAGGAGATGCTGCCCATCATCTACACGCCCACCGTGGCGGAGGCGGTGCAGAACTTCAGCCTCATCTACCGCTGGCCCCGCGGTCTCGTCATCAGCACGCAGAACATCGACTACGTGGACGAAGTGCTGAAGCAGATCCCGCTGACGGACGTGCGACTGGCCGTGGCCACGGACTCCGAGGGCATCTTGGGGATAGGCGATCAGGGCTTCGGCGGCATGGCCATATGTATAGGCAAGCTCTCCCTCTACACGGCGGGCGCCGGCATCGACCCCGCCACCACCATGCCCATCGAACTTGACGTAGGCACCAACCGCGCCGACCTGCTGGACGATCCCCTCTACCTGGGCGTCCGTCACGAGCGGCTGGTGGGTCAGGAGTACGACGATTTCATCGAGCGGTTCGTCACCGCCTTCTCCAAACGTTTCCCGGACGCCTTGCTTCAGTGGGAGGACTTCAGCAAACAGAAAGCGTTCGATGTGCTGGGCCGCTACCGCGACCGGCTGCCGAGCTTGAACGACGACGTTCAGGGCACCGGGGCGGTGGTGCTGGCGGGGCTGCTCGCCAGTGCGCGGATGACGCACCGCAAGCTCACGGACGAGACGTTCGTGGTCCACGGCGCCGGCGCCGGCGGGGTGGGCGTGGCGCTGCAGATCACTCACGGCCTCGTGCGGCAAGGACTCTCACCGGAGGAGGCCAAGGCGCGCGTGCTGGTCATCGATTCTCGCGGCCTGCTGGTGGAGGGGCGTGAGGGCATGGAGCCCTATAAGCGCGATGTGGCCCAGACGGCCGCGCGCCTCGAGGGCTGGGAGTTCGCGGGCAGCGTGCCGAGCCTGCTGGAAACGGTGCAGAACGCCAATGCAACCGCGCTCCTGGGGCTGTCTGGCCAGGCCGGCGCCTTCGACCAGGGTCTGGTGCAGGCGGTGGCGGCCAACAGCCCGCGCCCCATCGTGTTCCCGCTCTCCAACCCCACCGCCAACAGTGAGGCGGTACCGGAGGACGTGCTGGCCTGGACGGGCGGCGCCGCGGTGGTAGCTACAGGCAGTCCGTTCCCCGACGTCATGTTGGACGGCAAGCGCCACATCATCGGCCAGGGCAACAACGCCTTCATCTTCCCGGGCCTGGGGCTGGGCGCACTGGTGACGGGTGCGAGCCGCATAACGGACGACATGCTCACCGCGGCGGCAGAGGCCCTGGCCGAGTACACGGACCCCGGTCGGTTGCTGGAGGGCGCCGTCTACCCGCGAGTGGATTCGCTGCGCCGGGCCAGCCGCCACGTGGCCGTGGCGGTGGCCAAGCAGGCGTTGTCGGATGGCGTGGCGCGCCGCGAGTTGCAGGGCGACCTGGCGGAGGCCGTACAGGCGGCCATGTGGGAGCCGCGGTACCTGCCCATCAGGCGGCCGTAACGGGTCCGGCGTCGACGTGAGGCCGCAGCCGTGAGAACCGTGGTGCTCCGCGTGGTGGCGCTGGCGCTGCTCCTGCTACTGGCGCTGTTCGGCGCCATAGCGATGCGCACCATGCAGCGACTGCCGGACATGACCGTCTACTTCGTGCGGGACCTGGGCACCAGCTTCACGCTGGAGGCGGTGCACGAGCGGGTCGGGCGCCTACAGCCCGAGGCCCGGGCGCAGAGGCAAGTTCAGGCGCTGGCGGCGGGGCCGGTTCAAGGGTCGGCCCTCGCTACCACCGTGCCGGCTGGTGTGCGGCTGCGCAGCGCCGCGCTCGACGCCGGCGTGCTCACGGTGGACTTGAGCGGGGAGTTCGAAGAAGGTGGCGGCTCGGCGCTCATGATCGGGCGACTGAACCAACTCTTCTACACGCTGACCCAGCCTGCGGACGTGCAGGCCGTGCGTCTGCTCGTGGACGGGCGGGAAGTGCACGTGTTCAGCAGCGATGGGCTGCAGGTGGAGCAGCCGTGGGTGAGGAGCGGCAAACCGAGCCCGCCGGTCTGGTAACCGGCCGGGCATCCGACTGGTTCGGACACTGGGTGGTTCATGGGCCTCACCGGGTGAAGATGAATGAAATAGACACGGTTCCTTTTGAAAGGAGGCTCGGAAAACGTGGTTGAGCGGATCATGGTTGGCACGGAGGCCGTGAACCTGGAAGCGGGCGAGAGTGCCAGGCTGATTACAGATCAACCCCACTCCTATTTCGCAGCAGGTAATGAGCCTGCCGTCTTCACCATGGCCGTGCTAGAGCAAGGTGGGCAGCGATGACGCGCCGACGGTTCACTTCCGAACCAGAAAGGTGAATCCATGTATGTACCCGCGCACTTCGAGGAACCGAGCCAAGAAGTCCTGTATGGATTGATCGAGAGCCATCCGCTCGGCGTCCTTTTCACCAATGGAGCAAGTGGGCTGGACGCGAATCACATTCCCTTCGACCTCGACCGCAAGAGAGGCGAATACGGCACGCTTTTTTGCCATGTAGCCCGTAACAACAGTGTTTGGCAAGATGTCGCGACCGGCGATGAAGTGCTTGTGGTGTTTCGAGTCGCCGACGCCTACATCTCTCCGAACTGGTATCCCAGCAAGCACGAGTTTCATAAGCAGGTTCCAACATGGAACTACATCGTTGCGCACGCCCATGGACGGATCACCGTCCATGACGACGAGCGCCATGTCCTGCGTAACGTTGCCAAACTCACGCATCGGCATGAGGCAAACCAGCCCGTGCCTTGGAAGATGGGTGATTCGCCACGCGAGTTCATCGACGCCATGTTGAAGGCGATCGTCGCCCTTGAGATCGAAATCACCAAGTTGGTCGGCAAGGCGAAACTCAGCCAGAACAAAGAACTGCGCGATATTCGTGGCGCTGCTGAGGCTCTGCTGCGGCAAGGTGACGAGAAGATCGGGCAAGCCATGCTTGCCGCCGCAGCAAGAAAAGCAGAATAGCGGCGAAAAAAATACCCAGAGTATGCAGCAGGAAGCGGGCTGGATTCCGAGGCAGCCTCACGCTTGGTTGCCGCCTGTTTGAAAATCGTCCGGTAGCCTCCGCGCGAAAGGTATTGCGCGCGTTCGGGATCGCTTTGCCCGCAACAATAGGTCCGAAGCTGCTCGGTAGCCGGTCCGAAGTGCAGCACGATCTGCGCCACTCTCCTCCGGCCCGTGTGCTCGTCCTTCGCATCCAGCACTTCCAGGCAGGCCAGGAGATGCCGTTCGGCGTTCATAGACTTGTTCTGAAATGGTGCGCCCGGCAGGATTCGAACCTGCGGCCTTTCGCTCCGGAGGCGAACGCTCTATCCGGCTGAGCTACGGGCGCTCGTTGGTGAGCCAGCGCCCGCAGGCGTGACTCCTTGCCACCCCGCGCGAGCTAGGTCCCGCGCAGGCACCCGCCAATATAGCAGGTAGGCATGGCGCTGGTTCAAAGACGGCGCGAGGCTGGGCGCCGGGTGCCACGTACTCTTCGTCGGTTCTGGTACACTCCGGGGCGTGCTCCTCGCTGGCCAGCCATCCGGCAGGGCAGCCGTGCCCGCTGCGGCCGCGCCAAGTGGCCCGGAGCGGCGCTCCGGCACCCTGGGCAAGCGAGTGATGATCGTCCGTAAGAGCAGGCCTCCATACCGTGACCAGGCAGCAAGGTCGCCCGGGGGCTCCGGGAGGAACTGACCAGAGATGAAGTTCAACAAGCGCACCACCACTATTATCCTGTGGGCCGTTTCCATCGGGCTCCTAGCGGGCATGGTGATCTCCTTCACGCCGGGCCTGAGCCTCATAGGCGCCAACACCTCGTCCCGCGGCCCGGTCCAGATGACCGTGAACGGTCAGAACATCTACGAGTACGACGTCCAGCAGGCGCGTTCCAACGCCCTGTTCTCCGCAGTCACTGAGGGCGAGGTCGGGGCCGACCTCAAGCGGCTCATGGTCGACCAGCTGGCCCGCCAATCCGTGCTCAACCAGGCCGCGTCCCGCATCAACGTCTCGAGCGGCGAGGTGCGTCAGGCCGTCAACGAGTTCCGCACCGAGCGCGGGGTGGCCGGCGGCCGTAACGACCGCGCCTACCAGAACCTGATCGCCAGCGCCGGTTTCACGGACCAGTCGTTCCGCGAGTACCTGCGCGACCAGATCCGCCTCGGCAAGTTCGAAGACCAGCTCGTGGGCAACGTCACCGTTACCGACGAAGAGGTCGAGGCCTACTACCAGTCGCACCTCACCAGCTACCAGAGCGAGGAGCAGATCCTCGCCCGCCAGATCGTAGTGGACGACGAAGCGCTCGCCCAGCGCCTGCGCACGCACGCGTTGGCTGGAGAAGACTTCGCCGCACTGGCCCGCGAGTACAGCCTGGACCTGGCCGATCGGGACGGTGCCGTCGGAGCCGCGAGTGGTGAGACGGAGCCGCGCGCCGTGGGGCGTCCGGCCCTCCCGACCAACGTTGCCAACGCTGCGTTCGCGCTGCGCGGCGCCGGCACTACCGATGTGGTGACCTCCAACCTGCGCTACTTCGTGGTGCAGGTCGAGGGCTACCTCCCCGCTGCTACCCGCCCGTTCGACGAGGTGGCCGACACCGTGCGGCAGGATGCGCTCGACGCCAAGAAGTCGGGCATCGTGGAAGCCGAGTTGGACCGCCTGCGGGAGGAAGCCACGCTCACCTTCCCGGCCAACAGCGAACTCAGCTTCACGAACCCCGTCATCGCCGAGGTGAACGGTGTGGAGATTCACGCTGTGGACCTCGATTCGGCGCTCTACACCAACCCTCAGATCCAGCAGAGCCTCTCTCCTCAGGTGGCCGACCTCATCGTGGGCCTCTTCAAACCGACCGTGCTCAGCCAGGTGATAGACACCGAGGTCGCCTACCAGGCCGCCAGCAGCCTGGGGGTGCCACTGGTGGGCACCCGCGCCGGCATAGCGCAGGCCGCACTCAGCTACGTGGGGCGCGACGCGGAGGCGACCGAGGCGGAACTGACCACTTACTACCTGACCAACTCTGCCGCTTTCATAATCCCCGCAGAGGCGTTCGTGACGCGGGTCGACTTCGACGCGCAGACCGGCGCGAGCCAGTTCCGGCAGGCGCTGCTGGAGGGCACCTCCGTGGAGGCCGCAGCCAACACGGCCGGCGGCACCGTCACCGACCTTGGACTGGTGAGGGCGGGCGACCTGGAACTCGAGATAGACACGGCGCTCTTCGGTACGCAGGCCTTCGAGGCGCTGCCTGAAGACGGCGATGAAGCCGGCCTGGACGTGTCCGACGTGCTGGTGCTACGCCTGCCCGCCGAGCCCGGTGGTGCGGACGCTGCTGAAGGCCAGGAAGCCGATGCCGACGACGACGCCATGGTGGAGCGGTTCGTGGTGCTGGTGGCGGAGCGCACTCCCGAGCGCCTGCGCGCGTTCGAAGACGTGAAGGCGCAGGTGGAGGCGTCCGTGCTGGCCCAGAAACGCCAGGCCGAGCGCACCGAGTGGCTCTCCGAGCGCCGCCAGGAAGCCGACATCGTGGAGTACAGCATCGCTGGTGGAGACTTCGGTTTGCCGGCCGACCTCTTCACCACCGACCCCGCCACGTTGCCCGCGGACGACGGCGAAGCTGCCGGCGCAGATGCCAGCGAAGCCGCACCTGACGCCGCCGACGAAGGCGAGAGCGACAGCGCCGAAGAGGAGCCGGGCGCGCAGTAGCCCGCACGGTGCCCCGCCGGCTCAGGGCCGGCGTTACATGAACACCAACTGGGCGGCCCGGTTCACCGGGCCGCCTTTTCTGTTGCCCGGAAGTGGGCGCCCTAGCCCTACGGCGCCAACATCGCGTGCAGCACGTGGTCTCGCCGCGAGCGTGCGGAAGTACTACATCTGGTACCGAGGCTCTGTACAACGTCCAGAGGTAGCGTTACAAGTCTTGTTGCTCCAGGCGCGCGGTGATATCCTCCTCACACGGTCGAGCCAGTCGGGGGAGCGCCACTTGCGCGCGCCGCTGCGCCGCAGCGGGTGTCAGTAATATCCAACACACCCCGCGCTAATTAGTACCTGCTACCATTCGGGGTACTACATCTTGTACCGAGCCCGGGAGAGCGAGGTCTCTTCCAAGAACACCCGGACTCACGTACGTAGCGCAAGAACGATGTGGCCACTGCCTGGCAGAGCGTCCGGGCGAACACCGCACACTTCACCAGCAGCCCCGACCGACAGCCACGGTCTGGGGCGAGAGGAGAGCCATGGCTAACTCGTCTTCCCCCCTTCCAGATCCCGCCGCAGGGTTCGATCCGCACGCCATAACGATCGCCAAGCGGCAGTATTTCCAGGAGGGCGACCACTCGCTGGAGCACATGTTCCGCCGGGTTGCCAACTGGGTCGCCCAGCCTGAAGGCGAAGGGGCGCGAGACGAAGCGGCCGAGCGGTTCTACCAGCTCATGATCAGCAAGCGCTTCTGCCCCGGCGGTCGGGTGCTCGCCGGCGCGGACACCCTGCACGGCAACGTACTGAACTGCTTCGTGCAGGACGGCGGGCCCGAGGTGGCCGGCACCAGCGAGTGGGTGCTCCACCTCGCCACCAAGCTGGCCCTCGTTACGAAGGTGGGCGGCGGCAACGGCGTGAACTTAGACCCGCTCGGGCCCAAGCGCCGCTTCAGTGGTCACGTGGGGCGCCTCTATCTCACCATCGACCCCAGGCACGCCGACTACGAGAAGGTGCGCACCGGCACCTTCCTCGACCTGGTGCGTGGCGAGTACGTCACTAGGGGTTACCGCTCTGCCACCTTCGTGGAGCGCGGCACCAGCAACGTCGTGCGCGTGCGCACGGTGGGCGATTCCGTGGACGACATCTGGGGCGCGGCCGCCGACATGGTGAAGGGCCTTCTGGACGGCCAGGACGTGCTCGTGGACCTCTCCGACCTGCGCCCCGAGGGCACCCCCGTGGCGGGCTCTGGCGGTACCTCCAGCGGACCCTCCTCGTTCGCGGTGGAAGTGTTCGACAACTTTGCCATATGGGCTGGGCTCGGTGGGGCGGGGTTCGCGGGGCCGGTAGCCACGCTCCGGTACGTGTTCTCGCCAACGCTGAGGGCGATCAGACAGGGCGGAACGAGGCGCGGTGCCGGGATGGCCACTCTGCGCATAACTCACCCGGACATCAAGGACTTCGTGACGGCCAAGGACCTGGAGCGCGAGCAAACCGAGGGCGACATAAGCACCTTCAACATCTCCGTTCTCGTGACGGACGAGTTCATGGAGCGCTCCAAGAACGAGCGCCAAGGGCAGCTCTACGAGATCGCGCAGCACGCTTGGGCCACCGGCGAGCCGGGCCTCATCTACATCGACCGCATCAACGAGTTCAACCCCATGCGAGCAGAGCTGGGCGACATCCTCAGCACCAACCCGTGCGTCACTGCGGATACCTGGGTCCACACTCAGCACGGGGCGAAACAGGTTCACCAGTTGGTGGGGAAAGAGTTCTGCGCTTACGCCGACGGTGTGGCCTATCCGACCCGTTCGAACGGGTTCTTCTCTACCGGTGTCAAGCCAGTGTTCGAACTTACGACCACGAAGGGTTTCAAGCTTAGCCTCACGGATAACCACAAGCTCAAGAGGGTAGTGAGCAAGAGTCGCGCGGCCATAGAAACGGAATGGGTCGAGTTGAAGGATCTCGTGCCTGGCGACGAGCTCGTGATTTCCAACCACCGAGGTGTCAAGGCGTGGGGCGGGCTAGGCACCCGGGATGAGGGGTGGCTCCTCGGCATGCTTGTTGGCGACGGAACCTTCGCAACAGATAAGCCTGGCATCGCTCACTTGGACCTTTGGGGCGAGGAGCGCGGCGCCCTAGCTGATGTGGCGGCGAAGCGCATGCAGGGGTTGCGGGCGCCACTTCCGGGTAGCACCAAGAGTGAACGAGAGGACCGGATCCGCCTTAGCTCACGGGCCCTGGGAAGCCTGGCGCAGCGCTTCGGCGTCGTACATCGTGTCAAGACCGTTACGGACGAGATCGAAGGCGCCAGCTACGAGTTCGTTGTTGGGTTCCTCCGTGGCCTGTTCGATGCTGACGGGTCCGTACAAGGTAGCCAGGCGAAGGGTGTGTCCGTTCGGTTGGCGCAATCCGACTTGAACACCCTTGAGCGAGTTCAGCGCATGCTGGCCAGGATCGGTGTGATCTCCACGGTTTACGAGCAGCGTCGTCCGGAAGGCACATCGAGGCTGCCTGATGGCAAGGGAGGCATGGCCGATTTCGCGGTGAAAGCGCAGCACGAACTGGTGATCGCCCTGGACAACTTGCAGGTGTTCAGCGAACTCGTTGGGTTCGAGGTCAAGAGTAAGCAAGACCGCTTGGCCGAAAGCCTGGCTGCGTACGTTCGTACGCCGAACAGGGAGCGTTTCGTGGACACTATTCGCTCCATCGAGGCGACTGGCCAGGAAGAGGTGTTCGACGTTACCGTGGATCACGTCCACGCGTTCGATGCCAACGGCATAGTGGCGCACAACTGCGGCGAGATCCCCCTCTACCCAGGCGAACCGTGCGACCTGGGCGCACTCAACCTGGCGGCCTACGTGAAGGAACGCGGTCGCGGCCTCTCCGGCTATGATTTCGACGGCTTCGCGGCCGACGTGGCCACCAGCGTGCGCTTCCTGGACAACGTGCTGGACGTCAACAAGTTCGCCCTCGAAGACAACCGCGACATGAGCATGAAGCTCAGGCGCCTGGGCCTCGGGGTCATGGGTCTGGCCGACGCGCTCATCCTCATGGGTTACGGCTACGACTCGGAAGAGGGCCGCGACGCCGTGGAGGCCATGATCGGCGCGCTGCGCAACGCCGCCGAGCAGGCCTCGCGCGACCTTGCCAAGGAGCGGGGCGCGTTCCCGCTGTTCGCGCAGAGCGACCTCGAGACCCCGCGCCGTAACGTGGCGGTGCTCACCGTGGCCCCCACCGGCACCACCAGCATGCTCATGGGCGTTTCGTCGGGCGTGGAGCCCGTGTTCGCACCCTTCATCTACCGCAAGATCGGCACCGATTACCACGCTCTCATCCATCCGCTCTTCCAGCAGCTCCTCGAGGAGCACCAGCCGCACGCGGAGTTCTACAAGGACGGCGGTTGGGACTGGGAGAAGGTAGTGGGCGAGGTGCAGGCCAACCACGGCTCCGTGCAGGGCCTGGCCTTCATCCCGCAGGACGTGCAGCGCGTGCTGCGCTGCGCCCACGACATCGCCCCCGCCGACCACGTCAAGATGCAGGGCGCCGTGCAGCGCGCCTTCGACGGCGGAGAGCGCCTGGCCAACTCCATCTCCAAGACCATCAACCTGCCCAACCAGGCGAGTGTGGACGACGTTTTCGAGTCCTACTCCCTGGCGTTCAGCACGGGCTGCAAGGGCATCACCGTGTACCGCGACGGCTCGCGCGACTTCCAGGTGCTCTCCACCAGCGCCAAGAAGAGCGAGAAGAAGGCCGAGCCGGCCGTGGCGCCTGCCGCCGCGGCGAGCGGCAGCGTCGCCCCTAGCACCGCCAGCGCAGCCCCCGCGCCTGTGGCCCCGCCCATGCCGGCCGAAGCGCCGCGCCAGAGCGGCATGATCGCGGTGGCCACCACCGCCCAGGCCGCCACGGCGCAGACCAACGGCCGCAACGAGTACCTGCCCGGGGAACCGCTCTTCGAGCGTCCCATCCGCCTCTCGGGCTTCACCGACAGCGTGAAGCTCATGCTGCCAACGGGCGAGAAGCGCGGCTTCTTCGTTACCGTGAACAAGCAGGACGAACTGCCCACCGAGGTGTTCATCGTCTCCGGCAAGGCCGGCGACGAAGCCAACGCCGACAGCGAAGCGCTCGGCCGCGTGGTCTCCATCGCGCTCCAGTACGGCGTGCCCGCCGAGGCGCTCATCAAGACCCTGCGTGGCATCAACGGCGGCATGTACGGCACGTACCACGGCCGCCTGGTGGCCTCCAAGGCCGACCTGCTGGCCGTGGCGCTGGAGACGGCTGGCGCCGAGAACGTGCTCAACAAGGGCCGCGGTTGCCCCGACTGCGGCGCCCCGCTCCGCTTCGAGGAGGGCTGCGAGAAGTGCGAGAGCTGCGGCTACTCCAAGTGCGGCTGAGCAGCGCCACTCCGCAACCCAGGGGCGCTTGAACCGTGCAGATCCGGCCCTTCGAGGCCACTGACACCGAGGACGTGGTCGCGCTCTGGGAGGAGTGCGGCCTCGTCCGCCCCTGGAACGACCCGCGTAAGGACATAGCGCGCAAGCTGAAGGTGCAACCCGAACTCTTCCTGGTTGCCTCGGGCGCCGGGCGCGTGGTTGGAAGCGTCATGGCTGGCTACGACGGCCACAGGGGCTGGGTGTACTACCTGGCGGTCTCGCCGTCACACCGCAAGCTGTCGTTGGGGCGCCAACTGATGCAGGCGGTCGAGCGCCTGCTCACGGAGATGGGCTGCCCGAAGCTCAACCTGATGGTGAGGACCTCCAACGCGGAAGTGCTGGAGTTCTACCGCAGTCTCGACTACGGGCAGGACGACGTGGTGACCCTGAGCAGGAGGCTCATCACCGATTAGCAGGATCCGGGGGCGTTCTGTGAGGTGCACTCTGGGCGGGTGCGTGCGCGGCAGTAATCTTAAGCATGCTCAAGATCAAGCGGGCTTACGAGAAGTGGACCAAGGAAGACGGCACGCGCGTGCTGGTGGACCGCATATGGCCGCGCGGCGTGACGAAGGAAGAGGCACACGTCGAGTGGTGGGCCAAGGAGCTGGCCCCCAGCAACGAACTGCGCAAGTGGTTCGGGCACGACCCCGCGAAGTACGGCGAGTTCGCCAAGCGTTACCGCGCTGAACTCAAGGGCAACGAGCTGCTCCCGAAGCTGAAGGCCCTCATAGAAGAGGGCGACGTGACCCTCGTGTACAGCGCCAAGGACGAGGAGCACAACCAGGCGCGCGTGCTCCTGGACCTCCTCAGCAGCTAACGGTCGTCGCCGCTACCGCCCAGCACGCCGCGCTCCTGCCGGCTGGCCAGCTTGGCCAGGTTCATGGCGCCGACCTCCTCGAGCGAGAGCCCCAAGTCGGTGGCCAGGTTGGCCACGTACCAGAGCACGTCGCCCAGTTCCTTCGCCAGCGCCGCCGTCTGCGCTTCGCTGAGCTCCGCCCCTACCACGTAACCCTCATCGCGCATCAGTTTGCCCAGCTTCTCCGTTACTTCTCCGGCCTCACCGGCCAGCTTCAGAGCGGGGTAGATGACGCGGGCTGCCGCGGGGTAGAGTGCGGTGGTGCGGGCGTTCGCCTGGTACTCGTTCAAGGTCATGCCGCGATGGTAACGGACGGCCGCCATGGCGCGCACGCCCTACACCGTACGTACATGAACGCTTCAGCGCCCCTTGGCACTTGCCTGTCATCCTCTCCCTACAGGCCCCGTGGCCAGTCGAGCCCCGGGCCGCCCAACAGTCCGCACATGCGGACGCGGAGGCGAGAGGGATGCGAGTCTTGGAACGACCTAAGACTGAATACACGCAGGTGACGGAGGGTCCGAGGCTGCCAGTCGACCGCTACGCCGCCGTGGGCCTGGAAGACCTGGGCAGCGCGAGCCTAATGCGCAGGCAGGACACGAAGTACGTCTTCGGCACCGACCTGCTGGGCGACTTGCTGCGCGGCCTCGAGGAGGAGTACGCGGTGCTGGAGGTGGACGGGCGCCGGCAGCACGGTTACCTCACTCTCTACTTCGACACACCGGAGCTGGATCTGTTCCAGTCGCACCACCGGGGCATGGGTCGCCGAGTGAAGGTGCGCGAGCGGCAGTACCAGACCACCGGCCAGCTCTTCCTCGAGGTGAAGCAGCGCAGCAACAAGGGGGTGACCTCCAAGGCGCGTACGGAGGCGCCGGACTGGCTCCACGTTCTGGAGCCGGCCAGCATGCCGAGCGATCTACTTGACCTGGCCGGGTCCGGCGGGAGTGAGGCGGCTAGGCTCGTGCCGGCGCTCTGGAACTCCTACGAGCGCATCACCCTCGTGAGGCGCGGGCAACTCGAGCGCGTGACCATAGACACCGGCCTCACGTACACCACCTCCGGTAGGCGGCAGCACAGCGCGGACGGTGTGGCCATAGTCGAGGTGAAGCAGCCCCGCATAGACCGCAACTCGCCGTTCATGCAACGCCTACGTGAGCTGGGCGTGCGGCCCTCGGGGTTCAGCAAGTACTGCATCGGAATGAGCCTGCTGCGGCCCGAGGTGCGGCATAACCGCTTCCGGCCCAAGCTGCGCGCTCTGAAGGGGCTGATGGAGGGGGCGCAGGTCCATGCCTGACGTTTACTCGTTCCTGACGGGGGCGGTGTTCAACCTCTCCTCGGCCCTCATCCTCGTGCCGTCATCTATTACCGCCGCAGCCCCCGCCGCGAGTTCGTGTTCTCGTACCTTGCCTTCAACGTGGTGGTGTACTCCGTCATGGCCCTCCTGGCCCGCAGCGAGCTAAGCATCGGCGTTGGCTTCGGTCTGTTCGCCATCTTCTCCGTGCTCAGGTACCGCACCGAAGCGACCTCGTTCCGGGAGATGACGTACCTGTTCGTGGTCATAGCCATGCCTGTCGTGAACGCCTTGCTCGTCCCGGCGGGCGACGTCGGGCTGGCCGTAGCCGCTAACGCACTGGTGCTGCTGGTGGTGTTCGTGGTGGAGCAGGGTTGGGGTTTCACTTTCATGGAACGCCAGCCGGTACGCTATGAGCGACTGGACCTGATCGTGCCGGCGCGGCGCGCCGAGCTCATGGCGGACCTGCGGGAGCGTACCGGGCTCGAGGTGGAAAGCGTGGAGATCAGACGTATCGACCTGCTCACGGACGTGGCCGACCTGGTGGTCGTCTACCGTGAGCAACCGCTGGCGCGGTGCCCCAAGGGGCGTGCACTGCCGAACGCGGCGCAGGATTAGGAGACGGGCCGTGCAGACTGTCCTGGTGGTGGAAGACGACAGCGACATCGCGCAGATGGTGGAGCTCTACTTGCGAGACGCCGGCTACCACACCGAGCGCGCCGGCGACGGAGTGCGGGCGCTGGAACTGTGGCGGGCTGCCGCGCCCGACCTGATACTGCTGGACATAGGCCTGCCCAAGCTGGACGGCCTCGAGGTGCTGAAGCGGGTGCGGGTAGACACCACGCGGCCGCAGGTGCCGGTGATACTGCTCACCGCCCGGGCGGAGGAGGTGGACGAGCTCATCGGGCTCGGCCTCGGCGCGGACGACTACGTGACCAAGCCCTTCAGCCCCCGCACCCTGCTGGCGCGGGTCCAGGCCGTGCTTAGGCGCCACAACTCCGTTCCGGACGGCGCGGAGCAACTGCTGCGCGTGGGTGAGCTGGTGGTCGACGATTACCGCGTGCGGGTCACCTACCAGTCGCGCCCCGTGTCCCTCACGCTGAGCGAGTTCAAGATCCTCCGTCACCTGGCAGCCACACCGGGCCGCGCCATAACCCGGAGCGAGCTCTTCGAGGAGGCCATGCCGGAGAGCGACGCGCTGGAGCGGGTGGTGGACGTGCACATGAAGAACTTGCGTCACAAGCTGGCCGAGCAGGGCGCCACCGACATGATCGAGACGGTGCGTGGCGTGGGCTACCGCCTGGTGGAGGGATAAGTGCGGCGCCTTTCGGTTCAGCTGGCACTGGCGATGCTGGGCACCATGGTGCTGACGCTCCTGGTGTTGGCGGGCACCCAACGCTGGGCCGAGTGGCGCCGCTTCTACGACCTGCCCGAGGAGGTGCGGGCGCGTGTGCCGCACCCGCGGCCGCTCCTACCCAGTGGCGTCTCCGACCTCATCTGGCCCCAACCACCTAAGGGTCCGCGCCCCGAAGCCGGCGAGTTCGGGTCCGGCTACCCGCCCGGCACGCAGGAAGCGCCCAGTTACAACGAGCAGTTGGCGCTGTCGTACCGAGCCTTCAACCGGTTCCAGAACGAGACGTTCCTGGTGGGGGTGGCGCTGGCAGCGGCCGTGTCCCTGGCGCTGGCGCTGTGGCTCTCCCGGCTGGTGGCGCGCCCCATCGAGAAGGTGTCCGCCGCGACCACCCTGTTGGCTCAGGGCGACCTCAGCGTGCGCGCGTCACTGCCCGTGCCGCGGGGGCTCACCAGCCTGGAGACCGAGAGGCTGACGGAGAACTTCAACCGGATGGCCGCTTCGCTGGAGAGCTACGAGAGTGAGCGCAAGGCCATGATCGCCGACATCGCCCACGAGCTCCGCACGCCGCTCACCGCCCTGTCGCTGCGTCTGCAGGCGCTCCAGGACGGCCTCGTACCGCTGGAACCGGACGAGGTGGCCAGCCTCAACCGCAACGCCGCCCTGCTCTCGAGGCTGGTGGAGGACCTGCGTGTGTTGTCGCTGGCGGACGCCGGCAGGCTCGCTCTGCGCTGCAGCCCCGTTGACCTGGTGACGCTGGTGGGCGGCGTGTTCGACGATTACCAGTCGCGCATGGCGGCGCAGCGGGTGGAGGGCGACCTGAAGGTGCCGGGCGGACAACTGCTGGCCTACGCGGACGCCGACAGGATCATGCAGGTGGTGGGCAACCTGCTCGACAACGCGCTCCGCGTCTTGCCCGAGGGCGGAAGCGTGACCGTGAAGCTGGAAAGGGCAGGCAAGAACGTCAGCTTACGCGTGAGGGACACGGGCCCGGGCCTCTCCGAGGAGGCGGCCGCACGCGCGTTCGACCGGTACTATCAGGACAAGGACCTCGACTACAGTTCGCCGCCCGTGGGAAGCAGTGGCCTCGGGCTGGCGATAGTGCAGACGCTGGTGGGTCTGCACGGTGGAACCGTGAGCGTGCGGAACGTGACGGAACCGACGGGCGCGGAGTTCACCGTGCTCCTGCCGGTGGATGGGCCTGCGTGAGCGCCGCTGACGGCGGGAAGGTTCGCACCGTTGTTGCCTTAGCGCGCGCGCCCCTGATAAACTACGCTTCGCCTCCGGAACCGCCTGCGTGCGGGGCCGGGGTCACCGTTCGGCGGTAGCTCAGTGGCAGAGCGATCGGCTGTTAACCGGTTGGTCGTAGGTTCGAATCCTACCCGCCGAGCCAACGGTACTAACCCCGTCCTAGACGGGATTCTTGAGCGAGCGGACCACCTTCCCGGGCGGCCGCTCGCTCGCTTTGTGTGCGCATAGTGTGCGGCCGGTCGCTACTGGCCGCGCCGCTGCCATTTACTCAGGACTACTCCCCATGCTCCTCCAGGAACCGCCGGAAGTTCCCTAAGTTCGCCGGTTGGAACGTGCGGTCCGCATGGGTCTCGCTGCCGTCAAGGCGAACCTGTACTTCGTTAGCGTTGGCGATCCGCCGCAACTGGGGTAGATCGACCGAATAATACGCCGTCTCGAGCACCTCGCCACCGTAGGCGACGGTCCGGTACAGGGTGCTGCCGTTGTCACTGGTGAACACGAGCGGTTGCCCGTCCACCAGGAGGGTCAACGACTCACCAGGTTCGATCAACAGCCACTCCTTCGCGCGGTACTGCACCACCAGGTCGTAATACATGAGGGGTCGATCGTCGTGCGTGACCTTGTGGATGTTGAGCTCGATGATGGCGCAGCCGGGGCAGCCACCACCCAAGACGTTCTCCTGCAGCCGCACGCTGGTGAAGGCGTTAGCGGCGTCCACGCTGGTGCGTACGGAGTACCCCGGTGCACAAGCTGCCAGAAGCAGCGCGATCAGCAAAGCCCAACTGGTTCTGAGCACTTCCCTCCTTGGTGGTCACAACGAGGAGCCGGGGACTGCCGCTATCAGCTGCCGGTTCTCCCGCCGCCTAGGTGCTCTGGGCCCGCTTGCGGGCGGCGCCGAGCGGGTTCGACACGGCGTGGCGTGCCGCCGCCCAGGCGCGCTTGAGCTCCAGTTCCTCGGCGTCCAGGGTGGCGTCAGGCGCTTCCGCGAAGCGCGCCACCTCCTCGCCCTTGGCGTTCAGAACGGTATTGAGCACGGCGTGAAGCGAGGCACGAACCGCTAGGCCCTCACGGAGCATCTCCTGGAGCTCCAGCACACGGCTCACGAGGTCGTCCTGGCTCATCGCTTCTAGTTCGGCCTTGGTGCGCTGCATGCCTTGAGTCTACAACCGGGCGCGCCCGGGTTCGGGCACCCGCGGTAGCATGCCCCATGTCGCAACAACTCACGTCGTTGACGCTCTTCGAGGTGGCTGCGGGGTACCGCAACGGGAACCTAGACCCGGTGGAGGTGACCGAGGCGCACTTCGCCGCCATCAGAGCCCATCCGGACGGCCCGAAGGTGTACCGGGTCCTCATGGAGGAGCGAGCGCTGAGGCAGGCGCGCGCGGCACGAGCGCAGCTTCAGGCCGGTGTGGACCTAGGGCCGCTGCAAGGCGTTCCCATCGCCATCAAAGACCTGGTGGACACGGTGGGGGAGGTAAGTGCCTCGGGCTCTCGGGTGTTGCTGGATCGCCCGCCCGCCGCTGCGGACAGCCCGGTGGCCGCCCGTCTGGACGCGGTTGGAGCGGTGTTCCTCGGCCGCACCAACATGACGGAACTGGCCTACTCGGGCCTGGGCCTCAACCCGCATTTCGGCACGCCGGGTTCGGCTCTGGACCCCCGCAGGGTGCCGGGCGGCTCCTCCTCCGGCTCCGGCGTGGCCGTGGCAGCCGGACTGGCGGTGGCGGCGGTGGGGTCCGACACGGGCGGCAGCGTACGCATACCGGCGGCCGTGAACGGGGTGGTGGGCCTGAAGACCACGGACGGCCTGCTACCGACCGAAGGCACCACGCCGCTCTCCACCACGCTGGACACCCTGGGGCCGCTGGCCCGCACCGTGGACGACACGTGGGCGCTCTACCTGGCCATGGCAGCCGAGCAGCATCGGCCCCTGAGAGCGCCAGGCGCGAGGCTGACCCTGCTGGCGCCGACCACGCTCCTGCTCGATGACCTCGACCACGAGACACGGGTGGGCTTCGAGGCCGCGCTGGAACGGTTCCAGGACCTGGGGCACGAGGTGAGGGTGGCGCCCCTGCCACTGCTTACAGAAGTGGACGCGCTCTACGGCAAGTACGGCAGCTTCTCGAGTCACGAGGCGTGGGCTCAGTACGAGCCCGAGTTCACCGCCCGGGCTGCCGAGTTCGATCCGCGGGTGCTCGGCCGGGTGCGGGAGTTCGGCAGTCGCCCGTCGGCGGATTACATCCGGCTCGGCTACGCGAGGGCGGACCTGCGCCGCCGCTTCTGGCCCGAACTCGCCGGCGTGGACGCCTTGGTGGCCCCGACCATCCCCCGGCTCCCGCCGTTCATCGCCGACCTGGCGGAAGACACTGCCTACTACGAGGCGAACCGCCTCATCCTGCGCAACACGGCAGCGTTCAACATCCTCGCCAGCCCCGCGGCAAGCGTGCCTATCCGCTACGCAGCCGGCGAGCTCCCGGTGAGCACCATGATCGTCACCAGGCCTGGCGAGGAGGAACTGGCGCTGGGCGTCGCCAGGCTGCTGGAGGAGACCTGACGCAGGGTGCTCAGGTCCTCAGGCGATCACGAGGTAGAGCACCTGCGCCACCAGGGCGGGGGTCGGGCTGTTCTCCACCTCCACCGTGCAGGCCAGGCTGAGCAGCTGACGCCCCTCGCCCTTGGGCTCGCAGGCGGTCACCTCGGCGCGGCACCTGACGCGGGCGCCGGACGGCACGGGCGCCGGGAAGCGCGCCTTGTCGAGGCCGTAGTTCACTATCAGCTGAGCGTCGGTCGGCAGGATGTCGAGGTCCTGAACCATCGTCACAAGTAGCGACAGCGTGAGGTAGCCGTGCGCCACCGTGGTGCCGAACGGGCCAGTGGCGGCGCGCACAGGGTCCACGTGGATCCATTGCGGGTCCAGGGTGGCGTCGGCGAAGAGGTTGATGCGGTCCTGATCTATGCGCACCCAGTCTGAAGGCCCGAAGGTCTTGCCCACCTGGTGCGGCAGCTGTTCGAAGGTCATGCGGGTCACCTGTTCCTTTGGGTTCGGGGGCGTGCCAAGGCAGCCTCCCGAGGTTGCGCCAGCCTATCAGGCGGGCCAGCCTGGCTCCTCACCGTCCGCCAACGGCGGCAGGTCGTCCATACGCGCCTTGGGCCACACGGAGCGCAGCAGGGCCAGCATGCCGAGCGCCGCGAACAGCCCGGCCAGGTACTTCACCAGCACGTCCGTCACGATCACCTGCGTCATCCAGCCCGCAGTGGCGTAAGGCTGCCCCCAGAAGGCCAGCAGGGTGAAGAGGACGGTGTCCAGCGGCGCGCTCACCGCGTTGGAGGAGGCCACACGCACGAGCCAGCGGCGCGCCAGCAGGCGCTGGTACACCTCCGTGTCCGCCGTCTCGGCCAGGAGGATGGTGACGAAGCTGACGATGACGAACCGTAGCGGCGTGCCCAGCGAGGCGGCGAGCAGCACGTTGGCGGTGGCGGCCGTGAGGATCATGCCGTAGACGGCGCGGCGTCCGTAACGGTGCAGGCGGTCGCGCTGCGTGAAGGTGAGGCCGAAGAACAGCGTTCCTACGTTCACCAGGAAGAAGCCGCCTAGCGGGATGAAGCTGTCAAGCGTGAAGTTGGCGAGCAGGGTGGCCGCCACGTAAACGGTGCCAGCCGCAAAGAGTCCCGCCCGGCGCGGGGGCAGGCTCAGAACCGCCAGGCCGAGCCCCAGTGCTGTGGCCGGCGCAAGGAGGTAGCGCCACTCTCCGAGCGGGAAGAGGGTGCTTAAGGCGGCGGCCGCGGCGGCCGTGACCAGCAGAAGCGTCAGCCGCCTCACGCGGGCGCCAGCCGTGAGCGGCGCGGTCAGGTCGTGCATCGAACCCATGAAGAGGGCCCCGAAGAGGCCAGCGGCCAGCAGCGGGATGCGTTCAACCGGCGTCGGTCCGAAGCGCGAGAGCAGAGCCAGCACGGTCGGCCCGGCGCCCAGCAGCGCACCCAGGACCACCGCGCTCAGGTGCCCGTACCGGTTGGGGCGAGCTCCTGCGGGACGTTTCTGGGAGAAGGGTTCGGTGGTTACGCGCACGCCGTCAACGATGTTACGTGAGCGGCGTATGGTTGTGCCATGAACGGTTCAGGATCGAACGAGGACGCCACGCCGCTGGAACGCGCCCTGAGAACTGCCGCTACAGGCGCACCTACGGAGGTCTTCCTCGGCACCATGCCGGGCACGTTGCTGGAAGCACTGGGGATTGACGTGCTGGAGGCGCGACCCGACCGGGTGGTGGCCACCATGCCGGTGGGACCGGCCCAGCACCAGCCTTACGGACTGTTGCACGGGGGCGCCTCCGTGGCGCTCGCGGAAACGGTGGCGTCGGTCGGTGCGTGCCTCCTGCCTGGAGGTGGAGTCCGCCGGGTGGTCGGTCTGGAGATAAACGCCAACCACGTGCGCGCGGTCCGCTCCGGCACCGTCACCGCGGTCGGCGAGCCCCTGCATCAGGGGCGCAGCACTGAAGTCTGGTCGATAGAGATCCGTGACGACGACGGCCGCCTCGTCTGCGTGTCGCGCTGCACGGTGGCGGTTCTGGACTGAAGGGAGCAGCCGCACCGGACTCCAGGCGAAAAGAGAAGGCGGGGCTCTCGATGAGCCCCACCTTCTTCTATGGTCGGGGCGAGAGGATTCGAACCTCCGACCCCATCGTCCCGAACGATGTGCGCTACCAGGCTGCGCTACGCCCCGACGCAACTTGTAAGTTTAGCCGAGGCGGGCCGCCATAATCAAGGAGCGTACTCTCCCAGGCACTTCACGCACCCGAGCTGCTGACCCAGCCGCGCTGCGCGGCCTTCCGGGGTGAGCACCCAGCGGCGCTCCACGAGAGGCGGGTCGTGGCGTACATGCTGCGTGTGGCCGCAATCGAGGTCCGCCACCCAGTGCTGCTCCTCGTCCTGCTTGAACCCCACGATGACGCGCGAGGGCGGCGCGCCGGCGTCACCGCTCGGCATCGTCGAACCACCCCACCCTCTCCAGGGCAACCACGGCGGCGTCCGCGCTGAAGCCGCGCCGCGCCAGGAACCCGAACGCCTTGGCCCGAGCCTTCCTGAGCGCCTGCACGCGCCCGTACTCCTCCTCGTCGGAAGCCGCGCCTGCGTCGACCGGGCCGTCGCCAGATGGCTCGTAGCGCCACGCGTTCTTCAGCAGCAGCGCCGTAGCAGCCTCCGCCTGCTGCGCGGGGGAGAGCGCCCCAAGCTCGTGGTTTACGAGGTCCTCGCTCACGCCTTTGCGCCTCAGTTCCCGCCTGAGAACCAGGCGGCCCCGCGCCGCCTTGCGGGAGCTCACGTACTGCTCAGCGTAAAGGGCGTCGTCCACCAGCCGCAGCTCGGCCAGGCGCTGCAGCAGCGGATCGGCTTCATCCTCGGGCAGCCCACGCCGCAGCAGCCTCTCGCGGAGCTCGGCCACCGTGTACGAACGCCGCGCCAGCAGGAAGAGCAGGTAATCCCACGCCCGCTTGCTGGTGAAAGGCTTCGGCTCGCGCTGCCCTGGCGCCCGGCGCCGCATCAACGCAGCACGGCCACCGGATCGAGCCGGGCGGCGCGGCGCGCGGGGATCAGGCCGGCGATGACGCTCGTTGCCAGCGACACGCCGCACACCCACAGCACGTCGAAGGCCTGCACCTCAACAGGGAGCTGGGTGATGAAGTAGAGATCGCCCGGAAGCGGGAACGGCTGCAGCCGGAAGTAAGCGCTCACGAGCAGTCCCAGCAGCGCGCCCAGGATGGTGCCGCTGCCGCCGAGCAGGAAACCTTCGAGCGTGAAGATGGCGAGCACCTGCTTCTCGGTGGCCCCGAGCGCCCGCAGGATAGCTATCTCTTCGGTCTTCTCAGCCACGGTGAGAACGAGGATGTTGGTGATGCCCAGGGCCGCTACCAGCACGATCAGGAACACCACCACGCTGATCACGGCCTTCTGGAGGCGCAGCTGGCTCACGAGGCTGCCGAACAGCCCCTCCCACGAGACGGGGCGAAGCGAGTAGCGGTCGGCGAGCGTGAGCCCCACGGCGTGCGCGCGGGTGGCGTCGTCGAGACGCAAGTGGTAGCCCGTTATGGCGCCCTCGCGGCCCAGGTACGCCTGCAGGTTGGCGAGCGACATGTAGGACGTCACCGCGTCGATGAGCTCGTTGCCGACCCGGAAGGTGCCCACGACCTCGAACTCGGAGGTGGCGCCGTTGATGTCGCGCAGCATCACGGTGTCGCCGCGCAGCACGCCGAGCTGCTGGGCCAAGGAGGCTCCCAGGATGATGCCGCCCGCCTGCTCGAGCGCTTCCGCCTGCTGTCCGATGACGTCCAGGTCCAGCACCGCCGCCTCGAGGTCAGGCTCGATGCCCAGGATCTGCGTGTAACCCTGCCGGCCTGAGATGCCCAGCGCCGCGCTCGCGCGTCTGGCTATGAGCGCCTGACCCGTGAGCATCGGCGCCGCGGCAGCAACGTGCGGCTGCCTCTCCAGGTCCGCCAGAAGCTGCCTGTCGTCTGGCAGAACCTCCCCGGACACGTAGCTCTGCAGCGTCACCATCGGGGTGGCCCGCAGCGTGCTGGTTATGAGCTCGTCTATGAAGCCGTTGGTGAGGGAGAGCGCCACGATGAGCACCATCACGCCCACGGCGACGCCGAGCACGGTTATGCCGGACTGCAGACCGCGCCGCCTGACGTGCCGCCAGGCCATGTAGGGTACGAAGGAGCGCACCCGGCTAGGTTATCGCGTCAGCGGGAGGCCAGCAGCGCGGGCGTGGCGTCGAAACCGGACGCCAGGCTGGGCAGCAGCTCTGGGCCGTCGCGCCCATAACGCACGAGCTCCACTTCCACCTTGCGGACGCCCCAGCGTACGGCGGTATCGTAATGCTCGAACCACACGTCGATCTGTTGGCTCTTGCGCGCGTGCATGGTGTCTTCCACCACGAAGAGTTGCTGGCCGTCGAGCATGGACTGGAACGCTCCGACGCCGTTGCCGGTGTGATAGGCGCCCAGGTCGCGGATGCGCACCAGCGACCCGTAGGGCAGGTTGGTGCCCAGCAGGTCGCGGCTCACTGCCACCACGCCGAAGCGCGTGCGGCTGCCCGTGGCGGTTATGAACGGCGTGGAATCCGTTTGGCTCTCTAGCGAGTTGTAACCAGTGGCTCTGAGCGTGTAGCGCGGGTTGGCCACGGGCCCCTGGTAGGCCGCGTGGAAATCCGGAAGCAGGCGTGAGCTGCTCGTGACCACCGCTCTGGGAGCGATGGTGAGCGCCACCTCTGTGACCGGTTCGCTCCGCGGAGCGCTGAAGGCCGTGATGAGCGCGGCAAGTACCAGACCAAGAGTGGCAACCTTGCCGCCGATGTGCAGGATCATCTGCACCTCCGAACCGGGCCACTTTAGCAAAGAAACTGTGCGGTATGACACACTGAACGCACAGCAGTCCATTAGGCTCCGTTAATGAACGGCCCGGACGAGTGGGGAGAACATAGGCAGACACGGCATCTCTGCCAAGCCGCCTGGTGCTTCACCCAGCCTGGACACGCGCGTCAGGCAACGCTCGGTACATGTTCTCATAGTCGTTACGATGTAGACTCTTGCGTGGGAGAGGCGGTGTCACCCCCGGGAGAAATCCTGATGCCGCCGGAGCGGTATTGCCTTGCCTATAGTTCCTGGCCTGCTGGCCATGCCGACCGTCGTCGCCAACGCGCTGCTCAGCCTCACGCCGGATTCGAGTGTGCCGGTGCGGGGCAGCGACAGGGTAGGCGTAGCTTCTCCGATGTTCAACGAGGCAGCGGGGGCTGAGGCTGCTCTCGCTTCCATCCTCACCCAGAACGAACAGGTCGACGAACTGGCGGTAAGCGTCAACGGTGGCGCGGACGACACCGCAACGGTGGTGCGAGCCACCCTGGTGAAGCATGGGTTCACGAAGGTGTACGGCGCACCGGCACCCGATTTCCCGGGCAGTTTCGAGCGGTGGTACCGGGACGGCGGCCCAGCCGTCGTCGTGCTCGAGCACAGCGTGCCCATCTCCAAAGCCGACAGCATCAACACCCTGATAGAAAGCGGCTACCTCACCTCGGAACGCGTTCTGGTGGTGGACGGCGACACGATCTTCGCGCAAGACTTCGTGGCGCGCCTCAAGGACGAGTTCTACCGGCTGAAGCGCGAGAAGGTGGACGGCCGGTGGCGCTACGTCATCGAAGACAGCGCGCTGCAGTCGGGCGCCGTCATGTCTCTGCCGCCCGCGGACGGCGGCGCCGTGGCGAGTCACATCTCCCGCGCCCGTTCCGGAGAGTACGCGGTTGCGGCGCTGCTTCGCGCGGGCCAGACGGCGCGCCTAGGCAAGAGTGCGCTTTTCGGCAGGTCGCGCCTCTACACGGTCGTCGGCTGCGGGTTCGCTGCCAGGCGCTCCAGCTTCCCGATGCCGGCAGACACACTCACCGAAGATCACGACTTCACCCTCAGGGTGCAGAACGAAGAGACCACCGTGCACCCCGCTTCGGTGGCGGAGCTGCACAGCCGGGGGTTCCGCGTCCGGTCCGCCACCGGGCTGGTGGACGTGGCGGATTACTTCGACGCGCAGGACGAGGTGGTCCTGCGCCGGGGCGCCAACGCCCGGTTCGTCGCGGGCGCACTCATGTACACGGAAGACCCGCCCAGCCTGCCTGGTTACATGCGACAGGTGGAGCGCTGGAACGGCGGCGGCGTCGAGAACGCCATCAAGAGGATGACGAGCCGAGACGGGAAGCGCCTCAAGGCCAACGTCTGGTTCGCGGCCATGAGCGCGCAGTTCGAGAACCTGTTCGGTATCGCGCTCCTCATGTTCCTCTTGCCCGTGGCCCTCGGCGTCAATAGCGCTCTGCCCGGTTACGGCACCGCGCTCACGGGGCTGGGCGCTTGGCTCGGCCTCGACCTGCTCATCACCCTGCTGCTAGTGGGCTTCGGGTTCAGGCGGCTCTGGCGCAACCAGGGTCGGCGCGGCTGGCAGCTTTTCGGGGCCACTGCCGGCGCAACGTTGCTGGCCGCCGTGCCCCTACTGTCCATGCGGCTCTTCAACGCTGTGGCCTACGTGGTTGCGTTCACCCGTGTGATCCCCAAAGCGTTGGCCAGGCGCGAAGTGAACCCGCGCGCCACCATCACGTGGGAGAGGCCTCGCGCAGTGGTCGGGAACCGGCTTGGCCTCCGCGTCACCACCGTGAGCCTGGCCCTCACGCTCGGCGCGGCCGGCCTCTTCGTGGGCGCCGCTACCGTCGCGGAAGCCGTCAGGCCCGGTTACAAGAACACCTGGCTGCTTATCCACACCAGCAGCCCGGTGGTAGCTGAGGAGCACGTGGACCTCCCGATAATGAACGTGGTGAGGCTCATGAACCCGGTGTCCGCCATGCCCGCGTTGCTGGAAGGCCCCGGAGGGATCCGTTCGGTGGACGGGGTCGTGATGGGCGCGGGCGATTCTGGCGGCCTGGCTGACCCGATGAGCGGCGCCGTTGAACCCAACCACATATCTGCCTACTGCAGCGTCGGCTTCACGGCCGCGCCAGCTCAGGAGCGCCGCCTGCTCAGTGGCGACGCCGCGCTGTACGAGCCCCTCACCTACTGGCAACGGCTCGTACTCGCTCGCCTGGTGCCGCTGGCGGCGCACCTGGAAGAGGCCGCCACGGCCTACGACGTGCCACCCAGGCTACTGCTACAGATCCTCATCAACGAGTCGTTCCTGGATCCGCTGGCGATAGGGCCCACCGAAGACCTGGGCCTCTCGCAGGTCACGGGCGACGCGTTGACCCTGCTGCGGAGCATTTCGAGCCAACCTCACTCCCGGTTCGCCAACCCGCAGATGTTCGCCGGGACGTTCAGCGTGTTCGACCCCGACTTCTCCATCTGCGCCGGAGCGGCCAAGCTGGCCTGGTCGCGGGCTCAGCCCAACGGCCATGACGACCGTTACGCGTACGCTCGCTACATCAACCCGCTCGAAGGGGTGCTGCGCTCCGGCCTCAACCCCGTTCACGCGGAGCTTGTGGTGGCGCTCGACGGGCTGGAGACCACGGTGGACGCCCTCCGCAACACGTTCGCTGCCTACCGACAGGACCCGGCCTCGGTGACCTCCCAGGAGCGCGCGCTGCTGGACGTGTACGCACAGGTTGCCCAGGGTGAACTGGGACTCGGCTCCGCGTACCTTACTGTGCGGTCGCTCTTGAACGACTTCGGCATCGACGACGACGAGTTCTACGTACAGGTGACCGAACGCCTCTACGGCGCGGGCAGCAGCACGGCCTCCTTGCGACGGGCGAACTGACGAGCCGCGCCAACCGGCCCGCCCGCTGAGTCAACGCCCATGAACGAGGCGGAACAGGCGCCCGCCGATATCCAGCAGAAGCACCTCGCCCGTTTCACCTGCGGCTATCTCACTGACTGGTAGGCCGGTCTCGAGGAGCAGTTCAACGCGTCCTGTCTCCGGGTCGTAGGCCCACACCCGGCCAGACCCGAAGTCGCCGTAGATGAAGCGCCCCGCCAGTTCCGGCAGGGTAGCGTCAGCCGCTACCACGCCGCCCGTGACCGACTGCCCGCCGTTCGGGTCCATCCCCAGGTGGGCGTACGTGATCAGGGGGGCGGCGAAGTCGAGCGTGAGGCAGTCGGGCTCCACCAGGGCGGGTTCGTCAGGGAAGTGGAAGCATTCGTTGCCCTCGCGGGCCGGCCAACCGTAGTTAGCTCCCCTCTCCACCAGGTTCACTTCCTCCCAGCGGTCCGCTCCCACGTCCACCAGGTAGATCTCGCCCGCCGGGCCGAAAGTGAACTTCCAGGGATTGCGGAAGCCGCTGGCCCAGACCTCGGCACGTGCGCCCGCTTGCGCGGCCTCCGGAAGGCTGGCGGCGGTGAAGGGGTTGTCGTCCGGCACCTGGTAGGGCGTCACGGAGAGATCCAACCGGAGCAGCTTCCCGAGCAGGCTGGTGGGGTCTTGAGTGGGCGCTGGCCGTTGGTGCAGGCGCTCCGCGGAGATCTCGCCGGAGCCGATGCTGAAGTACAGCATGCCGTCCGGCCCGAACGCCACCTGGCCGCCATGGTGGAACGGCTCAGGCACCTGCACGCGCAGGATCTCCGTTTCGCTTGTGGGGTCCGCGCTGCCGAGGTCGTCAGCCAGCGCATAGGCGGCTACGAGCAGGTCGCCGCTGTCTCGTTCGGTGAACGCAGCCACGAGGCGCCTCGGACGAGTCACGGCTACGCTCTCAGGCTCGAGGGCGACAGTGAAGAGACCCTGCTCACCGACGCGGCCCGTTACCCGCGCCGCCAAGTCGAGGAACGGCTCTTCGCTCATCTGGTGATCGGTGAGCAGCCACACCCGCCCCTGCAGGGAAACGAGCAGCAGGCGGCCACTACCGTCTGCCAGGGGCGTCACGGATACGGGGAGTGGCAGGCCCTCGGCCAGCAGCTCGAGCTCGTAGCGCACCTCGCTCGGGAACACGGGTGGGATCTCTACGACCGCGGGGTAAGGCGCATACTGCGCGTTGGCTGCCGTGAACAGCGCCAGGCAGGCGTGCAGCACCAACGCACCGGCAACCGCGCGGACCCGGTCGAACCGTCGGCGGGCCGGTAGCGAACTCTTTCGCGTCATCTACTCATCTGTTGGTTAGCGACGCGACTTCGGTGGGTTGCGGCAGTTGGACGGGGAGCCTATCCGCCTCGCCCGCTCCTTGTGCAGCACGCCACTCGAACCACTCCCTGAACGCCTCTGCGGACGCGAAGGAGCTCTCTATGCGCCAGTCCGTCTCTTTGTCCTCGTTGAACCAGATGATGGCCTCTAAGCGCTCGAAGGCGGTGGAGCTCAGCATGTCCGTGATCCACTCCGCCTTGTCGCCGCCATGCTCGGTCGAGGCTACCTCGGGGATCCAGACGGGCTGCGGTCCGAGCGCCGTGATGCGCCCGTAGCCTTCGGCGAACACCTCGTCGAAGCTGCGCCAGCCGATGTACGGGCGTGTGCTGCCCCAGTTGTAGCCATCGAGCGCCAGCACGTCTACGTACTCCGTGCCCGGGTAGTAGTTCTCCATGCGGTTCTCCAAGGTCCTGGGCTCGTCGGTCACGTTGGGGCTGAAGACCCAGCGCACGTTGGCGGCGCCCTCTTCCCTGAAGAGCGTGACGATGCGCCGCCAGGCGGCCTTGAGGTTCTCGGGATCGCCGTACCACGGCGCCCAGTCGCCGTTCATCTCCGGGAACGGCCGCACGTACAGCACGCCCGGAGCTTGCGCCGCCTGGCGCGCCCATTCACGTACGTAGGCGTCGTACTGACCTGCAGCGATGTCCGCCACGCTCGGTGTATGCGATTGCCAGCTGACCAGCGGTATACGACCGTGTTCCAGCAGGTCGTTCACGGGGATGGGGTCGTAAGGGTGACTCCACGACGTGTACCAGTGCCCAACGTCGAACTGCCCGCCGACTGTGGTCTCGAGGTCCTTGAACGCCGCAAGTTCGCCCCAGAAGCCCGTGGGAACGAAGGCGCCCATGAGCGGCTCGCGGAACACCGTGGGCTCCGCCTCCGCGCTAGGCACTGGTGAGGAGCAGGCGCTGAGTGTGAGGAGCACGGAGCAGAGAGCAGCTAGCCCCACGTGCAACCGAGCGGGCTTAACGTCACGACGACGAGCCCTACAGCGGCGCCCTCCCAAGGCGCTTGTACGGTTGATTTGGCGCTGCAAGTTGGCCTCCCACGGTCGGATCCTCGCTCCTTCGCGGGACGGGTCCGAACCGGCTCAACTGTGAAGAATGTAACCCACCTCGGGGAGGTCGAGCAACACCAGATGGGCGTTCGAGGCCTTAATCCGCGGCGGTTCCTGGACCGGCGCTGGCGATGACGGCGCCGCCGCTCAAGGCCGCGCGGAACGCATGCAGCACGTCTGGTCCTGAGGTGATGCGCCAGTCCGCTTCCTTGTCCTCGTCGAACCATACGAGGGCTTCTACCCGCTCGAAGCCGGGGGTGGCGAACATGTCCGCCACCCACTGGGCCTTGTCGCCACCCTCGTCCGAGGAGGCGAACTCGGCGATCCACACGGGTTGGTCGCCCACGGCGATGATGCGCTCGTAACCTTGTTCGAACACTTCGGTGAAGCTGCGCCACGCCGGGTAGAAGACGTTGGAGTCGCCCCAGTTGTAGCCGTCCAGTGCCAGCACGTCCACGTAGGCGGCGCCCGGGTAGTAGCGCTCCATCTTGTTGGCTTCCGTGCGCGGTTCGTCCGTGACGTTGGGGCTGAAGACCCACCGCACGTTGGTGGCACCCATCTCGTCGAACACGTCCACCACCCGGCGCCAGGCGGCCCGGAAGGTGGCCGTGTCGCCGTTCCAGGGTGTCCAATCGCCGTTCATCTCGGGAAACGGGCGCACGTAAACGGGGCCCGGTGCAGAGGCCGCGCCGCGCGCCCACTCCCTCAGATAGCCGTCGTAACGGCCTGCTGCGATGTCCGCCACGCTCTGGTTGTGCGGCTGCCAGGAGATCAGCGGCAGCCTGCCGCCTTGAGACGCGGCTTCGACTAGCTCGGGGTAATAGGGGTTGTCCCAGTTCGTGAACCAGTGCACTATGTCGAGGCGCCTGCCAAGCTTGGTCTCGAGTTCCAGCACGGGGTTCATGCCCTGCCACACGCCGCCGAACGTGAACGCACCGAACATGGCCGTGTTCCCGAGCGTTTCCCGCCTGGCTGGCTCGGGTGCAGGGCGTTCGCGGTCAAGCATCGTCACCTGCTCCGGTTCGTTGGCAGAACAGGCGCTGAGGAGCATGGCGCACATCATCAGGAGGGCGACGAGCAACGAACGCGTGCTCGGCGCAGTTCTGTGAAGGTTGCATAGCACCATGCCGTGCATCTCACCCTCGGACCGTTGTCGGTCCCGAGACGCTTGATCGGCTCCGCCATGTGGCGAGTGGTACTCGCTGCAAGTGTCCCGCTGGCCGGTTGCGCTACTAGCTCCACTTGTTCCAAGCGCCCAGATGCAGAACAAGCTTCATAGCTTCCAACGCCCGGGCGAACCCGGGTGCCCGAACCGTTCGGGCTGCAAGCCTTCGTGAGAAGACCCGCGCCTGGAACGCTGCGGCTATGTAAGGAAGAGGGGACAAACTCGTCCTTGGCCGGTTGCGCTACTCGCTCCGCCTGCCTCAAGCGCCCACGTACGAGACAGGTTTCACAGCGTTCCAAGCAGAGAACATAGGTTCCCTAGGGCGCTACCTTAGCACAAGTGGTAGGGACGCGTGTGAACGACCCGACTTGGTTGGTTCAGGGAGCGGCCGGCGGCCGGTTAGCAGAAGGGGGCGCTCACTGGCGCCACCGACGCCCGTTTGCACAAGCCCGCGATGTAGCATGCCGATGCGGCCCCTGCCGCGGTTTATGGATACCGATCACGCTCATCTGATACCTGAAGCCAGCGCGAGTGGCGCTTCGGTCGCGCTCGACGCCGACAGGCCACTGCAGTTCGAAGTGAAGGCCCGCCAGGGTGGCGCCAGAGCCGGCACGCTAAGGACGCCGCACGGCGTGGTGCACACTCCAGCCTTCGTGGCCGTGGGCACTCAGGCCACCGTCAAGAGCGCCGCGCCGAACGTGGTAGCGGCCACCGGCACGCAGCTCCTGTTCGCCAACACCTATCACCTCTACCTGCGCCCCGGGGCCGAGTTGGTGGCCAAACATGGCGGTTTGCACCGCTTCATGCGCTGGAACGCGCCCATCCTCACGGACTCTGGCGGCTTCCAGGTCTTCTCGCTGGGCGCCTCCATCGACCACGGGGTGGGGAAGGTGGCCAGCATCTTCCCGGGCGAGGAGCCGAGCCCCGGCATGCGCCGTCAGACAGGCAGCGGCATGGTGAGGGTGCGCGAGGAGGGCGTAGAGTTCAAGAGCCACATAGACGGCTCTACCCACTGGTTCACGCCGGAGAAGTCCATCCAGGTGCAGCGTCAACTGGGCGCCGACATCATGCTGGCGTTCGACGAGTGCACCAGCCCGCTGCACGACGAGGCGTACACGCGCGCCTCGCTCGAGCGCACCCACAGGTGGGCGCAGCGCAGCCTGGACGAGTTCATGGCCGGCGCGGCGCTGCACGGTTACCCGCAGGCCCTTTACGGCATCGTCCAGGGCGGCGCGTTCCGCGACCAGCGGGAGGAGAGCGCCGCCCTTATAAGCGGCATGCCCTTCCATGGGGTGGCCGTGGGCGGCAACCTGGGGTCCACTCACGAGGAGATGTACGCCATCCTGGATTGGACGGTGCCGCTCCTGCCTGACGAGCGGCCCAGGCACCTGCTCGGCATAGGCGACGTGCCGGGTATCTTCCACGCCGTGGCGCGTGGCGTCGATACGTTCGACTGCGTGGCGCCCACCCGCAACGCCCGCACGGCCACGCTCATGGTGAGGCGCACGGATGACGGCGCGCCCGCGCACCGCTTCCGGCTGAACTTGCGGGGCGCGGCGTTCGCTGAAGACATGCGCCCGCTGGAGGAGGGGTGCGACTGCTACACCTGCACGCACTTCACGCGCGCGTACGTGAGGCACCTGTTCCGTTCGGGCGAGACCCTGGGGCCGCAACTAGCCACCATCCACAACCTGCGCTTCATGGCCCGCCTCATGGACGACATCAGGGCGGCCATCCACGCGGGCACGTTCGATGCGTTCATGCGGCACACGCTAGGCGCGGAGTAACCCGCCCGCCAGGCAACCGGCTTAGAAACTCCGCTCGATCAGGTCGATGATGGAGCCGTCCTGGGTCACGAAGCGCACGACGCCGATGCCAGGCACGAAGTAGAGCTCGAGCACCGTCTGACCGCCGGTGCTGGTGAGGCTAGTCTGCTGGATGAGGAGCGCGTTGAAGCGGCCTGCAGGCGTGGCCACGCCCCGGAGCCCGAGCACTTCGGAGTCGAGCGTGAGGCTGAAGCCGGGCAGGTTGGTGGTGCTCGTCCACTTGTGGCCCGGTGCCAGGGGTTCCGGCGGGTAGACCTGGAGCGGTGGCTGGTAGGGGAAGAGCTGGCCGCCCGCAGCCGTGCCGTAACTGACCACACCCGCCTCCGAGTACTCGAGGTAATCCTCGGAGATCGGCACCCCCTCGAAGTAATGCACCAGCACCCATACGCTCACCCCGTTCAGGTCGCGTGGACCCGACAGGGTCTGGGTCTCGCCGGATGAATAGGTCCAGGTGTAGCCCGCACCGGCAGGGTAATAACCTTGCGCGAAGGCCACCGGCAGCAGCAGCGCCAGCAGCGCCGCCGCGCGTGTTACGAAGGTGCTCACTTCTCCTCCCGACTCAGTTCGCCAGCGCGCCGCGTGGCTTCCTCGACGGCGTCTATCAGGGCGAAGCGTAAACGGTGACGTTCGAGCGTGCGCACGCCCGCGATGGCGGTGCCGCCCGCGCTCGAGACCTCGTCCTTGAGCTCGCTCGGGTGTTTGGTCTCCAGGAGGCGTGCGCTGGCGAGCAGCACCTGGCGCGCCAGGTCGCGGGCGAGGCGCCGATCGAGCCCGACCCGAACGCCGCCGTCTGCCAGGCCCTCTGCCACCAGAGCCGCGAACGCGGGGCCGGAGCCGGCCATGCCGGTGAAGGCGTCGAACTGCTCCTCGCGCAGGTCGTACACGCTACCCACCGCGCTGAAGAGGCTGCGGGCCATGTTCACGTCCTCCAGTGGTACTTCAGGCAGCCACGCCAGCGCCGTGACGCTCATGCCGAGCGCCGCGCCCAGGTTCGGCATGGCGCGGATGACGCGCCTGGAGGCTACCCGCTGCGCGATGCTGGCGGCGGATACGCCGGCCATGAGCGAGATGAAGACCGAGCCACCGCTAGCCACCAGGGGAGCCACGCTGGCGAAGGTCTGTGGCTTGATGGCCAACAGTATCCGCTCCGCGTCGTGCAGTTCGGCTTCGGTAACGCCGCGCACGCCGTAACGTTCTGCCTGTTCCGCCAGGCGTCTCGCGTTGGGGTGGAAGATGCCGACGTCCGTCGGCTCCAGGATGCCGGCGCCCAACGCGCCTTGCAGCACCGCACCGCCCATGCGGCCCGCGCCAACGATGGCCAGGCGAAGGGGCTTGTTGGTTTGCTTCACGACGGTCATTCTACGTGCGCCTGACCATCAAACGCGATAGTAAAGCCACGCTCAGTGCGCCCGTCAGGGCGCCTGCTCCGTCTGCCACCACGTCGAACACGTCCGCTGCGCGCCAGGGCACGAAGTACTGGTGGATCTCATCGGTGACGCCGAACAGGGTGGCCAGCAGCACTGCCACCCACACGCGACCAGTGGCAAGCGTCAGGAGCGCGCCCAGAACGGTGTACGCGGCCGCGTGGCCCACCTTGTCGGCCCCGACGGGGAAGTGCGCCAGGATGCGGGCCAGGAAGCCACCCACGGTGGGTGAACCGGATTGGATGACGAGGAACGCGCCCCAGGCCAACGCGGCCAGCCAGCCCGCCACGTTCAGCCAGCGGGGGAAGGGGCGCCTGATCACCGGCCCAGCATACTTGCAGGCAACACCGTTACGACGGCGCCGTCGTTAACTCTCCCCTTAGGTCCTGTTGCATGAGAGTGGCCACGGCTGCCGGACCGTGCCCACTGCCCAACAGGTAGATCAGCTTGGTGAGGGCGGCCTCGGGCGTCATGTCGGCGCCGCCCACCACGCCCGCGTCCTGCAGCGCGGCGCCGGTGGCGTAGCCACCCATGTTGACCCTGCCGCGCAGGCACTGCGTGATGTTCACCACCACCACGCCGCGGGCGGTGGCCTCACCCAGCGCTGCCAGCAGGTCGCGGTCGCGGCTCGGTGCGTTGCCCGTGCCGAACGTCTCCAGCACCAGCCCCTGCAGCGGCTCCTGCAGAACGTGACGCATGAAGCGGGCGTCTATGCCCGGGAACAGCCTGAGCGAGGCCACTGTGACGTCCGTGAGCGTCGGCACCCTAAGGGGCCCGGGCTGCGCCGGCCGGGCTCCACCGGCCCGGAGAGCGATGTCTACCCCGACCTGCCCGAGCGGCGCCTCGTTGGGGGAGTCGAACGCGTCGAAGCCGCTGGCGGACACCTTCGTGGCTCTGCAGCCGCGCAGCAGGTTGCCCGAGAAGTACACGCACACCTCGTGGAGGTCGGGGCTGGCGGCGAGCTGCAGTGAGGCAACCAGGTTCTCCCTGGCGTCGGACCTCACCTCCGCAAGCGGCACCTGCGAGCCTGTGACGATGACGGGCTTGTTGAGCCCCTCGAGCAGGAACGAGAGCGCGGAGGAGGTGTAGGCCATCGTGTCCGTGCCGTGCAGCAGCACCACGCCGTCTATGTCGCCATAGCGCGCCGCGATCTCGTGAGCCATGCGCTGCCAGTCGGTGGGGCGGTTGTCCGCTGAGTCGAGCAGTGGACCCCACTCGACCAGCGTTATCTCCGGCATGCTCGGGTCTTCCAGCTCGGGCATGCGGCTCAGCAACTCCGCGAGGTAACCCTGCCGCGGTTCGAAACCACGGGCGCCTCTATGCATGCCGATGGTGCCGCCCGTGTGGGCCAACAAGACTCTGCGTGACACGCCGGATTGTACCCGTGAAGCGTTGCTTCTCAGCACATGCCCGGCGCACCGGCGTGCTTCAGATGTGCGCGGGCTCCGCAGCGTACGGGGCTAGACGCTGGTGTCAGGCGCCTGCGCAGCCAGTTCCTGGCGGGCGGCCGCGATCTGCTCGAGTACGCGCTGCCGGGCGGTGCCGCCGTAGCTGGCGCGCGCGTCCACCACCGCCTCCAGCTTCAGCGCCCCGTACACGTCCTGCTCAATGCGCGGTTCCGCGGCTTGAAGGTGTTCTAAGGGCAGCGCCTCCAGGGGCACCCCTAGGCCCAGCGCCTCGCCAACCAGCCGGCCCACGATGTGGTGGGCCTCCCGGAAGGGCACGCCTTTCCGAGCGAGGTAGTCCGCCAGATCTGTGGCGTTGGAGTAGGCGGCGCCCGCTGCAGCGCGCATGGTGCCGACGTTGACGCGCATGCCTGGCAGCATGCCGCAGTAGAGGCGCAGCGAGTCCTCGGCGGTGTCGAGCGCGTCGAACAGGCCCTCCTTGTCCTCCTGCATGTCCTTGTTGTAGGCGAGCGGCAACCCCTTCATGACGGTGAGGAGGCCCATGAGGGCGCCGTAGACCCTGCCGGTCTTGCCGCGCACGAGTTCGGCGGCGTCCGGGTTCTTCTTCTGAGGCATTATCGAGCTGCCGGTCGTGAACGAATCCGCGAGCGTGATGAACCCGAACTCCTGCGACGACCAGAGGATGAGCTCCTCGCTGAGGCGCGAGAGGTGCATCATCAGGATGGCGAGCGCCGATAGCGTCTCCAGCGCGAAGTCGCGGTCGCTCACGGCGTCGAGCGAGTTGGCGGCCACGGCGCCGAAGCCGAGCAACTCGGCGGTGCGGTGCCTGTCGATCGGGAAGGTGGTGCCCGCCAGCGCACCGGCGCCGAGGGGCAGCACGTCGGCCCGCGCGAGAGCGTCCGCGAGCCGACCCTGGTCGCGGCGGAACATCTCCTGGTAAGCCAGCAGGTGATGGCCGAGCCTCACGGGCTGCGCCACCTGGAGGTGCGTGTAGCCGGGCAGGATGGCGTCCACATGCTGCTCGGCCAGGTCGACGAGTATCGTCCTGAACTCCGTCAGCAGCTCGAGCAGAGCTCGGCCACGGCGCTTCAGGTGGAGGCGCATGTCCGTTGCCACCTGATCGTTGCGGCTACGGGCGGTGTGCAGCTTGCCGCCCACGGACCCGATGCGGTCGGTGAGCAGCTGCTCCAGGTTCATATGGATGTCCTCGAGCTCCTCGGTGAACTCGAGCTTGCCCGCATGCAGGTCCGCCAGCAGACCCTCCAGCCCGCCCACTATGGCGGCGCCCTCGGCTTCGGTGAGGATGCCCTGCTCCGTGAGCATGGTGGCGTGCGCCATGGAGCCCCGCAGGTCGTCCTCCGCCATGGCCTGGTCCACGCCGATGGAGGCGTTGACGCGTTGCACCAAGGCGTCCGTGGGCTCCTGGAAGCGGCCGCCCCACATGCGGTTATCAGGCGTCTGCTCCGGTCGTTCGTCTGCGGCGGAGGTCTTGCCCGTGCCCTCGTGCGTGGTCACTTAGTCCATCTCCTGTTGCTGCCACATGCCGCCAACGCGTTTGCGCAGCTCCAGGTCCCGTTCACCGTGGGGCCTGTAACCGAGCCGACGGTAGTAGGGGAGGGTGGTGGGCTCCTCCACGGAGAGTGCCAGGAAGGCCACGTTCTCCCGGATGGCGCCAGCTTCTAGTGCCGTCATGAGCCAGCGGCCGAAGCCCTGGCCGCGCTGGTCCGGGTCCGTGACTATAGGCTCGACGCGCCAGCCGCCGTCCTCGTCGCGGAAGCGTAACGCCGCCAACGCCGTGCCGGAGGCGTCCTCCAGAAGCAACGCTCGGCCGGACGCGAGCCACTCCCTGAGCTCGGCCGTGCCCACGCCGGAGCCGGGCCGGGCCCTGGCCCACAGGTCGGCGAGCCTGGCCGCGTCCGCGCTGTTGGCGTCCCGCATGCGGGGCGAGGTGAAGCCGTTGCCGGGCCGTTTCGGGAGGACAGCGCTCTGTGCCACGGTCGGCTCCTACTGCTCCTTGGCCTGGGCGGACTGCAGCTGGTTGCGGATGCGCAGGCGCAGGGCGTTGAGCTTGATGAAGCCGTCCGCGTCCGCCTGGTCGTACACGTGGTCTTCCTCGAAAGTGACCACGTCCTGCCGGTAGAGGGAGTTGGGGGAGCGCCGGCCGAGCACGGTGACGTTGCCTTTGTAGAGTCTCACGCGCGCCTCGCCGGTCACCGGCACCTGGATGTCGTCCAGGAGGCGCTGCATGGCTTCGCGTTCGGGGGCGTACCAGAAACCGTTGTAGACGGCGGCGGCGTAGCGCGGCACGAGTTCGTCGCGCAGTTGCAGCACCTGCCTGTCCAGCGTGAGCGACTCCACCGCCTTGTGGGCGTGGAAGAGGAGGGTGCCGCCGGGCGTCTCGTAGCAGCCGCGCGACTTCATGCCCACGAAGCGGTTCTCCACGATGTCCACCCGTCCGACGCCGTGCCGGCCCGCTATGGCGTTCGCCCGCTCAAGCAGCGCCACGGGGTCCAGGCGCTCGCCGTCTATGGCCACCGGGTTGCCGTGCTCGAAGGCCACCACCACTTCCTGACCTTCGTCCGGGGCGCTCTCGGGGTCTACCGTCATGCGCCACATGCCGGCTGGCGGGCCCACCCAGGGGTCCTCCAGCACGCCACCCTCGTACGAGATGTGGAAGAGGTTGGCGTCCATGGAGTAGGGCTTCTCCTTGGTAACAGGTACGTCTATGCCGTGCAGGGCAGCGTAATCGATGCAGTCTTCGCGCCCCTTCAGGTCCCATTCGCGCCAGGGCGCGATGACCTTGATGTCCGGTTCGAGTGCGTATGCGCTCAGTTCGAAGCGCACCTGATCGTTGCCCTTGCCGGTGGCGCCGTGCGCGATGGCGTCCGCGCCCTCGGCCCGTGCGATCTCCACCATCTTCTTGGCGATCAGCGGCCTGGCGAAGGAGGTGCCCAGCAGATAGTAGCCCTCGTAGATGGCGCCGGCCCTAAGCACCGGGAACACGAACTCCTCCACGAACTCCCGCCTGAGGTCGATCGCGTAAGCGCTGACCGCTCCGGTGGCGAGCGCCTTCACGCGCGCTTCCTCCACCTCTTCGCCTTGCCCGATGTCCGCCGTGAAGGCCACGACCTCCGAACCGTACGTCTGCTTGATCCAGTGGAGGATCACCGAGGTGTCCAGCCCGCCCGAGTAGGCGAGAACTACCTTCTTGGCTTGCTTGCCGTCCTGCTTCATGCATCCTCCGTGAGCGAATGTTGTGGTGTGGTGCGGGCGCGCGGGATGGGCGCAAGGCTCTCGGCGCCGCTGCACGCGGCGGCCTGAAGCCGATGCGCGCCTCAGCGCCGTCGGCGCTGAGTGGGGGTTCCGAGAGGGTGGGTGAGTGAGTGAACGCGTGGCATCTCTATCGGGGTCGGGTGCGGCCTGCCGCAGCGTCTCGTGGCTGGAAAGTTATGCACCCAACTCGATAACGTTGCAACGATAGCACCGGCCCCGGCGGGCGTCAAGCGCGGCTTCGAAGGCGCCTTATACGCATACGGCGGGTGTATATTCAGCCCGGCTTGCGGCGTCTGGGGAACTCTTTGCTTGGCAGTACCGAGGTGATCGCGGCCGCGGAGAGAACGAGGAGCGCGCCTATCACGCCCCACACCCCCAGGCGCTCGCCGAACAGCACGGCAGCCAGTGCCGCAGCCACCACGGGCTCTATGGTGGCCACCAGCACGGCCCGCGACGCCTCCACGCGCCTAAGACCCTGGTAGTAGACGAAATAAGCCAGGTAAGTGGAGAGAGCCGCCATCAGCACGATGTCGAGCCACATGCTCGGCGTGGCCAGGCGCACGGCGTCGAACGGCACGAAGGGGAGGAGACCCAGCGCCCCGATGGGCAGCACCATGGCGTAGATGGCCGCGGGCCGGTAGCGACGCAGAACCCACTTGCCGAACAGGTAGTAGGAGGAGTAAGAGAGGCCCGCCACCAGCCCCCACGCGATGGCGGCTACCCCGACCTCGATACCGCCGCCGCCGCTCTGGGCCACGAAGACCACTCCTAGGATGGCGGTACCGATCAGCAGAACGTTCAAGGGTCGCAGCTTCTCGTTGAGGAAGATGGCCGCCAGCACGCCTACGAAGGCGGGCGCGGTGTACAGGAGTATGAACGCCAGACTGACGCCGCCCGCGTCGATGGCCATGTTGAGCGCCGAGAAGAAGAGGGTCACGCCCACCAGCGCGAACGAGATGAACGCCCAGAGATCCGAGAGCCGCTGCAGGCGCAGTTGCCGGGTCACCCCGGCGTGGAGCACGAACAACAGGCCACCCAGCGCCGCGCGGTAGAAGGCTATCTCCATCGCGCCCACGCCGGCGTCCAGCAACCGCTTGGAGAACACACCGAGCAGCGCCCACAGCACCGCCGCGAACGCCACCAGGAGGTAACCGCCCGTGGCGCTGCCCGCGCCGGCTTCGCCATGGGCGCCGGCGCCGGCAGCCCTGACCGGGGCGCCCGCAGGAGCCTGGCTGCTCAACCTATATCTTGTGCGGGCACCCGCAAGCCGAACTCGCGCGCCGCCTGAGGGTCGTTCTGCTTGAGTGCCACCATGCGGCGCCTGTAGGAGCCGAACTCCACGAAGAACGCCACCAGGTTCACGGCGTAGATGACTATGAGCGCTATGCCGTCAGTGCGCAGCGACATGGTGGGGTCGGGACCGCCGGGCAGGTAGTTGAGGAGGAAGTCCACCCCGAAGATGGCCCAGGGCACCATCAGGAACACGCCCCAGAACTCGTCGGCCAGACCGGTGCCCGGCAGGAGGATGGCTAGCAGGTGGTAGAGGAAGGTGCGCGGTGCGTTACGCGCGAGCCGCGGCCTGGGGATCACCAGGAGGAGGATGGAAACGGCCGCCCACGCCAGGAAGAGCACCACCAGCACGGTCCATAACCACGGTGCCAGGCTCACGCCCGCCAGTCCGGTGAGCGCAGCCCACGGGTTGGTGAAGGCGGCCCGCCACGCCCCTAGGTAGGTGCCGGCGCGTGCGGTGCCTAGCGCCGCTGCGTCGGGCGCTACGACGAGCGGCTCCCCAGCGGCGAACTCGGCTTGCCACCGCACGGGGTTGGGGCCCGAGCCGAGGTTGTAGAGCGCGGGCCCATAACCGGGTTCCAGGGCGAGGGCCCGGTTGAAGTAGGCGCTATCGCCTAGCAGGACACCCAGGTTGTTGAGGGCGGCAGCGTCGTCCGGCAGTTGCCGGTAGGCCGCCTCGGCGGCCGCTTCGTTGCCGCTCGCCTGCGCCGCGTAACCGCTCACGAAGAGGGCGCCGGGACTCTCCAAGTCGAGGGACGCTACGGCCGCCTGCGCCGCCGGAGTGCCGAGGCTTCCCGAGCTCCACGCGCGCGGCGCGTCGTCGAGTTGGGCGGACCAGCCCTGCAGGGCGGCTAGCGCCAGCGCCGCAGCGAACAACAGCACCACCACCAGTTTCTCGACCCAGGTGGCGTACCTCATGAACGTGAGGCGCGCGAACACCGCCGATACGTTCTTGCCTGCGGCGCGGGCGCGCTGCATGGTGAGCGTCTGCGGGCGCCAGTACTTGGCGAGCAACGTTATGTTCAGCGCGATGATGCTGACGATCAGGGCGGCCACGCCGTACCAACCGGTGCGGCCCACGGTGTGGGCCGTGCTCGTGAGGATGGCGCCGACCTGGAAGCGGCCGCTGCCTTCACTGGCGCGCGTACGCCACAGCGAGGCCTCGTCGCGCTGCCCCGCCTCTTGCAGGTAGAGGGCGTACTCGCGTAGCGCAGCCTGCGTGTTGGGGTTCTCCGGGGTTGAGGTGCGGTAGAGCCAGTCGGCCCAGAATCCGGCCCGCGTCATGTCGCCGCGGCCGAGGGCACTCATGAGCCTGCCCAGCGGGAAGCCGTAAGCGTCCTGGATGCCGGGATCGGTCAGCAGTTCCGCGCGATAACCGCGCGCCGAGAAGTCGCGCATGGCGGCTTCCATGGCTGTGGCGGCCAGGTCCTGCCGCGGGTTGGGGAGGCCCAGGAAGGCGTCCGCCAGTTGCGCGCGCTCGTAGAACGTGGCGCTACGGGCCAGCGCGTTCTGCAGCAGCGTCTCTGTCGCCAGCGCCGCGCCGGAAGGCGCACTCTGCACCTGCGCCACGTAGAGCCACGGGTTGGTGGGGTCCTGCAAAGAACGGCTCGCCGGGTCCGCTACGCTCGCCTCCTGACGGAGCCACGTGTAGAGGGCCGGGTCAGTATCGAACGGCTGGGTACCGGCGACGCCGCTGGCCGTAACGTTCACGCGCCCCGTGGAGCCATCCTGGTACTGCACGGTGACTTCCACCATGCTGCCGACGATGTTCGTCTCGATCACCTGTGCTGGCAAGCGGTGCCGCGCGAGCACCTTGCCTGTGGCGGCGTCCAGTTCCAACAGGTGGTTCCCGTGGCCCGCTACCAGGCGGGTGGCGGAGCTCGACAGGCCGGCGGTCGCGCCGCTGCCGACGGGGAAATCGAGGCGCCAGACGTCGGTGCCGGTGGGTCCCTGAGCCACGATGGAGTCACCCACCTGGCTGTAGGCGAGCCCGGCGGGCGGTGTGGCAGGCGCCGACTGCACGGGCGCTGCTTGCGGCGCCGGTTCCGTGCTCTCCGCCTGGCTCTGGTCGAGCCCTTCGTCCGGTGGCGTAGGGCCCTCTCCGCTGCCCGGCTCCGGTTCGGTTACCGGCAGCGTGGCCTCCGGCGACCCTGGTTCCTCAACCGGCGAGGCGGTCGCGTCGTCCTCTTCTACCGTTGGTGTTGCTTCTGTTGGTTCGTCCATCGCGGCCGTTGGCTGCTCCGCCTCACTCGGCGGCGCCTGCTCCTCAGGCTCTGCCTCTGCCACCGCTTCGTCGGCGGGCCGCTGCTCGCTGCGCGGCGCCTGCCCTATGGCCGATTCCGCGCCGCTCACCTGAACGTTCAGCGTGGCGTCCAGCCGTGGTCCGCTCACGTGAACCTGGTAGGTGCCCCCGTACTGCAGCGGGCTCGAGTAGCTGAGGGTGCCATCCGGCCTGGCGGCGAGCACGCTCACGAGCGAGGCGCGCTCCTCCGAAGCCACGCTCGGCGGTGTCAGTTCCACGCGGTAGCCGGCGCCCGCTTCCAGGTTGCTGGCGGTGAGCTCCAGGGTCTCACCCACGATGTAGGAGTAGGACCCCAGCGTGATGGTAGGCGCCTGCTGCCCAGTCGCCAGTGTGAGCAGCGTCAGGGCGAGGAGCCACGCGGCGGCTCCGGCAACTCTGTTACGGCGTGGTTGGTGTCTGATGGCGCGGCTGTGGCCGGCGCGAATCTCGAACATGGGTTCACATTACCGCACGGCCCGTAAGGACCGAGGCACGCGTGGCGCAAGGTTACGGGCACCCCCGTTCAGGGGGGCGCCCGGGATGGGATTGTTCGCCTTTGGCCCGGCGGCACCGCTGGTATAGTGCGGGGGTGCAGCATGAAGTGTGGGCCCGTCTCACTTCGTCGTTCCCTTCAGAGGCCCTCGCGTGGATCGTCGCTGAGGTCGAGCCTGGCGGCGGTCGCGTGCGCCTGGAACCTGCCTGGCGCCCCGAACTCGTTCGGCGGCGGCTCGACGAGGTGTTGACCCCAGCGGGCTGGTCGTTCTCCCTCTCCGGCGCCGGCGGGGCGGGCATCGTTTGCGCGCTCGGCATCGGCAACACCACGCGCTCGGCCGTGGCCGGCAGCGGTGACGGCCTGGTGCTCGAGCAGCTGGCGGACCTGGCGTTCACCCGGTGCGCGCGGCAGTTCGGTCTGGCTCCAGGCGTGGCGCCCCAGCACGAGAGCTACTGGGTGGATTACGACGCCGATGCACGTCAGCCGCTTCACGAGCCAGACCCGGTTGCGTTTGGGGGCGCCACTGTCGCCGAACCGCCAGAGCCCGCCACGACCATGATGGAGCGCGAAGCCTCCGGGGAGGCGCTCGCCATGATCGAACGTCTCGTCGACAGGCTGAAGGCCGAGGGCTTGGGTAAGGAGGCCGCCAGGCTAGTGGCGGCGCATCACGGCGGCTCCGCCGAACAGGCCCGCGAGCTCTACGGGCGGTTGAGGGCCCTCCTCAAGCAGGAAGCGAGGGTCTGAGGGTGGGGCGCGGATGATCAAGGTCATCGCCATCGGCGACGTGCACGGGCAGTGGCCGGAACTCTGGCGTGTTCTCAAGGCCGCGGCCGCGGCCACGCCCGCCCTGGAGCCCACTCCTGCCGTCATCGAGGGTCGTTACCAGGTCGTATGTGTGGGCGACCTCGTGCACTACAAGGACGAGCGTGCCTACGCCAACGCAGTGGGCGCGGAACCTTACGACTCCACCGACACCGATCACCTGCGCCGCGCCGCCAAGGCTCAGATCCGCGAGCTGTACCGCTTCAAGCGCTACGTGGACCAGGCTGGCGGCAACGTGCAGGTCATACTCGGGAACCACGACGAGTCGGCGGCCGATCATCGCTACCAGCTCTCCACGCGGGGCGGTCTCGACCACGCGGAGTTCGACGAGAGCAAGGGCGGCATGCCGCTCCCGGACGACCTGCGCACCTGGTTCGAGAGCTTGCCGCGCGAAGTGGTGTTCCACGGCGTGCAGTTCGCTCACGCCGGCCCCCTGCCGGGCATGCAGGTGTTCGACGACTTCTTCTATCACGACCCTGACACGAAGACCTGGTGGTTCAACAAGCCCGAGCTGGTGCGCCAGGCGGGCCACCGCTTCGGTGTGTACGGGCACACGGTCATGAAAGAGGGCATCTACTTAGACCGCGACAACTGCTTCGCGATGATAGACGCCCTGGGTCAGCTGCAGTTCCTCGAGATGATCCTGGATGAGGACAGGCTCGATTACCGGATCATGCAGTTATGAGGAGCAGGCGGCCGTAACGTAGCCTGCTGGACCGGTGGTCCGGCAACCCACGGAACCGCAAAGTCAGAGGGAGTAGCCGCCCTGGGCGTCGTCGCGCACCAGTTCGCCGTTACGCAGCACCAGCGTGCGCCGCTTGTAGCGGTCCACCAGGTCGCGCGCGTGGGTAGCCACCACCACGGTGGTGCCGCGCAGGTTGATGTCGTTCAGCAGCTCGAGGATCTCCGTGGCCGTGTCCGGGTCGAGGTTGCCGGTGGGCTCGTCCGTGAGCAGCAGTGGCGCGTCCGTGACCATGGCCCGGCCGATGGCCACGCGCTGCTGCTCACCCAGGCTCAACTCGATGGGGTACGCCTTGCGCTTGTGCGCCAGGCCGACCTGCCTCAGCACCTGCATGGCGCGCTGCTCCAAGTTGCCGCGCGCGCCCACTGCGCGCAAGGCGAACGTGAGGTTCTCGATGGCGGAGAGGTTGTCCAGCAGGCGGTGGTCCTGGAATACCATGCCGATGCTGCGCCGGAACTGCGGCAGGCGCCCTTCCCGTATGCGCGCCACGTCGAAGCCGTTCACGAGCACGTTGCCTTCCGTGGGCACGATGCGGCGCAGCATGAGGCTGAGCAGTGTGGACTTGCCGGCGCCCGAGTGCCCAGTGAGGTAGACGAACTCGCCCTTGTCCACCCGGAAATCCACGTTCTTCAGAGCGTGCGTGTGGGTGCGGGAGTAGGTCTTCGTGACGTGCCGGAACTCCACCACTGCGCTGGAGACGGGCGCAGCGGCGCCGCGGTTGACGGTGGTTCTCGCCACCGTCATGGCAGGGACCCCAGAGCTTCGAGAAGCGCGCCGTAGGCGCCGGCCGCGTCGATGCGTGTGAGCACCCGCGTGTTGGGCGGCGCCGGCATGCTGCCGCTACGGCCGTCCACCACCGTCATGCCGCGCGTCAGCTCGCCGTACTGCTCCACGGCCACGTGGCGGGGCGCCCACTCGAACAGGTGTGGGTGCGTGACGGCCAGCACGGAGCAGGGGTCGTGCAGCGGCCCGACGGCCTCGCCGTAAGTGACCTCGTACGCGTTCACGAAGAACTCGAGCAGGTCTGCCGCGAAGCGGGCCACCGTGCCACCCAACGCCCGCACCTCGTCTACGCGCGGCCGATCGATCAGGAACTGATGGGTGAGGTCCAGGTCGGCCAGCACGAGGTCGGCGCCCGACGCGAACACCACCGCCGCCGCCTCCGGGTCGGCCCAGATGTTGAACTCGGCCGTGGCGGTGATGTTGCCCACCGTGGTGGCGCCGCCCATGATACTGATGCACTTCAGCCTGGTGGCGAGGGCAGGCTCCAGCGCCAGCGCCAGGCCCACGTTAGTCAGCGGCCCCACCGCTACCAGGTTCAGGTCGTCGTGCGCCTCGGCCGCGTCGAGCAGGGCCCTTACCGCGGGCTTCTTGTCCGCTTCGCGGCGCAGCTCGGGAAGCTCGGGGCCGCCCAGGCCGTCGGCGCCGTGGATGTGAGCGGCGTGCCGCGCCGGGCGCGTGATGGGCCGGGCTGCGCCGGCGTGCACGGGCACGTTCACGTTCGCAAGCTGGCAGGCGAGCAGCGCGTTGCGCACCGTGTGTTCTAGGGCGGCGTTGCCGCTGACGGCGCTGACGCCTATCAGTTCCGAGGCGTGCGCCGCCACGAAGATGGCGAGCACGTCGTCGTGTCCAGGGTCGCAGTCCAACCAGATAGGAGCGGGCACCTCGGCAATATACCGCGGTGCCCGCTCGGTCGTGGCCCGTTCAGCGCTTGCCGCGCGGCCCGGTTCAGCCCTCGATCTTGTCCAGCTCCTCTTCGCTGGGGAGCACCATGGCGGCCACCGTGCTGTCGCCCTCGGCCACCCGCATGACGTTGACGCCCTGAGTGGAGCGGCCGTAACTGCGCACGTCCGCCACGGTGGTGCGGATGACGATGCCGTGGTTGGTGAGCATGAGCAGCTCCTCGTTGCCCTGCACGGGCGTCAGCGTGACCATGTCGCCCGTCTTGTCCGTGAGGCGGTGCCCGATGACGCCCTGGCCGCCGCGACCCTGCAGCGGGAACTCCTCGAGGAGCGTGCGCTTGCCGAGGCCCGACTCGGTGAGGCTCAGCAGCTCCGCCGTGGCCTTCTCCGCGTCGGCGATGACCGCCAGGCTGACCACCTGGTCGTTCTTCCGCAGGCGGATGCCGATGACGCCCTGCGTGGCGCGGCCCGTGTCGCGCGCGTCGTCCTCGGTGAAGCGGATGGACTGCCCCTGCTTGGTGCCCAGCACCACGTCCGCACTACCGTCGGTGATGCGCACGGCCACAAGCTCATCGTTCTCCAGCAGGTTGATGGCCACCAGTCCGGCCGAGGTGATGTTGATGTAGTCGCGGATGAGCGTGCGCTTGATGAGCCCGTTGCGGGTGGCGAACACGAAGTAGCCAGGCATGTCGAGGCTCCGCACCGACAGCACCGTCTGCACCTGCTCACCCTCCTTGAGGGGCAGGATGTTGCTGATGTGGCTGCCGCGCGCGTTGCGCTCCAGCTCGGGCAGGTCGTAGATCTTCTCGCGGTACACCCGGCCCTTGTCGGTGAAGAACAGCAGGTAGTCGTGCGTGCTGCCCACCAGGAGCTGGGTGTTGAAGTCGTCTTCCTTCACGTTCTGGCTCTTCGAGCCGCGGCCGCCGCGCGCCTGCGTGCGGTAGCTGGTGAGCGCCGTGCGCTTGATGTAGCCGCCGTTGGTGAGCGTGACCACCATGGCTTCCTCGGCGATGAGGTCTTCCTTGGTGATGTCGTCCGAGAGGTCCGTGATGGCGGTGCGGCGCGGGTCGCCGAAGTCCTTCTTCTCGGCCAGCAGTTCGGTGCGGATGACGCGCTTCAGCTCGGTGTCGTCGGAGAGGATGAGCTCGAGCCTGGCGATCTCCTCCTGCAGCTCGCGGTACTCGTCCTGGATCTTCTCGCGCTCGAGGCCCGTGAGGCGCTGCAGGCGCATGTCGAGCACGGCCTGGGCCTGCAGCTCGGAGAGACCGAACTCGCGCATGAGGCCCGCCTTGGCCTCCGGCCCGTCCTTGGAGCTGCGGATGAGGCTGATGACGGCGTCCAGATCGTCGAGCGCTATGAGGTAGCCCTCGAGGATATGGGCCCGTTCCCGCGCCTTGCGCAGCTCGAACTCGGAGCGCCGGCGGATGACCTCGGCCCGGTGCAGCAGGAAGTAGCGCAGCATCTCCTTCATGGAGAGGAGCCGCGGGGCGTTGTTGACGATGACGATGTTGTTGACGGAGAAGGTGCTCTGCAGCTGGCTGAACTTGTAGAGCTGATGCAGCACCACTTCGCTGTTGGCGCCGCGCTTCAGCTCGAAGACGATGCGCATGCCCTGCCGGTCCGACTCGTCGCGG
>CAZVTS010000002.1:0-48383 GCA_964630175.1 uncultured bacterium
TGCCGGCATGGATGGCCTCAAGCGGCGCCTGGCCCCTCCCCCGGCCACCAACCGCACCATCTACGAGATGAGCGTCCGCGACCGCCGCAAGCACAAGATCAAGGACCTGCCCGCCAACCTGCGCGAAGCCATCGGCAACCTGAAGCGCGACAAGGTCATCACTGCGGCGCTCGGCGACCACGTCTATCGCGGCCTGGTAGACGCCAAGACGCAGGAGTACGACGAGTACCGCATCGCTGTGCATCAGTGGGAGCTGGACCGCTACCTGGCGGAGTACTGAGCCTCCTGCCGGCGCCCGGCAAGCTGGCGGCCTAAGCGGGGCGCCACGCGACACCGGGCGCCGGCACCTGCCATACTCGGGTGTGCCAAGCACGCGGCCAGCCAACGCCACCGCCTCCAAGACCGAAGTGAGCTCCGCGCGCTTACGCGTCATAGGGGTCGATCCGGGCCTCGCGAACCTCGGCTTCGGCATCGTCGAGGAGGTGAGGCGGGAGACCCGCTTCGTGGCCGGCCAGCTGCTGACCACCAGTTCCCGCACCCCGCAGGCCGAGCGCCTGCTCCAGGTGCGGCGGGAGTTCCTCACGCTCGTCGAACTGCACAGGCCGCAAGTGCTGGCGATCGAGGGTCAGTACTTCCACCACCAGCGCGATGTAGCGTTCAAGGTGGGTCAGGCGGTGGGCGTGGTGCTACTCACTGCGGCCGAGGCCGGCCTGCCGGTGCACGAGTACGGCCCCATGCAGGTGAAGCAGGCGCTGGTGGGCACCGGCCGGGCCTCCAAGGAGCAGGTGGCCTACATGGTCAGGGCGCTCCTGAAGCTGCCGGCCACGCCGAACAGCAACCATGTGGCCGACGCGCTGGCCATCGCGCTAACACACGTTCAGAGCAGCCGCGTGCTGGCGCGCCAGCCTGCACCCGGCAGCCAGCCCCGCTAACGCCTGCGGCGCGCGTTGCGCCGGCGTGCAGCTGCACCGCGGTCACCTGTCAGCACGGCCATGCCCGGGACCGACCGGCGGCGCTCACGGCGGGAAGGGAGCGCCTCACTGGTGATGGCCCCGGTCCCTTCCACCCCTACGGCCATGAACACGCGCGACTCGTAAGGGGCAAGCGCCACCCACAGGCCGTGAGCCGCGAGCTCCGCGGCCGGCAGCAGCGTCACCTCTCCGTCAGCGGCCGTGAGCGCCACGGTGTCGCCGGGCGACGGATGAACGCCCAGCGCCTCATGTAGCGCTTCGCTCACGGTGGAGCCGTCCGGCAGCAAGGTCTCCGCGCTCCTGCGCAACCGACCGGCTACGGCGTGGGGCGAGTTGTTGAAGATCACGAGCACGCGCTTGCGGTCCACTCCGTTCACGAAGGCGTACACGTCCTCCAACACGGCGCCTTCGTCATCCTCCACGTCGAAGAGTCGGAACAGTTCGCTCCCGGCGAACAGCGGACGCTCGAACAGGAGCGGGGCGACCTCTCTCCGGTGGCGCTCCACGTGCCACGGTCGCGCCGCCTCGTCCATGAGCGGGCGCGCGTACTCCATGCCGTACTTCTCCCTTAGCCCCTCCACCTGCCCGTGACCGAACATCGGCAGGCCCGGCAGGGTGGCCATGAGCGTCGCGACGCCGAAAGCCTTGTCGCCGTCTCCGAACTGCTCGGCGGCAGGCTCCTCGTCCGGGTTGCTCATGTAGTTCACGAAGCGCGCCAGGACCTGCGGAGCCTCCCTGAGGAAACGCTTCAGGTAAGCGCGGTACTCCTCGTTCTGCTCGTTCATGGTCATGTGCATGAACGCGCTGTTGTACACGCGGTTCATGCCGAGCGAGCGCACGAAGTAGACCTCCATCAGCCAGAACGCCTCGGCCAGCAGCATGGTGCCGGGCGCCTCCACCGCCAGGGCGTCTACCAGCTCCCGCCAGAACTCGCGGGGCATCCGCTCGTCGAACTCGGCCCTCGTGAGCGCCCGGGCAGCGCGCGAGGGGATGGCGCCGGCCTCGCCAGGCTGCGGGTGCCACAGGCGCCGGAAGTGGCGCCGGGCCACGGTCATAGCCGCGTCCAGTCGTATGAGCGGGAACCTGCGGGCCACGGCCACGGTAGTGGCGATGACCGCCGCGCGCACGGCGGGGTTCAGGAAGTCGAGCTGCGCCGTGTCGTTCCACGGCAAAGCCGTGCCGTCGTTGCCGTGATACACGTACCGCTCCGCGCCGTCTACCGCGTCCACGCGCTGGAACACGACTGCAGCGTCCGAGCCGTCGTAGTAATGATCCTCCAAGCGGATGAGCATGCGCGGGTCCGGCGAAAGGTCCGGCCCCTTGAAGCTGTAGCCAGGGTAGGGCGGCTCGCTCGTCTGCACGTACCAGTCGGGATGCTCAGCCACCCAGATGCCGTCCATTGCCGTATGGTTGGGCACCATGTCGCTGGCCAACCGAACGCCGTGCCGTGCGGCCCGTTCGCGCAGGGTCGCCAGCGCCTCTTCCCCACCGAGTTCCGGCGCCACCAGGTAATCCCTTACGCTGTAGGCGCTGGCCAACGCGTCCGGCTGACCCCGTAGCCGCTTGATGGTGCGCGACGCTTCGCTCCGCCACCACACGCCGATGAGCCAGAGCGCGTTGAAGCCTTGCTGGGCCAGTTCCGCCAGGGCCTCGTCCGGCACCTCGTCGAGCCGTTCTATGGGCCGGCCGAAGCGTGCGGACAACTGCGCCAACCACACGTACGTGCTCTTGGCCACCAGCACCACGCCGGGCATCCACGCTGCGTCTGGGCTGTACGCCTCCGGTTCGCCTTCCCGGATCAGTGCTCCCGCCTCCAGCTCAGGCGGTCCGGGCGGCCCCCAGCCGCCGCGTGCCTCTTCGGCAAGCACGCCTAGAGCAGTGGCCGCCTGCGCCAACGCAGCCGGGAACCTAAGCCGCAGCCGTGGGCCCCACAGCTCCAGTGCCAGCTCCAGTTGCCGGGGTAGCGACGCCGGCTCCAGTACCTGAGGCGCCTCGAGCAGGTCCACCAGTGAACTCTCGGAACGAGTCGACCCCAGGCTCTCCCGGATCGCCACCACCACGGGTCGGTAAGCCGGCGCGGCATGAAGCGGGCGAACATCGAACAGCGGGGCGAGGGCGGCCAGGGCCGGGTTAGTCCGTGCCAGGTCCAGGAGCAGAAGTTCCTCCAGGAGCACCTCTGCCAGTGCCGTCAACCCTGGCTCGGCCGCCGGAACGAACAGGCTGCCGAACGTATCGGCCAGCCCCTCCAGCGCGGCGCGACCCACGGCGGCTTCTGCTGCGGTAACCGCTCGCACCATCCGCGCTGCGCCGGTAGCTCCCGCCCCCGCCTCCACTTGGATGAGTGCGTGCATCAGTTCGTGTAGCGCCACCGCAGCGAGGAGCTGCCCCGCCGTGAGCGCGCTGCCGGGCTCCCCAGCCTGCGTGGCCGCGCGCACCAGCCCAGCCCAGGTGTCGGCGTCCGCGTGGCTGAGGCCCATCACCTGACCGAAGAGCCCGAACTGCGCAGGGGGCAACGAGAACCGCCGAGCCGCTGCCACGCTCACGTGCAGGTAGCGGACCTCGGTGGCACGCCCGTAACACGCGGGTCCGGCTCGGGTCCGCCAATACTCCCCCACACGCAGCTCGCTCACGCGCGAAGCTTAGCATCGTGCGTAAGCGAGGGCCGGTGTGGAGGGGGCACGATACTGCCGGCACTTCAGGCCCCTCTCACGTGCTGGACTTGTACAATCACTCGACCGTACGCGTCCAGAGCAGAGTGCGGTGCTCGGTCGGTGCCCTCTCCGGCACTGACTCGAGGCTCACGGGAGGAGCCCTTCTTGCCAGCACAGGCTGCCAGCCAAACGAGCCGACCCGCCCGAGCCACGCGCGCGGTCAGGGTGCTCGCGGCCATGGTCGCGCTTGGCGTATTAGCCGCCTGCGCCGGGGAGTTCGACACGGTAGGCGAAGCACTGCGGCTGTTGCAGCCGAGCCTCCCCAACGCCATCGTGGGGGAACCCTACGAGCAGCAGCTTCACGCCACCGGCGGGTTGCGACCCTACACGTTCCAGCTTGACGCCGGCGCGTTGCCGGGCGGCATGAGCCTGCAGAACGGCGCGTTGCGGGGCACCGCCACGGCCACGGGCGAGTACGAGTTCAGCATCGCCGTCTCGGACGGCAACCTCAACAAGACCGTGCAACAGTTCCGACTCACGGTAACGGACGTGCCGCCCCCCTCCTTCAGTCTCTCGCCGCCTCTCACCGAAGTGCGCGAGAGCGTCACGCTGCGCGCCACCGTGACCGGCGCCCGGAACCTGAGCGCCGTGCGCACGCTGGTCACCTGGGACTCCACGACCTTCCGCCTACGCCCCGGCAGCGTGGTGGCGCCCGGACGCGACGTCGCCGTGCTCACCGACGAGGGCGAGGGCCAACTGCAAGTGGACCTGGCCGTGCTGGGCCGCTCCCTCGACGGCGACCACACCCTCTTCAGCTTCGTGCTCGAGCCACTCGTGGAACCCGCCACCCTGTGGCTGGAGCAGCGCGTCGAGTTCATCAGCTTCGGCGCGGACCCGAACAAACGGCACCACTTCGTCCGTCAGAGCGAAGGGAGTCGCTCTCCCACCCTCCCCGACGAGCGCGCCAAGGAGAACGGCTCCTCCACCGACCCGGTGGGCGAAGGGGAGAGTGGCAGCGGCGACGGTTCCGGCGAAGCAGTCCCTGGCGGGCCCGGCAACGAGGGGGGGAACGGTCGGTGAAGGGGTCCGTTGCCCTCCATGTGCTCCTCACCATCCTGGCGTTCCAGGTGGCGAACGCGACGACGTTCCACGAGCGGTCGCCCGAGGAACTGGTGCTCGCCGCGGACGTCATCTTCGTGGGCACGGTGGACTCCGTGAGGAGCGTCGAGTCCGAGGCGCTGCCGTGGACCGAAGTGACGTTCCGTGCTGAGCAGTGGCTCGCTTACGCGGGTGAGCCCGTTGATGAGCAGGAAGGCGTCCAAGAGGAACTGCCGACCACCATCACGCTCGAGTTCCTGGGCGGCACCATGACGGGCGGTGACCGCGTCACCGTCAGCGCCGTACCGCAGTTCCGCCCGGGCCAGCGGGTCCTGATGTTCGCTTACGAAGACCGCAGGCTGGCGTCTCCCATCGTGGGCGTACAGCAGGGTGTGTGGACCCTCGATGCCGCGGGCGCTCGGGACGAAGCGGGCGACTACCTACAGGTACCTTCGGAAGGTCGCCTTACCAGGTCGGCCGCCGGATCCGGGCTCGACGAGGTCCTGGGCTCCATCCGCAGGCTGCTCGACACCGGGTTGCCGACGGCAACGACCCAAGGGACAGCCGACCCAACAACTACCCAAGGGACAGCCGACCCAACAACCACCCAAGAGACAGCCAACCCAACAACATCCCAAGAGACTGCCAACCCAGCGACCAGCTCTGACGGTTCAGGCGAGAGCGCCGACGAGGACATGGACGAGCCACGTGACGAGGGTTCCGAATCGGTCGCGCCACCCGATGCTACTGAGGCGCCACGGATCGTGGTGAGGTACAGCGTGGATGAGGCCGGTGGACCGCTACTGCTGTCGGCGGCGGTGGAGAGTGCCGCCAACGCGTGGCAGTCGGCAGCGCCGAACGCAGTCCTGTTCGAAAGGGTGAACGAGGAGTCTGCCGACGCTGGCACCGCGCACAAGATCGCATACGGAGAAGTTGGCTGGTACGGCCCGGACGCGCTTTCGTTCACGCTGGTGCGGAGCGGCAGCAGCGCCACCGAGGTGCTCGTGTCCCCCGTTGGCGCAGCAGCCACCGAAGCCGCGCTACTGCACGAACTGGGTGTGCTGATCGGGTTGCCCGAGGGCGGGGACGGGGTCATGAACAGCGCCGTCACGCCCGGCGCCACGGAGCCGGCCGCGGCAGATCTTGCAGCGCTGACGGCGCTTCAGGTGTTCCGGCCGGAGGACATCAACCGCGACGGCGTGGTCGACTTCTACGACCTGGCGGCGCTGGCCGCTGCGTTCGGAAGTCAGGGCGTGAACCTGGCCGCGGACCTGAACGGCGACGGCGTGGTCGACGAGGCAGACCTGGAGGCACTGCGCCTCGTCTACAAGTTCCTGCCCCCGTCGGAGACGCCACCCAGATGAGTCTCGGTCGGGAAGGACGAAGCCGGCAGTATGGGGAAGGCGAAAGCCGCCGTACGTAACGGGTTGGGGCCCACTCAGGCCTGGTTGCCGTCGTCTTCCGTTGCCGTACCCGCACGTGCCAGGAACAGCACCGCGACCTCGTCGTCGCCACGCGCGAAGACGTACGTCCCTTCGGTACGGCCCGCTATCAGATGATCCGTGAAGGAACCGAGCACCTGGCCCGGCAGCATGGCTACGAGGCTCTCCTGTGCTTCCGCGCCGCGGCCCCGGTACTGCCTGACCGTGAGCTTCAGCCCGCCCACGTCGAAGCTCATCGGCTCGCTGGTGAGGGCCTGCACGTCGTACGCGTCAGCGTTCGCGCTGGCGATGACGTCCTCGAGGCTCTGCTGCTCACCGTCCATGGTGGCCAGCATGCGGTCCACCAGTCCATCCACGGTCTGTTCTAGCAGCCCCACGCCGGCCGCCCGCGCCGAGCCCTGGATCAGGCCGGTAAGGGCCTGCCGCCGGTCCGGCGCCCGTGAGCTGACCACCAGGGCCCGCGTGAGAGCCTGGGCCACCACTTCCTGCGCCTCGCCCCGTACGTTGTTGGCGAGCACCTTCAACGTTGCCAGGAGTTCCTCGCTCTGCTGTGAAGAGACGACGTAAGCAGCCACCAACGCGTCCGCCAGGCGCGCCGCCAGCGACTTCTCCAGGTCCCTGATGCGCACGTGCACGTAATCGGCCTCGCGGTAGGTGGCTATACGGGTGCGGTTGCGCTGCAGTACGTTGGTGCCCTCGAGCTCAAGCTCCTGGCCGTCCAGGTAGAGCGTGCGCTGACCCCCAACACCCGCGATGGCGAGGTCGTGACCTGCCAGCGTGAGCCGCACCGGGCCGACCATGCGGATGGTGACGGAACTCGCGTCAGGAGGTACCTTCTCCCACCTGAGGATGGGGTTCGCGCCGAACAGCACGCCGCCCTCCAACTGTGGGCCGCTGGCGCGACCCCCCACGTTGGTAGGCAAGTACTCCGACAAGCGGTCGAAGAACGCCTCCACCTGCAGCTTGAAGGCGGCAACGTCCTGTTGGAAGGCCTGCCGCTCGTTGCGCTCTCTCGAGGAGACCTCTATCAGCCGCCGCTCCAGCTCCCGGCGCTGCTTGGCCTTCTCCTCCTCGGGCAGCCGGTCCCTGACGAGCTCCTGGATGGCCAGCTTGAGCTGAGCGCTGTTCACGTCGCCGGCGCCGCTATGCGAGTAGCGGCCCGCGTACGGGTCGGCGGCCACTGTGAGCGCGGCCTGGCGCACGTAAGCGAACGCCCCGGCTTCGGGGATCTCCAGGGCCGGCAGGGGGTTGCCCGCCTTGCCGATGGTCATGATGAGGTTCACCATCTCGCGCACGATCTCCGCCAGTGCGTCCACGTCCGAGAGCGAGATGAGCGGATCGCGGAGGCTCGGGATCGGCTCGATGACGCGGAACCCGCGCAGGTTGACGTCCTGCCCGAACGTGCTGCGATCGGCGTTACGGTTGAGGTTCTGCAGGGTGGCGAACACCAGGCGGGCGCTGCCACGCCCCTGTTCGGCGCGCCACGTGGCGGCCACCCGCTGTACGAACTCCTCGAGGTCGTCCCACCACACGCGCCGCGCAAGCCGCTGAAGCACAGCGTGCTCCTCGCGCTCCAGGGCCGTGCCCGCCACCTTGACGGGGGGCGGCGGCGGCTCCTCCACCGCGAACTCCACCACCGCCTCGTCTTCTATGACGAGCGCGTTGAGGGAGGGAACGGCGGTGCCGCGAGGCTTGTCGGCGAGTTGGGCGAGGGCGTTGGTCAGTTCCGTGAAGCGCCTGCGTCCGTCGGCGTCGAGCCTGTCCTGATCGCGGCTCAGCAGCGCCACCAGGTCCCACAGGGAGGCCATGCCGCCCTTCACGGTGCGCTTGCCACGGTACTCGGCCACCTTGTACTCAAGCAGTTCAAGGGCGATGGCCTCGAGACTAGGGAACACGGTCACAGTATACGGACTCGCGCCAGACACGCGAGAAGGGAAAAGTCACCTCTGCAGTGTGCGGTCTACGCACCGGCCAGACGCTGGAACACGGCAGCGCTCCGGCGCACCACCTCGTCCACTTCTTCTGCCTGGATGATGAGGGGTGGCAGGTACCTGATGGTGTTGCCTCCGCCCGCGATCGTGAGCACGCCCGCGGCGCGCAGCGCCGAGATCACGGGGCCGACCGGCACTGAGGTCTCCACGCCGATCAGGAGACCCCTACCGCGCACCTCTTTCACCACGCCGGCGCCCGCCTCGCGCAGGCCGGCCATCAAGCGCTCGCCCATCTTCTCGGCGTTGGCCATGAGACCCCGCTCCTGGATCTCCTGCAGCACCACGAGCCCGGCCGCCGCAGCCAGTGGGTTGCCGCCGAAGGTGGAGCCGTGTCCGCCCTTGGGCATGGCGGCGGCCACCTCGGAAGTCATGAGCGTGGCACCTATCGGGAAGCCGTTGCCTAAGCCCTTGGCCAGCGTGACGATGTCTGCCGTCACACCCGTGGCCTGGCTCGCCAGGAAGGTGCCGGTGCGACCCACGCCGGTCTGGATCTCGTCGAAGATCAAGAGCGCCCCCGCCTCCTGCGTGAGGCGCCGGAGGAGCTGCAGGTACTGCTCGGGCACGGGACGGATGCCGCTCTCGCCCTGGATGGGTTCCAGCAGCACGGCCGCCGTGTTGTCGTTTATGGCTGCCTGCGCCTGCGCTTCGTCGCCCACGTCCAGGAACTGCACCTCGCTGCCGAAAGGCGCGAACGGCTCGCGGTAGGCAGGCTCCCAGGTGAGCGGCAGCACGCCGCCGGACCTGCCGGAGAAACCGTGCCGAAGCGCCACGAAGCGGCTACGTCCGGTGGCCGCGCGGGCCCACTTGAGCGCCGCCTCGTTGGCTTCGGCGCCGGAGCTGCTAAGGAAGACCCGTCGGAGGGGCGGCTGGATGAACTCGAAGAGCTTCGTGACGAACCGGGTTCGCGTGTCGTTGCCGATGTTCTGGGGCGCCACGTTGAGCTTGCGGGCCTGCGCCGCCAAGGCGTCCGCCAACCGTTCGTTGCCGTGCCCCAGGCTGGCCACGGCGATGCCGGCCATGCAGTCGAGGTACTCGTTGCCGTCCGCGTCGTAAAGGAGAACACCGTCGCCGCGCACGAAGACCACGTCGGGCTCCCAGAGCCCGGAGCGGTGCTTCGCGTCCTCCAGGAGGATGGCGGTCGTGGCGGCATCTTGAAGGCTAGGGTTTGTTACTGTGCTCACTTTGGCTCCTTCGGCAAGGTCGGTTGGCGCGTCAAACCCCGACGGTCACGAGGCAGAGGGGCCACTCGCCCCTGCCGCCGAGGCCCAGCAGCGCAACGATGTCTGCGTCGTAGAAATCGGTGACCACCTGGGCGGCTAGTCCGAGCGCCGTTGCTGCCAGCACCACGTTCTGACAGGCGGCGCCGGCGTCCAGCAGGGCGTACCTGTAGCCGCGACCGCCGTGAGCCACGCGGTGCCGGGCCGGGAGGCCAGTGAGGCATATCACCGCGGCCTGAGCGTCGGCTTCGACCGGCGCCAGCATGCCCTCGGCGAACCGCTCCCGCTGGTCCTCCATGCGCAGCTGCGACAGGGTGTGCTCGCGTGGGTTGTAGTGATAGCTGCCGGCGAAGATGTCTTGCACATCGAACACGAGCACGTACGCCTCGAGCGAGGAGACTTCCTGACTATGGGCGTGCGCGCGCTCCAGCCCGAACGTGAAGCCGAGTCCGGACCAGAGCAGTTGGGAGAGTTGCGTCTGCTTCAGGCGGCCGCCTTCGGCGCCGCCGCTGCGCTCGCGCGCCAGCGTGGTCCATAGCCCCGGGCCACCCTTCAGCTGGGGCTCGGGCAGGGAAGCGACCTCGGCAGGGTTGGCATACACCTTGAAGCGTGGCGCCACGCGCGTCCGGCTCGCGGGCAATTGCCCGCGGCGATAGCTCATCTGCTCGTGGATCTCGGCCCCGTTGGTACGGTTGTTGCTTTGAGACACTGACGCTCCCTGGCGAAGTCTAGCACCGGCCGCCACCGGTCAGGCGTTATGCTTGCCGGCGATGAAGTTGCGGGTGAGGTTCGCAGAGACCGATCAGATGGGTGTGGCGCATCACAGCGCCTACGTGGTGTGGCTGGAGGCGGCGCGCGTGGAGTGGTTGAGGGAGCGAGGCCTCAGCTACAAGCAGATCGAGGACGGCGGCATCTCGCTGGCCGTTTCATGTCTGGAGGTCGCTTACAGGGCGGCGTCTTACTTCGACGACGAGCTCACCATCACACCCCGGCTGGAGGTAGTGCGGAGCCGCCGCGTTGTCTTCAACTACGCCGTGGAACGCCAGGGCCAACTCCTGGCTACTGCCACGACCGAGCACGTTCCAACGGACCGCACTGGGCGCGCCACCACCCTCCCACCGGAGTGGCTGGGGCCCATGCAGAGCCTGCTGGTTTCCAACCCTTGACTTGTCGTGCGGGCCGCCCTGTACCGTGGCCACCACAGCCTCCGGAGCCGCTGCCGAGAGGCCCGCGAGGACCCGCTTCCGTAGCCCCGGAAGCAACCCTGCGAAGAGGTGAGAGATGAGCCTGAACGTCGTCCCCCAAGTCCCTACCCACGCGGAGACCCGCTCCGGCAAGATCGTGGCCACCGCCCTCACCTTCGACGATGTGCTTCTGCTGCCGGCTCATAGCCAGGTCCTCCCCAAAGAGGTCAGCCTGAGCGCCCGGCTGACATCTTCCGTGCATCTCAACATCCCGCTCGTCTCCGCGGCCATGGACACGGTGACGGAGACACAGATGGCCATCGCCATGGCTCGCCAGGGCGGCATCGGGGTAGTGCACAAGAAGATGGGCGTGGCGGAACAGGCAGAGATGGTCCGCAAGGTGAAGCGCTCCGAGTCGGGGATGATCGTGGACCCGATAACGCTGACACGCTCCGCGACCTTGGCGGACGCCGAGCGCCTCATGAGCGAGTACCGCATCAGCGGTGTGCCCATCGTGGAACCGGGAGGGAAGCTCGTCGGCATTCTCACGAACCGCGACCTGCGGTTCGAGGACGACCTGAGCCTCCTGGTCGAAGAACGCATGACGAGCGAGGACCTGGTCACCGTGCCCGTGGGCACCACCCTGGAACACGCCCGCGACATCCTCAGGCAGCACAAGGTAGAGAAGCTGCTGGTGGTGGACGACGAGTTCTACCTGCGCGGCCTGATCACCATCAAGGACCTGAAGAAGCAGATGGAGTACCCGGAGGCGGCCAAGGACTCCCTCGGACGTCTGCGGGTAGCCGCAGCCATCGGCGTTGGGCTCGACCTGGAGGAGCGCACGCAGGCTCTGGTGGACGCGGGTGTGGACGTGCTGGTTCTCGACAGTGCGCACGGCCACAGCCAGGGCATCATCGACGCCCTGAAGTACGTGAAGCGGAACTACGCCACCGAGGTCATCGCCGGCAACATCGCCACCAGCGCCGCTGCGGCAGCACTCGTGGACGCCGGCGCCGATGGGGTGAAGGTAGGTGTGGGACCGGGCAGCATCTGCACGACGCGGGTCGTGACGGGCGTCGGCATGCCGCAGCTCAGCGCCATCCTCAACGTGGCGGAGGTGACGCAGGGCACGGGCGTGACCCTGGTGGCCGACGGCGGCATCAAGTACTCCGGAGACGCCGTGAAGGCGCTGGCGGCGGGCGCCGACGTGGTGATGATGGGTTCGCTCCTGGCAGGCACGACCGAGGCGCCTGGCGAGGAGATCCTGCGTGACGGGCGCCGCTACAAGGCGTACCGCGGCATGGGTTCGCTGGGCGCCATGTCGGGCGGTAGCGCCGACCGCTACTTCCAGGAGAGCGAAGCGCCCGCCTCCAAGCTCGTGCCAGAGGGCATCGAGGGCATGGTGGCGTACAAGGGGCCCGTGGGCGACGTAATATACCAGGTGGCCGGCGGTCTACGTTCGGCCATGGGTTACTGCGGAACGAAGGACCTGGACGCCCTCAGGCAGGACAGCCGCTTCGTGACGATCACGCAGGCGAGCCTGCTGGAATCGCACCCGCACGACGTGACGATCACGAAGGACGCGCCCAACTACTCGGTGTCCTCCAGAGGTTAGCCCGGAGGCACCTGGCCTCTGGCACCTGGCGACCCCTCGCAGCCGCTCGGCGCGTCAGAGCACGAGCTCCTGCTCCCCGCTGGGCTCCATGGCCAAGAACCTGTCGAGCAGCGGCTCCACGCCGAACTTCAGCGCGTGGCTGAAGGGGCTAAGCAACCGCTCCGCGGGCTGCCCCAGAGGCAGTAGGTGCGCTGCCAGCCGCTCGAACTGCCTCCTGGTCGTCTCGTCGCGCTCCAGCAGGGCCCGTGCGCTCTTGCCCCTCAACCTTTCGAGCGTCATCTTCAGATGGCGCCTGCCCCGCTCGACCGTGCCGAGCAGGGTCGGGTCGAGCTGCTCCGCCTCGCTCAAGAGTTGCGCCAGCGCTTCCTCGATGGTCGTGGTGGCAGACTCGAAGCGTTCCAGCTGGCCGCTGCGCTCAAGCACCAGCCGTTCCAGCTCCTGCTCGCGCCGTGTCCTGAACTCTGCCGCGCTCAGACCCACTGCGTGAAGCAGGCGCGCAGCCGCAGGCTCGAGCACGGCGGCGGAGGCCCGCGGCCAGGCCAGCGGCATGGGCACCCCATGTTCGGCGTACACACCGCGCAGCTGAGCCACGTAGCGCAGTTCCCCGGGGCCCAGCACGAGAACCGCAGTGGGCAGCGCCGCGTCCTGCGTCACGGGTCTAAGCCCCGCCGCCGGCGTGATCGCGCTCGGGTCGTCGTCCAAGCGGGCCAGCAGTTCCGCCGCGGTGAACTCCCTACCGTCCGCGAAGAACTTCCGGCCCTGGTACCTGAGCAGCACACGCTTGGATGGCCCCGGTTCGGCACCAAGTTCTATGAAGAGGTTGCTGGCGTTCACCCCTCTGCCGAGTTGCGGTTCGAACCCGAGCGCCTTCAGCCGCCCACCAGCGCCGTTGATGGCGTCGGCGCTCCGGCCCGGGTCCGCGATCTCCGCTCTAACGACGTCGAGCGTGAGCCGCGCGAAGTCCGGTCTGAGCGGGTCGACCAGTACCAGACCGGAGCCGCCCAGGAGCCTGGTCAGCAGAGCGGCGAACCAGTCGCCGAAGCCGCCAGCGGCCGCGCTCTCCTCCACCAGTCGCCAGACTTCCTCCAGGAAACGGGGTCGTGGCGTGAGAGCCTCCAGCTCGGAACGGACCTGCGCGAGCATGGTGCTGGTGACCGGCGCTCTGCCGGCAGGAGAGTCGTAAGGCAACTGCACCTTCAGCCGGTGAAGCCTCTCGTCCCCGTCCAATACGTAGGTGTGGTCGACCTCGGCGACGTCGTGGTCCTGCGTTGCCAGCCAGAAGATCGGCACGACTGGCCTCTCCGGGGTGTCCAGCCGCTGCGCGAGCCTGATGGCCGTGACGGCCTTCGAGAGCGTGAACGTCGGGCCCAGCAGCAGGCCGACCTGCTGACCAGTGACGACCGCCCGCGCCTCCGGGTGGCGCAACCGCTCTATGTTCTTGAGCACGGGCGCTGGCGCGCCAAGTTGCTCCGCGTAGCGCTGTAGTGCGTCCGCCAGTTGTGGGCGGGCCGCCAAGCGCTCCACCCGCAGCGCTGCTCCAAGGTCTCCGGGCGCAAGGTCGAAGAAGTCGTTGAGCGCACCGGAGGCGTAAGCCGTTCCGAAGCCCATGGCAGCGCCGGGCGAAGCGAGGGTCGGTCCCGAACCGTTATGCGGATCTGCAAGCACACGGCAGCTTACAAAGCGGCGACGTCCGGCAGGTTGCTTGAGGCGACCGTGCCCACCGTGGTGGCCCGTGTTAGACTCCCTCCGCTAGGCTCCCCACGGGGCGTGCGGTAGGCGCCGCGCCCAGCGCCCAGAGAGCCGGCTAGAGCGCCAAGGGAAGTCACCTCACCAACACCCGCACCGGCCGAGGGCCGCACTCCGTGAGCATGAAGATAAACACCGACTTGATACCGTCTGGCCCGTACCACGACGTGGTGGTACTGATAGACGTTCTTCGCACCTGCACGGTGGTGCCGCTCCTGTTCGACAGGGGCGTGAGGGAGCTGGCGCTTACACCCTCGCTGCGTAGCGCCAAGAGCGCCGCCGCAGAGGGGGTGCTGCTGGTAGGTGAGCGGCAAGGCGTGCCGCCAGAAGGGTTCAATCACGGCAACTCGCCCGTTCAGCTCGCAGGGGCCGACGTGGCCGGGCGCTCCGTTGTCATGGTGTCCGAGAACGCTCCGCGCTGGCTCGAGCAGGTGGCCTCAGGCCGCGCCCTGCTGCTAGGTTCGCTTTACAACGCCGCCGCCGTCGCCGATGCAGTGGCCGCCCTGGCACCGGCCAGGGTGGACCTGGTGGGCTCCGGTTTCGCCGGGGAGCCGGACCTGGACGACACGGTTGCAGCCGCGCTGATAGCGAGCCTCATCGAGCAGCGCGTCGGCGGCGCAGAGTTCATAGGTGCCACCCGGTTCGCCACCACCCTGGCACGCTCGGTGCCAGACCCCCTGGAGGCCCTGTGGCGCTCCGTGGCAGGCCAGTACCTCAGGTCGATCGACTTGGAAGGCGACCTGGCCTTCGCCGCGCGGGTTTCGGCCAGTTCCACCGTGCCTCGGCTCCAGGCGGTGCGCGGCGGCGACCCGGCGCCGCTCTATCACTTCTCCGCCGACACCGATTAGTTGCCTGCATGCCTACCCCGCGACGAGAGATACTCGGCTATCCGCTCGATGCCGTGACCCTGCCCGAGGCCGCCGCGTGGGTGCTGAGGTGCGTTGAAGAGGCGCGTGGTAGCGAGGCAGCGCCTCGTCTGGTGGTGACGCTCAACCCGGAGATCGTGGTGCAGGCGCAGGCAGATCCGGCCCTGGCGCGCGCGCTGCGTGCCGCCGACTTGAGCGTGGCCGACGGTGTGGGCATCGCTTGGGCGGCACGTCGCAGCGGTGTGCCCCTGCCGGGCCGCGTGCCCGGTGTGGACCTGGCGCTCGAGATCATGCGGCTTGGGAGCACGGGCCTCAGGGTGTATTTCCTCGGGGGCCGACCCGGCGTGGCCGAGCGCGCGGCCGAGGCCGCCAGGAGCACTTACGGCGTCGTGGTGGCCGGAGCCCAGCACGGCTACTTCGACCGCACAGCGATGGAGCAGGTTCTGAGGGACGTGAGGTCTTCACGACCAGACCTCCTCTTGGCCGGCCTGGGTGAGGGGCAGGAGCTTTTCCTGCACCGTCACGCCGCCGAACTGGGTGCCGCCGTCCTTATCGGCGTGGGCGGTACGCTCGACGTGCTGGCCGGCGAGGTGAAGCGCATGCCGGGTTGGACCACCAGGCTGGGAGTCGAGTGGCTCTTCCGCGTTGCGCTGGACCGGCGCCGCTGGGGTCGCCTGCCGCGGCTCTTCAGGTTCGCAGGCATGGTCCTGCGCGGCTCCTGAGCTAAGGAGAGGCTGCGGCGCTGTTGCCGTGCGCCCCGCCCCGCTGCTACAATGATCAACTGTTCGGCCGCCTTGGCGCGGTCGCACGCTTTGTTCTACGGCCCCGCCTGCAGTTGCGGGGGGCCGCCCCAAGCCGAGGTGGCGGAACGGTAGACGCAGTTGACTCAAAATCAACCGGGGCGACCCGTGCGGGTTCGATTCCCGCTCTCGGCACCACAAACGAATCCACCGAAGCCGCGCTGGTAGGAGTCGGGCGCGCAGTACCCTGGAGGAACCATGTTCTGGATCGCATTCATCCTGTTCGTCGCTGTTTCCAGCCTTCTCACCGCTATCATCCTCATGCAGGAGCCGAAGCAGTCCGGCCTAGGCGCCGGCCTGGACGGCGGCGGCGGTGCCGACTTCAGCTCCCTGGGTGGCACTGCCGGCGGCCTGCACCGCACCACCATCTACCTGTCCATCATCTGGGGCGTCCTGGCGCTGTTGCTGGGCCTCCTCCCCCGCTGAGCCAGGAGGCTTCTCGCCACGCTGGTCACCAGCCCCGACCACAGGCTGCCGCCCGTCCCGGGCGGCGCTTTCGTGTACGGAAGGTTAACCATCCCTCGTTGACGATGCGAGACGGGGATGATAGATTCCAGCCAAGTGGGTAAATGTATATAGCCCACCCGGCAGGGCGGAAGCCGGGTCCCATAGTCCAGAAGAACTGCTTGCAGTGCTGGTGCAGTCTTGCGGGTAGTCTGGGCCAGGGGTTACGGTAGGCCGTCGTCAAAAGCGCGTGAAGGTGAGGCATCTCGCCGAACCCACGCGGAAGCAAGAGTACTGGAGGAGCAATGAAGAGACTACTCATCGGCCTTAGCTTCGTAGCGGTGGCCACGTTCGCGTTCGCGCAGCCGTACGTGTGGCCCAGCACGTGGACCAACGCCACCCCTGGGGAAGCCGTTTACGGCGGTACGCTGAACATCGCCATGATCGGCGACCCGCGCACCTTCAACCCCGTTGTCTCGGCCGAGTCGCAGGCTCTCTCCGACTACCTGTTCGCCGGCGCCCCGCTCATCATGCGCGGCCCGGATTCCGACGAGTGGCTCGGCTACGGCGCCGTATCGTACGAAGTGAACGACGACGGCACCGTCATCGACCTCGTCGTGCGCGACGGCATGAAGTGGTCCGACGGCAGCGACATCACCGCTCAGGACTACTACATCCGCTACATCCTCGAGACCGACGCTGACGTGGGCTCCAACGGCTACGACAGCTGGTTCATGGATGGCGATCCCATCACCATGGAACGTGTCGGCGACAACGGCCTGCGCATCAACTTCCCGCGCCCTGACCGCCTCGCCTTCCCTGTTGCCGCCATCAACCCCGTTCCCGACGCCATCTTCGGTGCGGCCTACCGCTCCGGCGGCGCCGAGGCCGTCAAGGCTCTCTGGGGCACCGATGTCGACGTGACCACCACCGTGTGGCCCACCGAGTTCATCCCGACCGTGTTCCAGCCCGGCGAGCGCATCATCCTCGTCAAGAACCCTCACTTCGGTGACTGGAACGTGGACGAAGCTGGCAACGCGCTGCCTTACCTCGACGGCTACAGCATGACCGTCGCCGGCGACCTCGATGCGGCTCTTAACCTCTACCTCGCCGGGCAGATCGACAGCTTCAGCCCGCGCAACCTTGACGACATCGGCGTCATCAACCAGGCCGTCAACAACGGCGACATCGACGTTCTCATCCTCGAGTCCGTCAGCCCCGTTGCCAGCAGCCAGTTCGTGGTGTGGAACTGGAACATGGCCTCCAACCCCACCAAGGAAGCCCTCTTCCGCAACCAGAACTTCCGCCGCGCCATGGCCCACCTGATCGACCGTGACCTCATGATCGACCTCGTGTACAACGGCGCCGGCCTGCCCATGCACACGAACGTGTACCCGATCAACGATTACTGGATCAACGACAACGTTGAGAAGTACCCGTACGATCCGGAAGCCGCTCGCGAACTCCTCGCCGACATCGGCTACGACCGCACCAACGCTCAGGGCCTGCTCGTCAACGCCGCCGGTGAAACGGTGGCCTGGACGCTGGCCACCAACGCCGGCAACACCCAGCGTGAGCAGCTCGCCCAGATCTTCGCCGACACCGCTCGCGACGCGGGCGTGGACGTGACCGTCTCGGCCATCGACTTCAACCTCCTCGTCGACCAGCTCCTCTCCGTCGGCGAAGACCGTCCGTTCGACGCCATCCTCATCGGCCTCACCGGCGGCTCGCGCGACTGGCCGTTCGGCGTGAACGTCATCCCGTGCGGTACCAACCTGCACATGTACAACACCAGCCCCGAGTGCCTCACCACCGGTGAGACCCTCATGGGTCAGCTCTTCAACGTCGGTCGTGAAACGCTCGATACCGAAGCCGCCCGCGACGTCGGCTACGAGATCCAGTCCGTCGAAGCCGACCTCCTGCCGATCGCCTACCTCGTGAGCCCCATGGCGCACTACAGCTGGAGCTCCGCGCTCAACGGCTACCACCAGGACGGCCAGATCAACCCGCTGCTCGGCGCCTGGGAGCTCCCGCTCCTCTTCAAGGCGCAGTAAGCCAGGGACTAAACAACTCGATACTCCTGAACTGGGCGGCCTATCTGCCGCCCAGTTCAACCCCTGAGATGACAACTATCTTGACTATGTCTCTTCCCACGGTCAGCTCCCCCTCAGCGCGGATCCGAATGACGCCGCGAAGGGACATCGCCTGATGCTCGTCTATATCGTCAGGCGCCTCTTCCAGCTGATCCCCACTTTCATCGGGGCCACCATGCTGGCCTTCATAATCAGTCAGCTCGTGCCGGGCGACTTCCTCACCAGGAAGGCGCTCGAGCCCAACGTGCGCCCGGAGACCATCGAGCGCATGCGTGCAGACTTCGGCCTGGACCAGCCGATGGCGGTGCAGTACGTGCGCTGGATGCGTAACCTGGTGCAGGGCAACCTGGGGCAGTCGTTCGTGTCCAACCAGCCGGTCATCCGCCGCATAGCGGGGCCCATGCGCAACTCCATGTACCTCGCTCTCCTCTCCATAGTGATGCTGTGGGCGGTGGCGGTGCCGATGGGGGTCTTCTCTGCGGTGAGGCAGTATTCGCTCGGCGATCAAGTGGTGAGCATGCTCTCCTACTTCGGGCTGGCCATCCCCAACTTCTTCTTCGCGCAGGTGCTCATCCTGCTGATCTTCGTCACGCGAACGTTCACCAAGGACGTCTTCGACTACAACCAGCTCCTCTTCCCAGTGGCCGGCATGACGAGCGGCAACCACTTGACGATGACGCCGTGGGGCAAGTTCTGGGACGTCATGTGGCACATGTTCATCCCGTCGTTCGTTGTCGCCACGGCCGGCATGGCGGGCTTCACGAGGGTGCTGCGCGCCCAGATGGTGGAGTACCTGGCCTCAGACTTCATCCGCACCGCCAAGGCGAAGGGTCTGGGGCAAGCGAGCATCACTTACAAGCACGCGCTGAGGCCCGCCATCATCCCCTTCGTGGCAGGCATCGGGGGGCTCCTCCCGGACCTGGTAGGCGGCGCCGGCCTGGTCGAGGTGACGATGTCGTGGCCCGGCATCACGCCGACCTTCCTCGAAGCTCTGAACTCTCAGGACATCTACATAGTGCTGGGCCTCATCGTCATCACCACCATCCTGCTGATGATAGGCAACCTCCTCTCCGACCTGCTGCTGGCCGCGGTCGACCCACGCATCCGGTACAACTGAGGTTCCTGACATGGCAGACGACCCGAACCGCAAGCAGCAGAGCGACCTGGAGCAGGTCACCGAGGCCACGGTGGACGCCACCACGCACCAGATCGAGAACGCCATGCTCGACCTCAACAGCGCTGGCCCCATCCAGATGGGTCAGAGCAAGAGCCAGGGCAAGATCATCTGGGAGCAGTTCTCGCGTCACAAGTCCGCTTTGGTGGGCGGCTGGATCCTGGTCTTCATGTACCTCACCGCGATCTTCGCCGGTTTCCTGGCACCGTACGGCCTGAACGAGTACAGGCGGTCACCTACCGCCTCCTTCCGCCCGCCCACGCAGGTGCACTGGATCAACCCCGAGACGGGCCGCCTCACCAGACCGTTCGTGTACGACGTGGTAGAGAGCCGCGACCCCATCACGCGTCAGCGCGTGTACGACGAAGACACCTCCACCATCTACCCCATCAAGTTCCTGGTGCGGCGGCCGTCCAACCCGTACAAGATCCTTGGGGTGTTCAAATCAGACCTAAGGCTGTTCGGGGTGGACGACCCGGCGCGGATCTTCGTCTGGGGCACCAATAACCTAGGCAAGGACGTCTTCTCCCGGGTGCTGTACGGAGGCCAGGTGAGCCTCACGGTGGGCCTGCTGGCCGTGTGGGTGGCGCTCACTCTGGGGCTGCTGCTGGGCGGCATCGCAGGCTTCTACGGCGGCATCGTGGACGACCTGATAATGCGGCTGGTCGAGATCTTCGCGGCCATCCCTGGGCTCTTCCTGCTCATCGTGCTGGCGTCGCTGCTGCGAGACCCACGGAACCCCCTGGCGCAGGCCTTCGGCCTGCAGATGAGTTCCGCCCAGACTTACGTGCTGATCGTGTTCGTGCTCGGCCTCGTGGGCTGGGGCGGTCTCGCGCGCATCATCCGTGGCTTCATCCTGTCTGCGCGTGAACTGGATTACGCGCAGGCGGCCAAGGCGCTGGGCGCCAGCGAGGCGCGCGTGCTGTGGCGCCACCTGCTGCCGTCCACGGCCAGCTACGTGATCGTGAGCCTCACCCTGTCCATACCGGGCTACATCCTCGGGGAGACGAGCCTCTCCTTCCTGGGCCTGGGGCCCTCTGAGGTGGACACGTCGAGCTGGGGCCTGCTGCTCCGGGACGCCACGGCCCGGGGCATCAGCATCCAGTTCGTACCCTGGTTGTTGATACCTGGCATCCCCATCTTCATGGCAGTGTTATGCTGGAACCTGCTCGGCGATGGGTTACGTGACGCCTTCGACCCCAGGAAGAGACGCTAGGGAGCGAGGGACGGAGCTGAGCATATTTCCATAACTTCGGATTATCTTGCAGGGCGCGCTGCGCTGTATTCAGCACGGCGCGCCCCGTGATTAGTTACATGTGCGCTGCAACACCCTGGCGCCGCCAACTACCGTCGTGAGGAGCGTACGAACGTGGCAGACAGCAAACGGCTCCTTGAGGTCAAAGGCCTCAAGACCTACTTCGATACGGACGAGGGCACTGTCAAAGCCGTCGACGGGGTGAGCTTCCACCTCGATCGCGGTGAGACTCTGGCCGTCGTCGGCGAATCGGGCTCCGGCAAATCCGTCATGAGCCTCTCCATGATGCGCCTCATACCCACGCCTCCGGGCCGCATCGCCGGCGGCGAGATCCTCTTCCAGGGCGAGGACCTCGTCAAGAAGAGCGAGCGCGAGATGCGCCGCATCCGGGGTAACGACATCTCCATGATCTTCCAGGAGCCCATGACGAGCCTCAACCCCGTGTACACGGTCGGCGACCAGATCGCCGAGGCCATCGTCCTGCACCAGGGCAAGAGCTACCGCGAAGCCATGAAGCTCGCTGCCGACATGCTCGACCTCGTCGGCATCCCCGAGCCGGGCAAGCGCGTCAAGAACTACCCGCACCAGATGTCGGGCGGTATGCGTCAGCGCGTCATGATCGCCATGGCGCTCTCCTGCGGACCCAAGCTCCTCATCGCGGACGAGCCCACCACGGCCCTGGACGTGACCATCCAGGCGCAGATCCTCGACCTCATGCGCAAGCTGCAGGACGAGATCGGCATGTCCATCCTCTTCATCACGCACGACCTTGGTGTGGTGGCCGAAGTGGCGGACCGCGCGGTGGTCATGTACGCCGGCCGCGCCGTTGAGGAAGCGCACGTCAACGACATCTTCGCGGACCCCAAGATGCCGTACACGCTGGGCCTGCTCAACTCCATCCCGCGCGTCGACAAGGCCGCCGAACACCAGGAACGCCTGATGGCCATCCCCGGCAACGTACCCAACCCGCTCTACCTTCCCGAGGGCTGCGCCTTCCATCCCCGCTGCCGCTTCGCTCAGGAGAAGTGCAAGATCGCTATCCCTGATCTCGAGGACACCGGTAACGGTCACATGGTGCGCTGCGTCCGCTGGAACGAACTCGACCTCAAGGCGGAGATACCGGCATGAGTGACGCCAACAACAAGACCGAGAAGCCCCGACGCCACATCACGGAGGATTCGGAGAACCTGCTGCAGGTCAAGAACCTCCGCAAGTACTTCCCCATCCGCGGTGGCATCTTCTCCCGCGTGGTCGCCAACGTGAAAGCCGTGGAAGACGTGAGCTTCAACGTCAAGCGCGGTGAAACGGTCGGCCTGGTGGGCGAGTCCGGCTCGGGCAAGACCACGGTGGGCCGCTCCATCCTGAGGCTCATCGAGCCGACCTCCGGTGAGGTCAACTTCGACGGGGTCGACGTAACCAAGCTCTCCAAGGGTCAGATGCGCGAGTACCGCAAGCGCATGCAGATCATCTTCCAGGACCCGTTCGCCAGCCTCAACCCGCGCATGTCCGTAGGCGACATCATCGGCGAAGCCATGAGCATCCATAACCTGGCGCGCGGCAAGGAGCGCGAAGAGAAGGTGGCGGGCCTACTGGAGCGCGTGGGGCTGTCCCCAGCGCACATGCGGCGCTACCCGCACGAGTTCTCAGGCGGTCAGCGGCAGCGCATCGGCATCGCCCGCGCGCTCGCCGTCGACCCGGAGTTCATCGTCGCCGACGAGCCCGTGTCCGCCCTCGACGTGTCCATCCAGGCGCAGGTCGTGAACCTGCTGCAGGACCTCAAGGAAGACCTGGGGCTCACACTGCTCTTCATCGCGCACGACCTTGGGGTGGTGGAGTACATCTCCGACCACGTCATCGTCATGTACCTGGGCCGCATCATGGAGATCGCGCCGGCCAAGGAGCTGTACGCCAACCCCATCCACCCTTACACGGAGGCGCTCCTCTCGGCCGTGCCCATCCCTGACCCTACCGTCAGGCGGGACCGCATCATCCTTCAGGGCGACATCCCCTCCCCCATCAACCCCCCGTCGGGCTGCGTGTTCCGTACCCGCTGCCCCATCGCCACCAAGGAGTGCGCCGAGGTCATCCCGCCGCTGGAAGAAGTGACGCCAGGGCACTTCAAGGCTTGCATCAACCGCTAGCCTAGGGAATGTACGGGAGGCGGGTGACCAGCATGTCCAACCGAGAGAGAGCCGTGCAGCACGCTGCGGAACGCCGCCGGCTGGGGCGCGGTGAGGTGCTGCAACTCATCTTCCGCACCTACGCCGTATCGCTGCCCTACATCCTGCTCTTCGTCGCAGGCATGCTCGTAGCCACCTGGGTCGTAACGGAACTCGTGTTCCGCTGACACTCACCGCACACGCAGGATCGTCGCGGCCGCTCCCACCGGAGCGGCCGTTCGCTGACGGCGTATGATCGCCGGCGTGAACGAACTGGAACGGATACGGCGCGGCGTACTTGCAGCGCTGCCCGCCGACGTGGGTTCGCTGCTGCCACCGCCAGAACTGCTGCCCACTTCCGGCTCAGTCGAAGAAGAACTGCAGCGGTTCCTGGACCTGCTGGCCGACTACCCGCGGCGCTCAGGGAAGGGGCTCCGCGGCCGCCTGATACTCCTCTCCGCCACCGCTCACGGCGCACGAAGCGCGACTCCCGGGATGGCAGCCGCCGATAGGCTGGCAGAGGCGCTCGAGCTCTTCCAGAACTGGGTGCTGGTTCACGACGACATAGAGGACGATTCCGAGGAGCGCAGGGGGCTGCCTGCCCTGCACCACATCACCGGCATGCCTGTGGCCCTCAACGTCGGTGACGCCATGCACGTGACCATGTGGCAGCACCTCCACGGGCTACCTCAGAGCCAGGCATACGACCGAGACGCCCTGCTGGCCGAGTTCGGGCAGATGATAATGCGCACCGCCGCCGGCCAACACCTGGACCTGGCCTGGGTCAGCGAAGGGCGCTTCGACGTTTCCGAAGCCGAGTACCTGACGATGGTGAGCCTCAAGACCGCCTACTACACGGTGGTGTCGCCGCTGCGGCTGGGGGCACTGGCCGCGGCGCGTGCCCCGTCCCCGCTGCTCGAAGAGGCCGGCCTCCATCTCGGCGTCGCGTTCCAGATCCGGGACGACGTGCTCAACCTCACGGCGGGCGCTGAGCTCGGCAAGGAGTTCGCCGGCGACCTCTACGAGGGTAAGCGCACCCTCATGCTGGCGCACCTACTGGCAACGGCCCCCAGTCGGGTCAGGCAACGCACCACCGAGTTGCTGGGGCGCCCACGGCGCGCGAAGCAGGCTCAGGAGATGCGGGAGGTGCTGGACCTGCTGGTGAGGCATGGCTCGATAACTTACGCCCAGCAGGTAGCCGAAGAGCGCCTCAGGCTCGGCCTCGACGCGCTTGACCGCGCGTTGGCGCCGCTGCCCGGCGCCGCCGCAGCGCACGAACTCACCGAACTCGTGAGCGAGCTGGCCGTCCGCCCAAGTTGAGCGCCGGGCCCTCGGCCGACTAGGCTCGAACCGACGCTTGGTTGGCATACGCCAAGAGGACGCAGCCCCGCCCCCGCACACCGACTACACTCCAGCATGACCTCACGCCGCGCCCGCTCGTCACGTGTCGCCGAGGTCAACCTGGCGCTAGGACCCGGGCGTCGCTCCACGTCCGCAGCGCCGCGCGGTTCCCACGGTTATCACTTCGAACCGTCGGCACCGCGTAGGTCGGCGGTGCGCGGCGCGGTCGCGGGGGCCAGCCGGGACGCGGCCACCGTGAACGCGCCCACCGCCCGCGAACTCACCGCGGCCAGGCTCCTCGCCAACATCCGCCTCAGGCTCGTGAGCCCCCTGGTCGGCGCGGTGGCCGCCACGCTCAAGTGTCCCTCTTGCACCACCGGCGCCTGTGGCCCCAACGGTCTCTGCAAACCGTGCGAGGCGCTCTTGCGGGGCGCTGTCCAGTCGCCCCCAGCACCTCACGGCGATGCTGTCTGGCTCGGCCCTCACGCCGGCATCTGGCGGCGCCTGGTGCACGCACTCAAGTACCGCGATGCCAGGCGTCTCGCCGGCTTTCTGGCCGAGCTGCTTCACTTGCGCACTACCCTCTGGAGCTGGCAGCCAAGCGTGGTTACGCACCTACCAACCACCCGCCAGCGCCGTAGGCAGCGCAGTTACGATCAGGCGGAACTGCTCGCGGTAGCTCTGGCGGAGCGGAGTGGGCTACCGTATCGCAACGCCCTTGAGCGCCACGGCGCCGGCACCACGCTGGCCGGCCAGGGGCGCGCCGCGCGCGCAGCCAGCCTGGCGCAAGCGTTCACCGCCAAGGCGGTTGCGGGGTGCAAGGTCCTGCTGGTGGACGACGTGATGACCACCGGAGCCAGCCTGGCCTCCGCACGGGCAGCTCTGTTGGCCGCCGGCGCAGCCGAGGTCAGGGCCGCCTTCGTGGCGCGTACGGCGCCACGCAGCCTGGATGGGGCGGTTCTCACGGCGGCGCTGGCCAGGCTGGAGCCTCCGCCGGCGGAACCGGCGAGCCACTCAGAGCGTTATGACCAAGCCGGTAGTCACGCCCAGAAGGGCGCCCACGATCACCTGTGGGTACGTGTGCCCGAGTAGTGTCTTCAGTACCTGCGGCTGGAACCCTTCGTCGAACAGGTGTCCGAGCTCCTTCACCAGATCGTTGATCATCTCCGCGTGGCGTCCGGCCGCGCGCCGGATGCCGGTGGCGTCGTACATGACGATGGAGCCGAGTACGCAGGCGATTGCGAACTCAGGACTGCCCCAACCGTACAGGACGCCCAGGCTGATGGCCAGAGCAGATACCGCTGCGCTGTGCGATGAGGGCATTCCGCCAGTGTCCAGCAGGCGGTCCGGCGCCCAGCGCTTCTCCGAAGCGAGGACCAGCAGCACCTTCAGGAGTTGGGCTACGGCAGTGGCCGACACCGCGGCCACGAGCGGGATGTTGCTGAACACCTCGCTCATTCGGCTCGGCGCAGGTGGGCCGAGGTGAGCGTGTTGACGATGACCATCGCCACCGTCATCGGGCCCGTGCCGCCTGGCATGGGGGTCAGCCAGCCGGCCACCGTGGCCACCTCCGGCTGCACGTCGCCGACGATCTTGCCGTCCACGCGAGTGAGGCCAACGTCCAGTACGGCCGCCCCAGGCTTGACCATCTCGGGACTCACCAGCCGCGGGCTGCCTGCCGCCGCCACGAGGATGTCCGCGCTGCGCGTCACCTCGGCCAGCTCGCGCGTCTTGGAGTGGGCTACTAGGACGGTGGCGTCCCGCTTCAGGAGCAGCGCCGCCAACGGCTTGCCTACCAGCTCCGAGCGCCCGATCACCACTGCTCGCTTGCCGGCAAGCGGTACGCCGTACCGGTCCAGGAGGGTGATCACCCCGAGCGGCGTGGCCGGCACCAGGCCGCCCCTGCCTGTCCACAGCAGCCCCACGTTATACGGGTGCAGCCCGTCGACGTCCTTCTTGGGGTCGATGGCGTCGAGCACCGCCTGCTCCTGGATGCCCGCCGGCAACGGCAACTGCACCAGGATCCCGTCCACCGCAGGGTCGGCGTTGAGGTCCGCCACGAGGGCCAGCAGGTCGGCCTGGCTCACGCTTGCGGGCAGCACCACCGTGTCGGAAGCGACTCCCGCCTTCTGCGCCAGGCGCTCCTTCGACCGCACGTAGGACGTACTGGCCGGGTCCTCTCCCACCCGCACGAAAACCAGCTTCGGTACGTACGGCAGCGCGGCCACGGTGGCGTTCAGTTCTTCGATGAGTTCCGCCGCGACCCGCTTGCCGTCCAGGGTGGCGGCGCGCATCTCAGGCGCCACCGCTCGCCGCCCCTGGTCGATCCATGGCCCGCAACACCTTGGCAAGCACACCGTTGACGAAGCGACCTGACTCGTCGCCACCGAACTTCTTCGCGAGCCGCACCGCCATCTCGATGGCTACCTCGGGAGCGTCGTCGCCATGCAGCATCTCGGTAACCGCAAGCCTGAGCACGTTCAGGTCCGTTTGCGACATCTGTCCGAAGGTCCAACCGGTGATGGAGTCCGCCAGCCGCGCATCGATGTTCTCGCCGTCCGAGGCGTAGGCCTCGAGGAGTTGCTCGGCGAACGCCACGGTAGCAGCGTCCACGTCCTCACCGTACGCGCCGGAGTCCGCGTCGTCATCGGCTTCCTCAGCCAGTTCCTGCCGGACACTGGCCCAGACCTCCAGAAGCGACTGGCCGCCACGGTCCGACTGGAAGAGTGTTCTGAAGGCGAGCTCGCGAGCGCGGCGTCTACCCACGCGGCAGTTCCTCCTCGGCCAGTTCAACGTCTTCGACCGCCACGTTCACGCTTCTTACCTCGAGACCGGTCATCGACGAGACCGCCTCGCGCACCGCGCGCTGCGCCGCCACCGCCACTTTCGGGATGACTTTCCCGTACGTGACCGCCAGCGTTAGGTCCACCCACACGTCCTGGCCATCCCGCTCCACCGCGATACCGCGGCTCCGCCGTCCGCCGAGGAACTCACCCACCCGCGCGGGAGGCTGAACGGGCCGCACACCCTCCACCTCCTCGAGCGCCAGCTGCACTATGCCGTAGAGAACGTCCGGTGAGATGGCCAGGTCCGTGGTGTCTGTCATCGGGTCATCCTACGCGGAATGAAGTTCGTGTACACGTCGCCGCGCCTGAAGAAGGCGTTGTCGAGCACCTTGAGGTGGAAGGGGATGGTGGTCTTGACGCCTTCGATGACGGTCTCCTTGAGGGCCCGCTCCATGCGGCTGATGGCCTCCTCGCGCGTTGGGGCCCAGGCGATGATCTTGGCCACCATGCTGTCGTAGTGCGGGGGGATCCTGTACCCCGCGTACACATGCGAATCCACGCGGATGCCGGGACCGCCCGGCCAGTGAACGTCGGTGATGACCCCCGCCGAGGGCCGGAAGTCGTGATCCGGGTCCTCTGCGTTCACGCGCACCTCGATGGCGTGCCCCTCGACCGAGACGTCCGCCTGCGTGAACGATAGGCCGAACCCCTTGGCCACCCTGAGCTGCTCCTGCACCAGGTCCTTGCGCGTGATCATCTCCGTGACGGGGTGCTCGACCTGGATGCGCGTGTTCATCTCCGAGAAGTAGAACCCGCCGCGGCGGTCCACCAGGAACTCGCAGGTGCCGGCGCCGCGGTACTTGATGTGCTTCGCCAGACGTACGGCCGCGTCGGCGATGCGCTGGCGCAGGTCCGCGTCCAACAGGCTCGGGCCCTCTTCAAGCACCTTCTGGTAACGGCGCTGTATGGAGCAGTCGCGCTCGTACAGGTGCACGACCTCGCCCTCGCCGTCGCCGAAGAGCTGGATCTCTATGTGCTTGGGCTCCTCGAGGTACTTCTCCATGTAGAGCTCGGGGTTGCCGAAAGCTGCGCGGGCCTCCTCCTGAGCGTTGAAGAACTGCCTCTCCAGGTCCGCCATGCTCTGCACCACGCGCATACCGCGCCCGCCACCGCCGGCGGAAGCCTTCAGTATGAGCGGGAAGCCGATCTTCTCGGCGAAGCCACGCGCGTCGTCCAAGTTCTTGAGTGGGGCGCTACCCGGCGTGATGGGCACGCCGGCCTCTTCAGCCAGCGCTCTGGCCGACGCCTTGTCGCCGATGCGCCTGATGTTCTCCGCCCGCGGCCCTATGAAATCGAGGCCGTGCTCTTCGCACATCTCCGCGAACTCGGCGTTCTCGGCCAGGAAGCCGTAACCGGGGTGGATGGCCTCGGCGCCGGTCACCAGGGCAGCTGCGAGGATGTTGCGGACGTTCAAGTAGCTGCCTGACGAAGCCGCCGGGCCGATGCAGATGGCCTCGTCGGCGAGCAGCACCGGCAGGGAGTTCTCGTCGGCTTCGGAGTAGACCACTACCGACTGCACACCGAGCTCGCGCGCCGCACGCAGCACGCGCAGAGCGATCTCGCCACGGTTGGCGATGAGGATCTTCTTGTACATACGTGGCGCGTCAGCCATGCTCGTCACCGGGGCGTCCGTCTCGCCGGCCACTCAGTCCGGCTCGATGCGGAAGAGCACCTGACCGTACTCGACGGGGTCTTCGTTACCGACCGCCACCTCGCGCACCACCCCGGCCACCTCGGCCTCGATCTCGTTCATGAGCTTCATGGCTTCGATGATGCAGAGGACCGTACCCGGCTTCACGTGGTCGCCCACACTCACGAAAGCGGGCGCGTCCGGCGACGGTGACGCGTAGAACGTGCCAACGATCGGCGCCAGGACCTCGGTGAACGTCGAGCTGGTCGGAGCCGCTGCCGGTGCAGTAGCAGGAGCCACCTCTCCGCCGGCCGGCGCAGCCACCGGTGCAGCGCTCTGAACCGGAACAGCGGGCGCGGCAATGGGGGCCGCGGCCACCACCACCTGGGCCCCGCGCTTGACCGTCAGCTTGTACTCCCCGGTATCGAGCGTGAACTCGCTGGCCTCGTACTCGGCCAGAGCCCTAAGCAGTTGGCGGATCTCCTTGGTTTCCATTCACGCACGTCCTAAGTAATCGCCGGAGCGCGTATCGACTCGGATGGTCTCGCCCTCCTCGATGAACAGCGGCACGTTCACTGTGGCGCCGGACTCGAGCTCGGCAGGTTTCGAGCCACCGGACACCGTATCGCCGCGCACCCCCGGGTCCGTACGCGTGATGGTGAGTTCCACGATGTTCGGCAGCGTGACCTTGAGCGGGCGGCCCTGGTAGTAATCCACCGTCACCGAGATGTTCTCCTTGAGGAACCGGGCACCGTCGCCGATCTGAGCGCGCGAAAGGGAGGGCTGCTCGTAAGACTCCAGGTCCATGAAGGTGTACTGATCGCCGTCCGAGTAAAGGAACGACATCTCGCGGTACTCGATGAAGATGTCCTGCAGCTTCTCGGTGGCGTTGAACGAGCGCTCAACGATGGCGCCCGTCTCGAGGTTGCGGAACTTGGCCACCATCTTGGCGCCGCCGCGGCCGATCTTCTGGTGCTGGTAATCGACGACCTCCCAGAGGCCGCCGTCCATCTCGACCTTGGTGCCGGTCCGTAGGTCAGTAACGCTGATCATCGAGTTCCTCCGAGGTTCCACGAAAGGGAGAGCGTGCGGTGACGCGGCCTCGTGAGTAGCTGAAGAGGCGCGCGGCAGCACGGTTCAAGTCGGCATAATCTTAGCATCCGACACGCTCTCCCCGGGAGCGGCGCCGAGTTCCGCTATGGCAGGTTCGATACCCGCCTCAGCGATGAGCGCAGCGTAGCGCTCCGCCGTGAGTTCACCGTCCGCACCCTCCACGGCCACGAGGCTCGCTTCCAGGAGGTTCGTACCCAGGCTCCGGCCCTTGAACCGGGGTGTGGTGGTGATCAGCAGCTGCACGCCCCGCTCGCGCATGAACTCCAGGTCCGCAGGCGTGGTGGTGTTGGTGAGGATCACCTTGCCCGTCAAGTCCTTCGGAGCGTAGCGGCGGATGAAGTGCCAGTCGCCGGCCACGATGTCGGCCTCCTGATAGTAGCGAGCGAACTTCTCGGCGTTCGGGGCCTTCTCCTGCGCTTCGCCCACCGGGTAGAGCCACTTGAACGGCACCCGCCCCATGATGGGCATGAGCACGTGCGCCAGGCGCTCCAACGCGCCGATGGAGCGGATAGGTACCGGCAAACCGAGCGCGAATATGACGTCTCCGAACAGCACGCCGCGCGCCCGGAGGTAGAGCTCTTCGGCCATGCCGAAGCGGTCCACCGCGGACACCATGAGAACGTTCTTATGCGCGAGGTCCAGCCTTTGCTCGAGCGCCTTCACGGTGAGTCGCTCGAGGCTATCCTTCAGGCCCGCACCGCAGACGACGGGGGTGCGGGTGGCGGCGCGCGCCAGCTCGAGCGCTTGCCTGAAGTAGTACCTGCGGCCGCGGATGGCCACGAAGAGGTCGATGCCACCGAGACCGAAGGCGTCCACCTTGCCGTCCAGCTCCGCTATCAGGGCACGCGCCTTCTTGAGGTCGCCGTCGACGCCCAGGCGCCGCACGTGCACCTCTCTGTCCAGGATGGACACCACTTGGTCCGTATCCCGGGCACTCGACCCGAGCGAAACGCTCACGACTTCTAGCACTGGCGAAGGGTAACACCATACGTGGGGTGAGTAACAGCCACCTCACGCGCCAGGCGTTACACGGAGTTCGCTCCAGCCGCTTGACGGGTCAGGTGAGTACCTTGGCGTACCACTCCAACAGCGGCTTGGCGTCGATGGCGAACGTGTAGCCCAGCCGCTCCCAGAAGTTGCGGGCCCGCGGGTTCTCGCCGTAGATGCTCGCCAGCATGCGCTGCGCCTTGCCCGTCAGGCGCCGCTCGAGGTCTTCGGCGCAGGCCGTGCCGACGCCATAGCTCTGCAGGCCGTGACGGATGAGCAGCAGGTTGACGGTGGCGTCGCCCTCCTGCGGGTAGTCGAGCTTGTAATCGAGGTAACCGGCGACAGGCTGCCCGGTGACCGGATCTGCTACGCAGCCCGCGTCCGACCCGATGACCTCGTTGTCGGGGCCGTCCAGAAGGACGATCTCGATGAACCTTCTCGGATCCTGGATGGCGGTGGCTATGTCCGTTGCCACCTCCTGAGGCGTGGGGACTGGGATGGAGATGATCTCGAAATAAGCGGGCGTGGCCGCGTAAAGATCATGAACGAGCGGTGCATCGAGGGTAGTGGCGGAACGAGTCCGTACCGGTACCAGCGTTGGGTGCAAGGCATTCACCCCTTTGGGTGGTGACGTCTCCGAGCGGAGCGTGGGCGAGTCGACTTGTTGCCAAGGACGGCACGGGGCCACTCTACCAGCGGTTGCCGCGCCGGGTCCGTGTCCCGAGGCCGAGACCGGTAACCAGTAGGCCAGGGAGCAGGCGCTTCCAAGCTCTCGGGCGGGCCTGCCCCAACTGGTTCGTGTAGCTCCAGTAGCGGCGTACTGACACGAGGCAGTAACATGTACACCTTGCGTGCGGGGCTCCGTTTGTATAGGGTGACGCATAATCCGGGTGCATAGCAGGAAGGGCTGCCGGTCGGCTGGCAGCACGTACCGCACAGGTGCACACCCGGCAGGGGTCTCGGCCCCGGCACCCGTTGCCCGTTGGAGGGACTCTTGTCAGAGGTCGCGCGCCGCGAAGACAGCCTGCCGGACAGCCGTCCGGTGCGGGATGCATTCTCCAAGGCATTCGAGTTCCGGAGGGCCGACGATGCGGTGGCCGCCGGCATGCACCCGTACTTCAAACCCATCGCCTCCCAGCAGGGCGGCACGGTCGAAGTCAATGGCCGGGAGATGGTCATCACTGGCTCGAACGACTACCTGGGCCTGACGCAGGACCCGCGCCTGAAAGAGGCGGCGCGCCGAGCGCTGGACAACTTCGGTACCAGCTGCACCGGCTCACGTTTCCTCACCGGCACGCTGACCCTTCACGAGGAGCTGGAAACTCGCCTCGCGCAGTTCTTCCGCAAGGAATCCGTTCTCACCTTCTCGGCGGGCTACCTGGGTTGTCTCTCCGTGGTTTCTGCACTGGCCGGCCGGCACGACGTCATCTACTACGACCGCGAGAACCACGCCTCGCTTTACGACGCCGCCCGCCTCTCTTACGCCACGCTGCGCAAGTTCGAACACGGCGATCTGGAGAACCTCGAGAAACTGCTGCGGGCAGACGAGGGCCGGCCAGGCGGCCGCATCATCGTCTCCGATGGCGTGTTCTCCATGAGCGGCCACATCGCGCACTTGCCCGGCCTGGTGGAACTCAAGCACCGTTACGGAGCGCGCCTCATCCTCGACGATGCCCACGCGAGCGGCGTGCTCGGCGCCGGAGGGCGCGGTACCGGGGAGCACTTCGACCTGGAGCACGAGGTGGACGTCATAGTGGGAACGTTCTCCAAGTCGTTCGCGTCCGTTGGAGGGTTCATGGCAGGCGACCGCGCCGTCGTGAACTACGTGAAGCACGTAGCCCGGCCGTTCATATTCACTGCCGCCCTGCCAGCCATGCAGATGGCGGCAGCACTCAAGGCGCTGGACATCATCGAAACGGAGCCGCAACACCGCGAACAACTGTGGCGCAACGTGGTGAAGCTGCGCGACGGCATGAACTCCCTGGGCTTCGATACGTTGGGCTCTCAGACCCCGATCGTGCCCGTGCTGGTGGGACCCGACGAGCTGGCTATGGCCTTCTGGAAGGGCCTGTGGTCCGAGGGCGTCTTCACCACGCCGGCCCTGCCGCCTGGCGTGCCTGCGGGGCAGTCCATCATCCGCACGAGCGTCAACGCCAACCACACGGACGAACAGCTCGACAAACTCCTCGCGGCCTTCGCCCTCGTCGGCCGAAGGCTGGGCGTCATCTAGCGAGCCGCCGCGAGTGGTCCGCATCGAACGCGTCGACTCGCGAGCGCAGCTGCGCGAGTTCATCGACTACCCGTACCGCAAGTACCGTAACGACCCGAACTGGGTGGCGCCGCTGCGGATCTCGCAGAACGAGCTGCTCGACCTGAACAAGAACCCGTTCTGGCAGCACGCTAGGCGGCAGCTCTACCTGGCCCAGCGGGCGGGCCGAACCGTGGGCCGAGTGGCGCTGATCGACGACGACAACCACAACGCCATGCACGGCGACAACCTCGTGTTCTTCGGCTTCTTCGAGGCCGAGGACGCCGAGGCTGCCGGGGCACTCTTCACCGCGGTCGAGGAGCACGCCAGGGCGCTCGGCCGGAAGGCCGTGCGCGGGCCTGCCAACCCCACCATGAACGACGGTGCCGGTTTCCAGCTGAACGCGTTCGAAGAGAAGCCTTACGTGATGATGCCGCAGAGCCCGGCAGAGTACCCGGGCTGGGCCGAAGCGGCCGGCTACCGCAAGGTGAAGGACCTGTTCGCGTTCCACATGAAGAACACCGGCCGGGCCCCCGAACGCCTGCAGCGCATCGCGGAGCGGGCCCGCAAGCGCTACCAGCCCGTGGTGAGGCCAGCCGACATGAAGCGGTTCCACGAGGAAGTGACCCTGCTGCAGAAGATCCACACGGCGGCTTGGGAGAAGAACTGGGGGCAGGTGCCGTACACGGACGCCGAGATGGCTCACCTGGCGGACGAGCTCAAGATGATAGTCATCCCCGACATGGCCCTGTTCCTGGAGTACAAGGGCGAACCGGTAGCCGTGTGCATAGCCATCCCCGACCTGAACCAGGTGCTGGCGCGCTTCAACGGGCGGCTGTTCCCGGTCGGGATCTTCCATCTGCTCAGGCTCAAGAAGACGGTGGACCGGGTCCGGCTGGTGATGCTCGGCGTGCTGCCCGAACACCGTAACCGCGGCTTCGACATCCTGCTGATAGACGAGGTCATGCGCCGCGGGAAGCAGCACGGCATCAAAGAGGGCGAACTGGGCTGGACGCTGGAGGACAACCACGCCATCAACAACGCCATCAAGGCCACGGGGGGAGTGCACAACAAGACCTACAGGATGGTGCAGAAGGACCTATGAAGGTCGTGGTCCGTTCGGTGCGGCTGCTGTTAGGCGACCTGGGAAGGCTCTTCGCACCGGACAGCACCAGAACGTGGTTCCTTGTCTTCGCCGTGCTCGTGTTGCAAGCCGGGTTCTGGTACATGGCGACGCCGGGGCCCACCCTCCTGAAGTTCGCCACGCAAGACCCCATCACGGCCGGTACGGCCGTGGGCTGGTCCCTCGTGTTCCTGCTGCTGCTGCCGGCGCTGATCTACCGGCTGGTGCTCGGCCGCCTGGACGAGGCAGGCCTCCGCTGGGGCGACGTGCGGTTCGGCCTCAGCGCGGTGGTGGGCAGCGCCGTGGTGGCCGTGCCGCTCATAGTCCTGTCCAGCAACGACCCTGGGCTGGCCCTCACGTACCCCTGGCCGGGCACGTGGCCGGGAGAGAGCGCCGTCACCCTGCTCCTCTGGGCCGGCGCCTACTTCCTGTACTACGTAGCGTTCGAGGCTTTCTACCGGGGCTTCGTGCTGCACGGCGCCGCGCGCTCCTTGGGCGTACCCGCCGCCCTCTGGCTGCAGACCATGATGGCCACTCTCGTGCATCTGGGGAAACCGCTGCCCGAGCTCCTGGCGGCGGCTCCCGCCAGCCTGCTCTTCGGGGTGCTCGCGCTGCGGAGCCGCTCGATCCTCTACCCCGCCCTGCTGCACCTGGTGATCGGGTTGACTCTCGACGTGGCGCTGCTCGCGCGCGCCGGCGCCCTCAACTGGTAAGCACGGCAAGGGAACCAGCCGGACAGCTACACTCATACGGATGAGAGTCCTCGTGACCGGCGCTCACGGTTTCCTGGGCAGCCACGTGACCACGGCGTTGCTGGCTACGGGCGCTTCCGTGCGGGCCCTGATCACGCCCTGGGGTGAGACGGGTAACCTGCAGAAACACCTGGAGAACTCGAGCCTCGAGGTGGTGCGGGCGGACCTCACGGAGCCTGCCGGGCTCGCCGGGGTGTGCCACGGGGTGGACGTAGTGGTGCACGCTGCTGCCCGGGTGGCCGACTGGGGACCCTGGGAAGCGTTCGAGAAGACCAACGTGACGGGTACCCGCACGCTGCTGGAAGAGGCCGTCAGGGCCGGCACGAGCCGTTTCGTGTTCATCTCCAGCGTAGCGGTGCACCGCTACACCGGCTTCCGCAACGCGGACCCGCGCACGCTGCCGCGCAACAACTTCGATAGCCCGTATGCCTACTCCAAGATCCTCGCGGAGGACCTCCTGATGGCGGAGCGGCGCCTAGAACCCGTGGTGGTCAGGCCCGGCCTGTGGCCGTTCGGTCAGAACGACGTGACGTTCGAACGCGTGCTGCACGCGCTGGAACGCGGCACGCTGCCCCTCGTTCGCGGCGGCGAGGCCGTTCTGAACACCGCTTACGCCCCGAACTTCGCTGCGGGCGTGAACCTGGCGGTCCGCAGGCCCGAGGCTGCCGGCAAGGTGTACGTTCTGGCGGACGAGGGCATGCCGACCTGGCGGGAGCTGTTCGCCGAGATGAGCCAGCAACTGGGCAAGCGCCCGCCGCAACTGAGCCTGCCCGGCAGGCCCACCGCAGCGGTGGCGAGCGGCGTGGAAGCCACCTGGAGCGCCTTCTTCCCGCACGTCGAACCACCCATAACGCGTTACCGGGCGGGCCTCATGTCCCGCGACGTTCACTTCAGCATCGAACACGCACGCGAGGAGCTCGGTTACCAGCCCAAGGACAGCTGGCGGGCCGCGCTGCAGATCACTGTGCAGCATTACGCCGCGTTGTCCGCACGGCGCGCCGGCGCATGATGCACTCAGAAGAGGCGGACCCCAACCCCGCGCCTTTCAGCGTGCTCTTCGCCACCATCGCTGCCGGCGGCGGCCACGTGGCCACGGCCAGCGCCATGGCGGAGGGGCTCGAGCACCTCCATCCCCGCAGCGTGAGCACGCGAGTGTCGGACGTCATGGCTGAGTTCGGTTTCGAGAAGCTGGACGCGCGCCACAAGGAGAGCTGGCGCAAGATGCTGAAGCGCCCCCGGTTGGTGCGCATGGGACAGCGCCTCACCGACGCAGCGCCCGCCCTCACCAGAGCCGCACAGAACGCACTGCTGAACGATTTCGCCAAGGCGGCCTCGCAGCGCATCGACGCCCTCGACACGGACTTGGTGGTGGCCAACCACGGATGGCTCGCCACCGCGCTCACCCTGGCACGGCGGAGGCACGGCATGCGGACCAGGGTGCTCGTCTTCGCCACGGAACCGTTCGACGCCAGCGCGCTCTGGGCCGAACCCCAAGCCGAGTGGGTGGTGGCGCCGACCTCGGCGGCGAAGGAGTCCCTAGTCCGCATGGGCGTAGCGGCCGACCGCGTGGCAGTGCTCGGCTACCCCGTGAGCAGGGCCTTCACGGAGGCCCCGGACCAGCAGGCTGCCCGCGCCGCACTGGGTCTGGAGCCAGGCCTTACCTGCCTGGTGAGCCTGGGAGCGGAAGGGTTGGCGGGCGAGGCCCTACCGCTCACCGAAGCCCTGCTCGCGATGGAGGTTCAGGTCATCGCAGTGGCCGGCCGCAACGCCGAGCTGAAGACGGCGCTCGACCGGCTGGCGGAGGACCGCTCACGGCTCCGCGCCGTGGGCTTCACGGACCGCATGCCGACACTGCTGGCAGCCAGCGACCTGCTCGTCGGCAAGGCCGGTCCCGCCAGCACGATGGAGGCGCTCGCGGTCGGCAGGCCGGTGATAGCCACCGCGTACGCAGGCCTCAACGAGGAGCGCGTGGTGCGCTTCCTCCAGACGCGACACCTGGGCAGTTACGCTCCGAGCGTCGCGGCCCTCAGGACGGAAGTGGCCAGTTGGGCCGACCCGGTGAGGCGCAGCCAGGCTTCAAGCACCGCGCGGGCGCTTGACTTCGCCGGGATGAGCACCCGCGTTGCGGCGTACATAGCGGCGGTGGCGCGTAGCGCAGACGCGGGAAGTGTGCCGCAGGCAACGGAGCCGACGGGCAGCTTCGAAACCACCGGCGCCAGGGAGCTCACGGGGAGCCCGGCAGCCAACGTCGTGAAGCGCACATGAGGCGCTCCGCTAGCGGCGCTCCCGCCTCGGCGCCGGTTCCGCCTGTACACTGGCTGACGTGAGCACCACACTGCGCCTGGCGCTGAGGAACCTGCTACGACACCCCTGGCGCAGCCTAGCCACCCTCTTCGGGATCGGCCTCGGCATCGCTGCCGTGCTAACCACGCTCTCCGTGGGCGCCAACGTGGAAGCGAACCTCAGGGAAGCTCTGCAGGCAGCTGCCGGCAAGGCCGACCTGGTGATCACGCCAGGCGCCGGCGGCAGGGCCATCTTCGAAACCGAGCCACTCATGAGCGAAGTGCGTGCGCAGCCCGCCGTGCAGGCGGCCTACCCCGTGTTGCAGACGCGGGCCGAGCCGGAACGCTCGGACCCCGAGGTCGAGAAGTCCATCGTGCCGGGTGTAGACAGCGGGTTCCAGGTGCAGGGCAGGCTCACCGAAGAGGTAGAAGACCTACCCGCCGAAGTCTCCTCCGGTCGCCTGCCTGAGGCCGGCTCGAACGGCATCGCCATCGCGGACGGCTTCGCCGCTGGCCGTGGGCTCCGGGTGGGCGACGAGGTGGAGTTCCTGTTCTCCACCGGTCGCACCAGGCTCGTGGTCACGGGTCTGCTCGACGACGCGGTGGGTATCGCCAGCACTAACGGCGGTCGCGTGGGGCTGATGCACTTACAGGACCTGCAGGACGTGCTGCACCTGCAAGGACGCATCTCCAACATGGAGGTGCAAGCCACCCGGCCCGAGCTGGTAGAGCCGCTACAGGCCGACCTCGCGCTGCTGGCCGGCGAGGGAATGGCGGTCACACTGCCCGCCGGCAGCGGCAACTTCACGTTCGGCATCGTTCAGACCCTCCAGTCGGGCCTCAGCGTGCTGGCCGCCACGCTGCTCGCATTGGGAGCGTTCCTCTCCTACAACACCTTCATGGCGTCCGTGGTGGAGAGGCGCCGCGAGTACGCCCTGCTGCGCACCATCGCCCTCACGCGCAGCGGTCTCATGCGCCTGGCCTTGTACGAGGCCCTGGCGCTGGCCGTGCTGGGCATCCTGGCCGGGATCCTGCTGGGTCTGGGGCTCACCACCCTTGTCACGTACCTGAACTCGATCACGTTCGGTTACGACGTCCGCACGCTGGTCATGCCCGTAGGCAACGTGCTGCTGGCCAGTGCGCTCGGCGCCGCGGCCGCGTTGGTGGCCGGCCTGCTGCCGGCCCTGACCGCGTCCAGAACGCCGCCGATGGCTGCGCTGCAGAGCGCCGACGAAGAGGAACGCCCCCGTTGGGTTCTCCTCGGCGCGGTGCTGGTGGTCCTGGGCGCCTCCACGGCGCTGGCCCCCTGGACTGGAGTGGCGGCCATCTACGCCACCACTATCAGTCTCGGGCTCTTCTTCGTGGGTGTGTCGCTGGTCGCGCCCACGCTGCTAAGGCCGACTACGGCGCTGCTGCGCACCCCGCTCACGCGGCTGTTCGGTACCGGTGGCCGGCTGGGCGCCGCCTTCGCCGAACGCAACGCCTCCCGCAACGGCGTGGCCATCGGCACGGTGGTGGTGGGCACGGGCCTCGTCATAGGGGTCGGCAGCATGGTTGCCAGCACCAACGGAGCTATCTCCGACTGGATCCAGACGACGGTCGTCGGCGACCTGTTCATCACGGCGCCCGTGGCCTTCCCGGACGATTTCGCGGAACGCGCCGAGGCCGTCCCGGGGGTGGACGTCGCCAGCGGGGTGAAGATCACCGCGGTGCGCTTCCTGCAGGACGAGAACGACCGACGGGGGCGAGCCATCGCACTCGTGCTGGTGGACCCCGCGAGGTTCGACCCGGAGGACGGCTTCGGGCGCTTCCAGTACATCCCCGGTGAGGGTGACGACCTGAGCGCGTACCAGGCGCTTCTGGCGGGCGAGGTGCTCGTTGCGAACACGATGAAGGACCGCTACGGCGTGCGGACCGGCGACAGCATCCAGCTGCGGACCACCGACGGCTTCGCACCGTTCGAGGTGGCCGGTGTGGTGGTGGACTTCACCGGCGGCGGCGAGGCGGTGGTGGGCAGCATCAACCAGCTCGAGCTCTTCGGTGGCGGTAACCCGGACCTCTATATCGTGACGGTGCTTGCCGGCGTGGAGCAGCAGGTGGTGAGCGAGAGGCTCGCCGCCGCCTTCCCCGAACTGGGCCTCGACATAACGCTGAACGAGGATTACCGGCGCTACATCATGGAGATAACCAACCAGGCTTTCGCCACTACCCGAGTGCTACTGTTCATCGCCGTACTGGTGGCCGCCCTGGCCGTGGCCAACACGCTGGGCATGAACCTCGTCAACCGCGGCCACGAGATCGCCGTGCTGCGCACCATCGGCCTCAGTTGCGGGGGCGTGCGCACGCTCATCACGGCCGAGGGGATGGTGGTGACGATGCTCGGGGCCCTCATCGGCATCGGCTTCGGTCTGCTGCTCTCCCGTATCATCACCAGCGGCGCGGCCGCCCTCACCGGCTTCAGGCTGGAACCTACCGTTCCCTGGAGCCTCGTCGTGGTGGCGCTGGTGGCGTCGCCTCTCGTCGGCCTGCTGGCCGCCATCTTCCCCGCTCGCCGCGCCGCCCGGGTTTCGCCGGCGCGTGCGCTGGCGGCTTGGAGCGAACATGTCTGAAGAGCGGCCCCTGGCCATCGAAGTGTCGGGTCTGGAGAAGACCTACGAGCTGGGTGAGTTGACCATCCACGCACTGAACGGGGTGGCGCTTAGCGTCGCCAGCGGCGAGTTCGTGGCGGTGATGGGCCCCAGCGGCAGCGGCAAGAGCACCCTCCTTCATCTCATCGGACTGCTCGACGTGCCGGACGCCGGCGCGGTCCGGATAGGGGGCCGCGACACGGCCGGCCTCACAGATGACGAGCTCACGGCCCTCAGGCGCGACGAGCTCGGCTTCATCTTCCAGAACTTCGAGCTCATCCCGAACCTGAGTGCTCGCGAGAACATCCTCCTCCCCGCAGAGGTCGCGGGTCGGCTGGCGGCCGCCAGGGCCGACCTGCCCGCCCTGGCGCGCGAGCTCGGCATAGAGGAGCGGCTCGGCCACAGGCCGCGTCAACTGAGCGGCGGGCAAAGGCAGCGCGTAGCGCTGGCGCGAGCGCTCATCAACCATCCCGTCGTGGTCCTGGCGGACGAGCCTACGGGCAACCTCGATTCCAAGACCGGTAACGAGGTCCTCGCCCTCCTGCGGCGCGGCGTGTCGGACCTGGGGTGGACCGTGGTGATGGTCACTCACGACCCGGCGGCGGCCATGACCGCCGACAAGGTCGTGTTCCTGCGCGACGGACAGGTGGCCGGCGAAGCCCTCACGGCGTCACCGGAAGCGCGCCTGCGCATCGACGAGTTCCTGTCCAGCTAGGCCGTGTTCGCAGCGATCGGTACCCTCGTATCCCGCTACCCGCGGTGGGTCCTCGGCGCCTGGTTCGTGCTGGCGCTGGCTTCGCTGCCGTTCGGCGTGCGCGTGGGCGAGGTGCTGACAGGGCAACCCGAGGCGCCCGAGGCAGGTGCCGCCACCGCGGTGAAGCGTGTGCTGGCCAGGCAGTTCGCCCAGTCCGAAGAGGACATCCTCGTGGTGGTCGCGTACGGTGGGAAGCTGCAGGCGGGCGGACCCGAGTACGAGGAGCGGCTGGATCAGCTCACGAGCAGCCTCCTGGCGCTCGAAGAGATCAACTACGTGCGCGACCACCGGTCCGTTACCGGACTGAACCTCCTCAACGAGGCCGACAACTTCTCGATCCTGCAGGTCGGTCTGGACACCAACGGCCTGGCCGAAGGCAAAGCCATCGCCGGCGAGGTGCGCGCGGTGCTGGCAGGCATACCTGACCTGCGCTTCGACCTCTCCGGCGGTCCGGCCACCGTGATAGAGCTCGAGCAGGTGAGCGAACGGGACGCGCGCCGGGCGGAGCTCTTCGGGTTGCCCATCTCACTGGTTATCCTGCTCATAGCTTTCGGCGCCCTGCTCGCCTCGGCGCTGCCGCTGGTCAGCGCCGTCACCACCATCTCAGTCTCGTCCGCGCTCCTCTTCTTCCTGGGTCAGGTCTTCGAGTTCGCCGTGTTCACCGAGACGATCGTGACGATGCTCGGGCTGGCTACCGGCATCGACTACGCCCTCCTCATCGTCAACCGTTACCGCGAAGAGCTGCGGGCGAACTTCGACCCTCGCCAGGCGGCTCGCGTGACGACCATGACGGCGGGCAAGGCAGTGGCGTTCAGCGGGCTCACGGTGCTCGTGGCGCTCAGCGCCCTGCTGGTACCGCCAGTCACCTTCATCCGCTCCATAGGGCTCGGTGCGATGGTGGTGCTGCTCGTGAGCGTGCTGGTGGCCGTGACGGCGGTCCCTGCCACGCTGGCGCTGCTCGGGCACCGCATCAACTGGCTCAAGGTCACCAAGCGCGAACCCGGCTTGCGCAGCCGTGCCTTCTGGCGCGCCCGCGCGCACAGCATCATGCGGCGTCCATGGCTCTGGGCCATCACCGGCGTCGGCTTCCTGCTGCTGCTCGCCGTGCCCGCCCTGCGCATGCAGGTCGCTGACCCCGGTGCGCGCGGGCTGTCGGAAGCGACGGAGGCGCGGCGCACCCTGACGGCGCTCGAGAGCCTCGGCCTAGAAGGGGTGTTGAACCCCTTCGACGTGCTGGTGGACTTCGGGAGCGAGACCTTCTATCACCCCAGCAGGGTGCGGCAGGTCTCCCTCCTGGCGCAGGCGCTCAGCGGCCTGGGTGGGGTGGCGAGCGTCATGTCACCGTTCGCTCTCGAGGGCATCCCCCGCCTCTTCCTCTACCAGTACTACGCTTCCGCGGAACTGGCGCTGAACAGCGAGGTGGAGCCGCTCGTGCGCGCCACCGTGAGCGGAACCGGACGCTACGTGCTGTTCCGGGTGTACCCGGACGGCACCGTCACGCCCGCACAGGGCGCGGTCCTTCACGAGGAGATAGTAAGGAGCCTGGCGGACGTGGGCTTGGTGGGCCGCATCGGCGGCGCTTACGTCGAGGGAACGGAGTGGACCGCGGCGCTCTACGACTACTTCCCCCTGGCGCTGGCTCTGGTGGCGCTTGCCACCGCGGTGCTCCTGGGTCTGGCCTTCAGGTCGCTGCTCATCCCGCTCAAGGCGGTGGTCATGAACGTGCTCACGGTCGGGGCGTCGTTCGGCGTGCTCACCCTGGTGCTGCAGGACGGACTCGTCTCGAAGCTCTTCGGCCTCGCGCCGGCGCTGGGCTACATAGACACCTCCGCGCCGCTCTTCATCTTCGCGATCGTGTTCGGTCTCAGCATGGATTACGAGGTGTTCATGGTGGCGCGCATTCACGAGGGCCACGAACGCGGCCTCACGGACAAGGAAGCTGTGGCCACCGCACTGTCCACCACTGGCGGGGTCATAACCAGCGCCGCCGCCATCATGATCACCATCTTCCTGGTGCTCATGTTCAGCCATGTGGAGCTGATACGCACGCTCGGATTGGGGCTCAGCGTTGCCGTGCTGCTGGACGCCACCCTGGTGCGGCTCGCCCTCGTACCCTCGGTGATGGTGCTGGCCGGCCGCTGGAACTGGTGGCTGCCGGGCAGGTTGGACAGACCGGGCACGCCTCCTCAGGAGTGACCGCTCCGCCCTCCGCCGTGGTGCCCTAAGCCCTGCTCAGCGCAACACGCCGTCCAATAACCCAGTGGACTGCAGCGCCACGGTCGCTATGCCGGGAGCCTCCAGGTTCCAGCCGCCGTTCAGCGTGACGGCTAGACCGGCACCAGTGGAAGCGGCCTGCACCTGCAAGGCTATGGCCGCGCCCAGCGCTAGCGGGTCGAACCTGAACGTGAGCGTCACGTCCGCGCTGCTCCCCGCGGGAAGCTCGATGGCGCTGAGTGCGCCCGTGGCTGCGTCCGCACCGGCCACCGCGAAGCGGAGTTCCGGGGCGGCGAGCTTGAAGCCGATGATGCCGGGGTTCGTCAGCGTCAGGTTCAGGTTGACCGCCACGCTGTTCACCGCTTCGAAGCGCAGGTTGCCGCCCACCAGCTGCACGGTCGGGGCCTGTAGCCCGCGGAGAGCCCCCAGCTCACCGCTCACGAGCGTGAAATCGGGGAACCGCTGGGGCGCGCCGAACACGTCTATGGTCACAGCGGCGTCCAAGCGGTAAGGCGTAGTGGCTCCGCTCACGTAGTTGGCTATCACGTCAAGGAGCGCCGGGGCCGCCCCCAGCGGCACCTTCACGTCCAGCACGAGTGAACCCGACCCGCCGGCGGGGACGTCGACGCCGCCCCGGAAGGTGACCGTGGCCGCCCGCGTGTTGCGTAGGAAGAGCGCGCCGTCCAGGCCGGCCAACTTGATCCCGATGGCGTTGGGGTTCCTCACCTGCAGGGTCATCCTGAAGAGGGCCGCCCCCTCGCCCACCCCTGGTGGGTCTATGCGCACGAAGCCGGAGTTGGCGGCGTCAAGCGTGAACGTGGGAACCGATAGCACGTTGGCGGTGGGCACGCAGGCGCCGAGGACTGCGCCTAGTAGGACAACCGCCAGGCCCAGGAGCGGGCGGCGGATCGCGCGGCGGGTAGGCCCACCGGTGTGGCTGGTACTGTTCACGCTCTCCTCCAGAGGCCTCCGTTGCGGGCCCTCCCAGATGCTAAGTGAAGGACATGAGAACGGTTCGTCAGGAACTTCGCACGGGCAAGAACTCAAGGCGTCCGCCTCACCACGGCCGTGGCCGGTATCATGCGGCATGACCGAGCTGGAATCTCGCCGTGAAGGCGCCATCCTGATCCTCAGGCTGGCCCGGCCTCACGTGCGCAACGCGCTCACACGCACACTGAGGCGTTCCCTTTCCTCAGCCCTGGCCGAAGCCGCCGCAGACGCTGCGGTGCGGGCAGTGGTGCTCACCGGCGCCGGCAACGCCTTCTGCGCCGGCCTGGACTTGGCGGAGCTGGAGGAGAGCCTGACCTTCCCCAGCGAGCGTCACCGCGCCGACTCGCGGGCTCTGGCAGACCTCTTCCTCCAGATGGTGAGGTTCCCCAAGCCGCTCATCGCGGCAGTGAACGGCCACGCTGTGGCTGGCGGCGCCGGGCTGGTGACGGCCTGCGACGTGGCCGTCATGGCCGAACACGCCAAGATCGGCTACACGGAGGCGCGCATCGGCTTCGTGGCCGCCCTCGTGTCCGTGCTGCTGGTACGGCAGGTGGGCGACAAGCACGCCCGCGACCTGCTGCTGAGCGCTCGGCTCATCGCCGCTACGGAAGCCGCCCGTATCGGTCTGGTGAACGAGGTGTGTCCGGCCGACGAGGTGCTCCAGCTCGCGCTGACTCGAGCTGAGCAGATGGTGGCCAACGCACCCTCTTCGCTGCGGCTCACGAAGGAACTGCTGGCCGGTGTGGGCTCGCTCTCGCTGGACGACGCCATGCGTTGGGCGGTGGACGTGAACGCGTTGGCGCGAACCGGCGACGAGCTCTCGGAGGGCGTAAGGGCCTTCCTCGCCAAGCGCGATCCGGACTGGTCGACCCAGTGAGCGTGAAGGTGCTCTTGCTCTGCGGTGGGATGTCCGCGGAGCACGACGTTTCGCTGGCTTCCGCGCGCTCCGTCCTGGACGCCGCCGGAGCGTTGGAGATCAGCCCGCTCGTCATCGGTCGGGATGGGGCGCTGCTCACCGGCCCGGAATCGCGCCGGCTGCTCGGCCTGCCGGCCGCGGGCGAAGCACCGACGCTGGAACCCAGGGACCAGTCTGCTGAGGGGCTCAGGCTCTCGGCCGAGCCGAACACCGACCCCGCCCGCACGGGTGCCCTCACCCTAGCTCGTGCCGTTGCCGAAGCGGACGTGGTGTTTCCCTTGCTGCACGGCCCGTTCGGGGAAGATGGCCGGGTGCAGGGCATGCTGGACATGCTTGGGCTCCCTTACGTCGGAGCCGGCGTGTTCGGCAGCGCGGTGGCCATGGACAAGCTGGGCATGAAGGCCCTCTTCGCAGCCCACGGCCTACCGCAGGTGCGCTACGTGCCGGTCACTCGTCACCGCTGGCTGCGCTCGAGAAGCAGCGTACTGGCTGAGCTCGAGGGGCTGACCTTGCCCCTGTTCGTGAAGCCGGCCAACCTCGGTTCGAGCATCGGGATCAGCCGCGTGGACCGTCCCGAGGAGCTGAGTGCTGCCATGGATAAGGCGTTCGAGCATGACCGCCGCGTGCTGGTCGAAGAGGGCGTGGTGGGCGCGCGCGAACTGGAGATCGGTGTGCTCGGCAACGACGAGCCCGAGCTGAGCGTGGTGGGCGAGATCCGCTACAGCGCCGGCTTCTACGATTACGAGACGAAGTACACGGACGGGCACGCCGAGCTGATCGTACCGGCTGACGTACCAGAGGAAGTGAGCGAAGAGGTGCGGCGCATGGCGCGAGGCGCGTTCACGGCGGTCGACGCCGCCGGCATGGCCAGGGTGGACTTCTTCTATCAAGACTCCACCGGCAAGCTGCTCCTGAACGAGATAAACACGATCCCCGGCTTCACGCGTCACTCCATGTACCCGAGACTGTGGCAGGCCTCCGGCGTGCCCTACTCGGACCTGATCAGCCGCCTGGTGAACCTCGCGTTGGAGATCCGCTGACTAGGGTGCTGCGAGCCGGTTGCTATAATCGTCGCCAGCGCCCAGACCCAAGAGGAGACGCCAGCCGCTAACTCCGACACCAACGCAAGCCTCTTCGCCGGGACCAGCCTCGGTTCCGGTCAGGAAGTCGCTCGGCCGGTGGACAACCTCACGGGGTCGAGGGTGCTCATCCTCAACGCCAGTTACGAACCGCTGCACGTGTGCTCGGTGAAGCGCGCGGTCGGCCTTCTGATGCACGAGGTGGCGGAGCGGGTGGAGGACACGAACCGCGTCCTGCGCTCTCCGAGCTCGGTCTTCCCCGTTCCGAGCGTCATCCGTCTCAAGCGCTTCGTACGTGGACCCCTCCGTCAGCGGGTGGCCTTCAACCGCAAGAACGTGTTCCGGCGCGACGATCATCACTGCCAGTACTGCGCGAAGCACTACTCGGATCTGACGCTCGACCATGTACTGCCGCGCAGTCGGGGCGGCGCCACTTCATGGGAGAACGTGGTGGCCTGCTGCAAGTCGTGCAACGCCAAGAAGCGTGACCGCACGCCTGAAGAGGCCCGCATGCGGCTGCTGCGCCAACCGTACGCCCCGCGCTTCATCTTCTCCAGTGCTTACGGAGTGATGCCCGACATCGATCCCATCTGGGAGAAGTACCTGCCCGACCACCGCAAGCGCTGAGGCGTCGAGGGCACGCGGCCCCTCAGGGGCGGGCGCTTCAGTCCTTGCTCCTGAAGAGCCGTGTGAGGACCAGGTTGATGACGCTGAGGACGAGCGCGCCGAGCAGCGCGCCGCCGAAGCCCGCCACCTGCAGTGGCGTGACGGCCGCGGCGATCAGCAGAGCCACGGCGTTCACCACCAGCAGGAACAGGCCGAACGTGAGCACGGTCAACGGGAAGGTGACCACCACGAGGACCGGCCGCACGACGGCGTTCACCAGGCCTATCACCGCAGCGGTCACGAGGAGCGGTGCAAGCCCGTCCTGCGGCATGTGCAGGCCCACTCCGAGGGCCACGGTGAGGTAAAGCGCGAGGGTCATCAGTGCCCAACGGACGAGGAGGTTCATGACTGGATGATAGTGGAGAACCCAAGTGTCACGTCGGACGCTTGATGAGTAACGGCACGTGTTCCATGAGTTCGAAACCCAGCGAGCCGAGGATGTGGATGAGCTTGGGGTCCGAGTCCGGCAGTTGGGCCTCAACGGTACCCATGGGACTGGCTCCGGAGAGCTCGTGCAGTAGGGACAGCACGAGCCGCCTGAGCATCTCGCTGTTCTCGCGGAACTGGGGCAACACGCCGGCACCGTCCAGGGTGAAGCGTGCGTCCACCCCACGGCGCAACCTGCTGCAGAAGGCGTAACCGACAGGCTCCTGATCAAGCGTCTCTCGCGCCAGGAACCAGTGATCGGGCGTGAACCTGCCCCCTTTGCGTTTGAGGTACGCCCAGTAGGCGGCGTCGGCGCGGCGCTGCTCCGCGTGCTGGTACATCTCCCTGAAGGCGTGCTCGTCCTCCTGGCGGTACGCCTCGAGCACGAGCGGAGTGCCGAGCGGCGGCACCTCGCTGAGCGCGAAGCGGAGCCTGGCGTGGCGCTCCCGCACGAACCCGAGGGGGCCCAGCAGATCGGCCAACGCAGCGCAGGTGTCCTCCGCCAGGAGGTGAAGCGGCACCGTGGCCACCTCGTGCGGGTGACGACCCAGCAGATCGGTCACCAGCTCCACCAGCGCCTCCGGCTCGGCCGCATGCCACACGCTCGTGAACATGAGGCTGCTGACAGCGCCGTAGCTGCTCTCTTCCTTGAGGTTGGCGCCGGCCACGCCGAGGCCCTCCCGGAACAGCACGTAGCTGGTGGAGGCGTCGTGCCCCGGGTGCTTCAGGCGCGCCTGCAGCTTGAGCGCCAGACCGCCGGGGTCGGCATGCCCGGCGAACGCGAGCGCTTGGCGCATGAACCACACGAGCTCATCGGCAGCCAGGTCTCTTATCACGAGGCACGATTGTACCCCGCACACCACAGGTATGCTCCTGAAGGTGCCTAGACCTCGCATCCTGGGCGGCTCCGCGAAGGGCCGCGAACTGGAGACCCCACCCAGCGGAACGAGACCGAGCCCGTCACGCCTGCGGGAAGCCCTCTTCGACATCCTGGCGTTCGAGCCGCGCGGGAGGTTCCTCGATCTATACAGCGGCTCGGGCGCGGTGGGCCTGGAGGCCGCCAGCCGCGGCTGGGAAGCCACATGTGTGGAACTGTCGCGCAGCGCGGCAGCCGTGATCCGCCGCAACGCGGCCAGGCTGGCGCTGCCGGTGACGGTGGCCACCACGGACGCGCTCGCCTTCGCCGCGGCCAACCCCGCTGGGTTCGAGGTGCTCTTCGCTGCACCCCCCTATCCGGACGATCTGGGTCACATATTCGCTGCCCTGCTCGCCTCCGGTGCGGTGCGTGGCGGAGGGCTCTACGTGCTGCAGCACCCGAGCGCCATGGGGATACCCGAGTTGCCGCCTTCGCTGGCTGGAGCGGACGTGAGGGTGAAGCGCTACGGCACCAACTCGGTGACGCTCGTGCGCGCTCCGGACGACGAAGCCTGAGCGGAGCCGTGCCCTCGGAAGGTGAGCGAACCTTCACACCAAGCGCAACCAGAAGCTCATGATGCGCGTGCTAAACTCACGTGTTGACTCCGCAGCCGCCGCTTGGGCGGCCTGCAGCGTGGCCGCCGGTTCGGTTGGTGAGCGGCCCGCATACCCTGGGGTCCGGCGGCTAGAACGCCGCGCCCCGGCAGCGCGGAAAGGTCCATTACCAGATGCTCGGATTCGTAAACAAACTGTTCGACAACAACGACC
>CAZVTS010000002.1:48393-81351 GCA_964630175.1 uncultured bacterium
ATCGCCGTCCCGCCGCCAGGGTGACGCCGCTGCGCGTGGTGGCGCTGTTCGACAACAACGACCGCGAGGTCAAGAAGCTACAGAACGAAGCGGTCGAAGCCACCAACTCCCTGGAAGCCAAGATGGAAGCCGTCCAGGACCTGGCGGGCGCCTACGCGGAACTGCGCAGGCGACATCAGGAGGGCGGCGAGAGCTTAGAGGCGCTCATGCCGGAGGCGTTCGCGCTCACCCGCGAGTCCGCCAAGCGCTTCCTGGGCCTCAGGCATTACGACGTGCAGCTCATCGGCGGCGCCGCTCTGCATTACGGCCGCATCGCCGAGATGAAGACCGGTGAGGGCAAGACGCTGGTGGCCACCCTGGCGCTCGTGCTGAACGCGCTCACGGGCAAGGGCAGCCACCTGGTCACCACCAACGACTACCTGGCCGCCACGGGCGCCGAGTGGATGGGGCCCGTTTACCGTGGGCTGGGGCTCACGGTCGGGGTCATCCGCCACGACACGGAGGCCATGGAAAGGCGCGCAGCCTACCGCACGGACATCACGTACATCACCAACTCGGAGCTGGGCTTCGATTACCTGCGCGACAACATGGCCTTCCGGCCCGATCAGCTGGTGCTCCGCGAGGACACGCCGCTGCACTACGCCATCATCGACGAGGTCGACTCCATCCTCATCGACGAGGCGCGCACCCCGCTCATCATCTCGGGCCCCGCGGAAGTGGCTACCGACAAGTACTACACCATGGCCAAGATCGCGCTTCAGCTCGAGAAGGGCGAACCCGCCGAAGGCGACATCCCGGCCACCAACGACTACTCGGCCGACGCGAAATCGAAGGACATCCACCTCACCGAGCAGGGCATCGCCAAGGCGGAGAAGCTCATCGGCGTCGACAACATCTTCAGTCCCGAGAACATGGAGGTGGGACACATGCTGCGCCAGGCGCTACGTGCGGCGGAGCACTACCACCTCGACAAGCAGTACGTGAAGGACGATGCGGGCCAGATAGTGATCGTGGACGAGTTCACCGGCCGCCTCATGCCGGGCCGGCGCTTCGGTGAGGGCCTGCACCAGGCCATCGAGGCCAAGGAAGGCGTGAAGATCGAGCGCGAGAACCAGACGCTCGCCACCATCACCTACCAGAACTTCTTCAAGCTCTACGACAAGATCGCCGGCATGACGGGCACCGCCAAGACGGAGGAGAAGGAGTTCCAGGAGATCTACGGCACCGACGTGCTGGTCATCCCCACCAACAAGCCGGTCATCCGTGACGACGGCGAGGACGTGGTGTTCCGCACCGAGGAAGGCAAGTTCAAGGCGGTGGTGGACGAGATCGTGGAGGTGCACGCCAAGGGGCAGCCCGTGCTGGTGGGCACCGTCACCATCGACAGTTCCGAGCGTCTCTCCCGGATGCTCAAGCGCCAGGGCGTGCAGCACGAGGTGCTGAACGCCAAGTTCCACGGTCGCGAGGCCGAGATCGTGGCGCAGGCCGGTCGCTCCAGCGCCGTCACCATCAGCACCAACATGGCTGGCCGCGGTACGGACATCGTGCTGGGCGGCAACCCCGAATGGGCGGCGCGCCACCTCCTGGAGCGCGAAGGCTTCGACCGCTACGACTCGGACGCCGAGCTCTTCATCAAGGCCGTCATGCTCCGCAAGCCCGACGAGGCCCGCGCGCTGGCCCAGAAGCTCGAGGGCCTACCCGAGGACATCGTGCCGAGGCTCGAGAAGCTGCGCGACGAGGCCGCGGCCGATCACGAGAAGGTCAAGTCCGTTGGCGGCCTGCACATCATCGGCACCGAGAGGCACGAATCGCGCCGCATCGACAACCAGCTCCGCGGCCGGGCCGGGCGCCAGGGCGACCCGGGGTCCAGCCGCTTCTACGTCTCGTTCGAGGACGACCTCATGCGCCTGTTCGCCAACGAGCGCGTGCTGGGCATGATGGACCGCTTGGGCATGGACGACAGCCAGCCCATCGAGGCGCGCATGGTGACGGGCGCCATAGAGCGCGCCCAGAAGCGCGTGGAGGACCGCAACTTCGGCATCCGCAAGCAGCTGCTCGAGTACGACAACGTGATGAGCAAGCAGCGCGAGGTCATCTACGCCCAGCGGCGCGAGGTGCTGCTCGGTAACGACATGTCGGACGAAGTACAGGAGATGTTCGCCCAGTACATCGATGCCCAGGTGCAGAGCTACCTCAACCCTGAGATCGAGCCAGAGGAGCGCGAGATCGGGGCGCTCAAAACCGCCCTCGTGGAGGCCGTGCCAGCGTTCGACGGCATCGACTTCGAGGCGTTCCGCCCCAAGCAGCCGGACGACGTCACGGACGAGCTGGTGGAGGCCATGGAAGCCGCCTATCAGCAGCGCGAGGAGGAGCTGGGCGCGCCGCTCCTACGTGAACTCGAGCGCTTCATCGTGCTCCAGGTGGTGGATCAGCACTGGAAGGAGAACCTCCACAACATGGACGTGCTCCGTCAGGGCATCGGGCTGCGCGGTTACGGCCAGCGCAACCCGCTCCAGGAGTACGCCTTCGAAGGCTTCAACCTCTTCGAGGAGATGAACGCCAACATCAGGCTCAACGTGGCCAAGCTCCTCTTCCGGGTGCAGGTGCAGACGGATCAGCGCCTGGAGCGCAGGGCGCAGCGGCAGAGCGCGGTCAGTTACTCGGGCGTGGCGGAGGGCGGCGTGGCCGCTGCCGCCGCCGGTGGGGGCGCCGGCGGCGCGCAGCAGCGCGGCACGGGCCCCACCTCCCCCATCCGAACCGAGGAGAAGGTCGGTCGCAACGACCCCTGCCCGTGCGGTAGCGGCAAGAAGTACAAGCACTGTCACGGCCGTTCGGCCGTTCAGGCCTGAGCAACCCGGTCATGGTCGCTCCGGCTGCTGCTGGCCCACACTCGTTCAGCCGGCGCCTGGAGGCGCAAGCGCGCCAAGCCGGCTCGGTGGTGTGCGTGGGCTTAGACCCGCGCCCCTCTGCACACCGCCTCACTCATCCGGACGCACACCATGGCGCTCCGACCAAGGTAGCCAGGGCGGTGGCCGCCTACGCCAACGCGGTGCTGGACGCCACCCACGACGTGGTCGCCTGCTGCAAGCCGCAGGCAGCCTTCTTCGAGGCGCTGGGCCTGCCCGGCCTCGAAGCTCTGGCCGCCGTGCTGGAGCATGCGCGGAGCCTGGGGCTACCCACCATCCTCGACGCCAAGCGTGGCGACATCGGCAGCACCGCCGAGGCTTACGCTCACGCGTACCTGGCCGACGGTGCGTTCTCAGCCGACGCTCTCACCGTGAACCCGTACCTGGGGCTGGACACGCTGGAACCTTTCATCGACGCGGCTGGGGCCGATGGTCGCGGTCTTTTCGTGCTCGTGAGGACCTCCAACCCTGGCAGCGCCACGCTGCAGGAACTCGAGCTCAAGGGGGGCGGCACCCTCTATCAGCGCCTGGCCGACCGGTTGGCGCAGCGTGCGGCCGAGCTGCACCCGGACGCGCAGGGCTACGGACTGCTGGGAGCCGTCGGGGGTGCCACCGCTCCCGAGCAGCTAACCGACCTCCGCGGCAGACTGCCGCGCAGCCTGCTGCTCGTGCCCGGCTACGGCGCGCAGGGCGGCAGCGCAGACGACGTGGTGGGCGCCTTCGACGAGCGTGGTTGGGGCGCGGTGGTGAACTCCAGCCGCGGCATCATGTACTCCCCTGCCGGCGTGGCGGCCGACACCCTTCAAGAGGTCGGGTCGGCGGCGCGCGCCGCCGCGTTGACCGCTCGCCGTGATCTGAACGCCGCCATCGCGAGGCGCCACGGGTCCGGGTGAGCCTGGGCTGATCAGGGGTCAGGTCCCTGCCCGTCCGGCGTGGACCTTCAGGGTGTCTCCAGGTAACGACCCAGGTTGAAGGGCGAGATGTTGGTGCGGATCCGCGGCAGCATGCCTAGCAGCGTGCCGAAGCCTACGCTGGGCCCATCGAACACTGCCGCGTACACGTCCACACCGCGGAGCCCGGGCATGCGGTAAACGAAGGCCTCCAGCTCTTCACCGGGCGGAACCTCGAGCGGCCAACTCGCGTCGGCGCCGGGCCGGCCGGCCACCACGTACATCCTCGAGGTGTTGTGAGTGAGGAATAGGCGTGTGGCCGTGTCCTGTGGCGCGCTGATGTACGCGCTGATGGCCACCGCGCAGTTGCCCAGCAGGGGCAGGACGTCGCGCGGCTGCGCGTGCGCGTCGCCCGAGGGTCTCAGCACCAGCAGCCGCGGGTAGATGGTCCAGTTCCAGATGATGGCCCAGAACACGGTGCGTCCACCGTTGGAGGGATCGGTGGCAAGGAGCGCAGCCGGCCGGATGGTGTAGGACACCCGCGTTAGCACGTCGCTCAGGTCGCTCACCAGGTCCTCCACCGTGGCGGGAGCACCCGGCTGCACGGGGCCGAGCTTGTACCAGCTTAGGAAGGTGCTGAGCATGCTGGCCCACGTGGCGGCGTCTATCTGCTCGGGCTGCCAGGTGTTGGGCAGCAGGCGCCTGTCCGCCAGGTAACGCACCGCCGCGAAGTTCAGGTCTCCATCAGGAAGAGGGATTGCGCCGCCCGTTCGCAGGGGTGGGAGAGCGGGCTCCACTAGCTCTACCGCGCGCTTGAGGGCCAGTGCGGCGTCGATGCCGGTGGCCGGCCGCTCGAGTGCCGTGTTGTGAAGGGAGCTAACCAGTTCCGAGCGGCACACTTGTGCACCTGCCACCTGCCAGGCGCACAGGAGAAGCAGTAGCAGCGAAGCGGTACTCCCGCGCCGGAGAGACGAGATCAGCATGGGCCGATCTTACCGGCCCATGCTGAAGAGAAAAGTGAGAGGTGGTTGTTGTTGCGCGGGCGGCGGCCCGCCCTGAGGCGGCGCGGTTCCGATGGCCGTGATGCCGCGCCCGGGGAGCGCGCCCCTTACCCCTGGAGTCAGAGAGGTGAGATGTAGAAGTCGCTCTCGAAGGATGCGCCGGCACGGCCCATGGTGGACTTCACCAGCACGATCTCTCCCGGGTACACCTCGAAGCTGCCGCCGTGAGATGCGCTGTCGACGATCTCGTTGCCGTTGTACACGGTCACCGTGATGCCGATGTCGCCGTTGGGTGCATCGAACGCGAACTGGCCGTACTGGGTGACCCGCCAGTAATCCAAGTCGCCCAGATACTCGATGGCGCCCGAATCGCCGGTGGTCACGTTCAGGATCGGCGCCGTGGTCTCATCGTCGTTGGCAGGCTCGTTGTCGTCGACCATGTAGTCGCCGAAGGCGAAGAGATCGACGCTGACGGGCGAGCTGGAGGTGTTGGAGATGACGGCGTAGTAGTGCGAGCTCAGGCCCTGCTCGAGGATCACGCAGCTGCCGCGACAGGCGATGGGCGTGGTGATGGCTTGCGGTTCTAGCAGCGCAGCCGCGGCGAGGCCGGTAGTGCCCTGCCCGAAGAAGGCTCTGGAGCTGGCGCTGGCCAACCTGGTGCGGTTCGCGTTGAAGACCACGAGGTCGATGTCGCGATCGAGCTCGATGTAGAGCACCGGCCGCGTGGAGCTGACGTTGATGCGCACGAACACGTCGCGGTAGGCAGGGACGACGAAGCTCTCGACGGGCGTCATGTCGTCGTTCCCGGCCATCACGGTCGCGTCAGGCAGTCGGGGCGGGTTGGGCTCCACGGTGATGGTGCAGGCCGAGAGCAGCACGGCTGCGGCGAGCGCGATGGAGAGCAGGGTAATGGGTCGTTTCACGCGAAGTCCTCCTACGGTTCAGAACCGGGTTCTCACAGTATCTCCACCGACTACGCTCTACGCCAGAACATGGTCAGGGCGGATGGCCTGTATGCGCGGGTGCCACGTACTGCACGCAGGCACCACACCTAACCTTCACCATATGCGAAACATGGACTCCGCGCATGGGCGAAGCCTTAATGAACAGCTAAGCACCGCCCTTCCGTGGGGCAAGTGGTCGCTCACGGTTGATGGCCCAGGCGCTACTCGAGCACCATCAGGTACGGGTAGAGGTCGGGCGCTCCGGCGTGCAGTTCGATCTCGAGGTCCGGGAACGCCTGCTGCACGCGCGCCTGCGTCTTCTCAGCGTTCTCCACGCCCACGTCGGCCGAGTAGAACAGCGAAGCGATCTCGTACTCCTCAGCGCGGCCCTCCAGCAGTTCCATGAGCACGTCCGCGTACCCGCGCGCCGATGCAGCCAGCACACCGTCCACGAGGCCGATGGCGTCGCCATCGCGCACCTGCACGCCGTTCAGTTCCACGTCACGCGTGGCGTTGGTGACCTCGAGCGTGAGCGAAGCCTCGGACGCCTCTCGCATCTCCTCCAGCAGTTCCTCGGCCGGCACGCCCTCCTGGAAGAGCACGGCTGCGGCCAGCCCCTGACCCAGAGTCCTCGTGGGGAGCACGTGGACCGACTTGTCTTCCACCAGTTCACCGACCCGCTCCGCGGCCATGATTATGTTCTTGTTGTTGGGCATCACGATCACTTCGCGCGCACCAACGCTGCGCACGGCGTCCACGATGTCCTGCACCGACGGGTTGTCCGTCTGCCCTCCGCCCACCACGCGCACGCCCATGCTGCGGAACACTCGCGTCACGCCGTAGCCGTTCGCAACAGCCACGGCCGCCGTTAGTGGCGGCTCCGCCTCAGCCGCGTCCACGTCGGCCAGGATCTCCGAGTGCTCCTCGCTCATGTCTTCCACCTTGGAGCGGATCATCCGGCCGAAGCGCGAGACCTCGGCCAGGAGCTTCTCCGGCTCCTCGGTGTGGATGTGGCCCTTCACGAAGCCTTCCGCACCAACCACCAGCAGAGAATCGCCGTAAGGCGCCACCAGCTCACGGATCTCCTGAGTGGGCACCTCCACGTCCGCCAGGAGGAACTCCGTGCAGAAGCCGAACTCCTCCTCCTCGAACTGCTGCTGGGCTCGATGCTCGACCTTCGGTTTGGGCGGCAACGGCAGCCCTTCGAAGTACGCCACGACGCCCTCGAAGAGCCGGATGAGCCCGTGCCCGCCCGCGTCCACCACGCCGGCCTGCTTCAGTATCGGCAACAGCTCGGGCGTACGCGCCAACGAGGCTCGGCCTGCGTTGACAGCCAGGTTCAGCAGGGCGAGCGGCGTCACGGCTGCCGCGTCGGTGACTTCACCGGCGGCGCCGTTGCCCGTGAAACGCTGCTCAGCCGCTTCCGCGGCCTCCCTGACCACCGTGAGGATCGTGCCCTCCACCGGCTTCATCACCGCCGCGTAGGCGGAATCGGAACCGGCCGCGAGCGCCTCGGCCAGGTCTGCGCCGTTCACGCGGTCGTTGTCTCTGATCGACTCCGCGAAGCCTTTGAGGATCTGCGAGAGTATGACGCCCGAGTTGCCACGGGCACCGAGCAGCGAACCGTAGCTGAGCGCTCTGGCTACGCCCTCCATGTCGGTCGGCGCACTGTCGGTAAGCTGCCTCCGCACCGATTGCATGGTGAGGTGCATGTTCGTACCCGTGTCGCCGTCGGGCACGGGATAAACGTTCAGGGCGTTGGTTTCGTCAACGAAGACACCCAGCCAGTCCGTGGCGAAAGCGAAAGCACTCGCCAGGTCGGCGTACCCCCAAGTGGTGCTGCTACCGCGCTTACCCACGGCTGATGCCCGCCACGTGCACGCGCACTTCGTCCAGAGTGATGCCTGCCAACGACTCAGAAGCGTACCTAACGCGTTCCCGGATGGACTCCGCCACCACGGGGATGTTGACGCCGTACGCCACCACCACGTGGAGGTCCACGTCCGCCCGGTCGTCGCCCTGCGGGTGTTCGATCACCACGCCTTCGTCGACCTGCCGCGCCCCGAGGATCCGCCTGATGCCCTCGGTGATGCTGGCCGGCGCCATGCCCACCACGCCCGGCACCTCGTGCGCCGCAAGCCCGATTATGCTGGCCAGCGCCCCGTCGGCGACGCGTATCTCGTCTATCGCCCGCTCCCGCTGCTCCTGCCTTGGTTTGCTTCCGAACGGCAGCAGCGAACTGAACGACTGGGAGAGCTTCCTGGTACTATCTTGAGCCTCGTCGCCGGCCGGGCTCACGGTGGCCGCCGTGACCTCCTCGTGGGTCTCGTCCGTGGTGGCATTCTCGCCCGTGCGCTTGCTGTCGTCTTGCATGCTCGCTTGCCCTCCAGGCCCGGTCCAGTGCTACCCGCGGCGAGTGTGGTTCCCGGATCGGTGCTGCGTCCTAGGCACACATCCTAACGTGTGGTGTGGGGAAGCACCGCACTGCTCAGCGTTCAGCCGCGAGCAACCGGCCTGGCAGCCCCCAGGCGTCGTAACTGCAGCGTGGCCCGGCGGCTCTCCCCTACTCCATGCCCGCCAGGAAGCCGATCCGGCGCACCGCGCGGATGAGGTCCATGACCGTCAACTCGGTGGGGTCGTACTCCACGTGCAGCTGTTCCGCGTCGGCCGCGGTTACGCTCACCACACCCGTCACTGCCAACAAGGTGCGCACCACATGCGCACGGCTCTCTTCCGTGTCCATCCCACGGACCCGCATCAGCGCCCTGGCGTTAGCCACGGCCGTTCTCCCCCGACAGTGCACCGCCGGCGTGGCGCTGACTGGCTGCTACGCCGCGCGAGCCAAGCACGCGCACGTACTGAACGAGCGGATCTTCGAAGAACGCTTCTTGCAGCAGCACCGTTCGCTGCTCCGCATCGCTGGGCGGCGTGCGCGCCAGGAGGTCGTACACGCCCGAATCGTAAGCGCTCTTGACCAGGGCCTTCACCAACGCCACCGCAGCCTCACCGGAGCCGTTGGTCGCCAGCCGCGCCACGATGACCTGTGGCCTCTCGCCGGACCAGACGGCTTGCGCCAACACGAAGCCCACGGGTCCGCCTGCAGCATCCTCCGTGTCCTCGGCCACGAACGAGTGCTCGGTGCGGCCGAAGAACCGCAGAGCACCGGGGGTGACCAGGGCCTCCAGGTCGTAGTGGGCCGCGTACGCGGCGTCGATGAACGTGAGAGCAGCGAGGTCCCCCTCCAGCGGGGGTCGCACGGTTATCGCCATGGCCCTGAGTATACGTTCGCCTGAGGGCGGCGGCCCAAGCAGGCCGGCTACACGATCAGGTCGGCGACGGCCCGCTCGGAAGCGTCCGCGTCCCAGGCCTGGTAGCCAGCCTCGATGAAGTAGAGACCCTGAGGCCCGACGTTATGACCCGCTCTGGTCCTATCGCGCGCCGCCAGCAGGGCCGGCATGTCGGCAGGCGTCAGCTTGCCCTTCCCGACCCACAACAACGTTCCGACTATGGTGCGCACCATGTTCCGGAGGAAGCCGTCGGCGGCTATGTGCAGGCGCACCTCACCCTGCTCGCGGCGGAGCTCACACATGTGCACGGTGCGCACCTTCGTGCGCGATTCCTGGGTAGCGAAGGTGGAGAAATCGTGGCGCCCGGTGAGATGCTCCGTGGCGGCCTGCATGGCGGGCAGGTCCAGGTGCCGGAACACGGGCAGCACCCGGTTACGGTTGACGGCCAAGCCACGCGGGTCGTCGCGCACGAACCGGAGCCGGTACAGGTAGCGGCGATACAGGCAGTGGTACTGCGCCTCGAAGTCGGGCGCCGCCGTGTTCACCCTGATGACCGCCACGTCGCGCGGTAGGTGGGCGTTGAGGGCGAGCCTGAGCTTCTCGTCGGGGATGGTGGAGGTGGTGTCCACGTGAGCCACCAGCGCCAGCGCGTGCACGCCGGCGTCCGTGCGGCCGGCAGCCATCACCGTGCCGTGCTCACCTGGCAGCTGAGCGAGAGCCTGCTCCACCACGCCCTGCACGGTGCGCTCTCCCGCCGCCTGCCGTTGCCAGCCGTAGAAGTCCGTGCCGTCGAACTCGAGCAGGAGGCGCACGCGCCTGCCGGTTCCGTACGTTTCGGTCACGCTCCCGGCGGGCGTACCCCGGCGGCGCCGGAGGGCACCGCGGCCGGAGCCGGCACGAGGCGCAACCACCGGCCCAGCAGCGGCACCAGCACGGAACCGACCGCGCCTATGAGCAGGTAGCGCACGTAGGCTCCCACGGCGCTGTGGCGGATGGCGTCCGGGATGGCTGCGGAGCTGCCCAGCAGCGCCCCGAACACGAGCGCCAGCGCCAGGAGCACCAGCACTACGCGCTTCCAGGCCGAGCCAGACGTGTTGTGCCTCACCAGCTCCGGGCCGACCACGAACGCTGCGAGCGCTCCCATGTAGAGGCCTGAGTTGGCGGTGGGCAGTACCAGGTGCAGGAGGAGTGGAACGAGCAGGCCGAGGCCTATCACCACCGGGAGGCTCAGTTTCCACTGCACGCGGTCGATGGCGCGTCCGGCGACAGCGAAGACGAGCCCCAGGGCGAGCCCCACCACAACGTCAGCCGGGAAGTGCACCCCCAGGTAGAGCCGAGAGACGGCCACTAGCCCCACGACCACCGCGGCCAGGATGGAGAACCAGGTCCTGCGCACGTAGCTGGCAGCCAGACCCCAGAGGAGCATGGCGGAAAGCGCGTGGCCGGACGGGAACGACGAGCCGCCCGCAGTCTCCAGGGCAGCGCTACTCCGCAGCACGCTCGGATCCAGTTCGAACGGGCGGGGCGCATCGAAGAGCAGTTTCAGCAGCTCCATGACGTAGACCCCAGCCAGGAAGTAGATCGCGAGGCTTCGGCCGTTCCTGGCGCTCAGGCCCACGAAGGCGATGACCAGAAGCGCCACGTAGACCTGCTCGGACCCGAAGTTGGTGACGAACATCATGAGACGGTCCAGCGTGGGTGAGGCGGCGCTCTGCAGGGCGACGATGAGATCCATAGCTCCTCCGAACGTGTGTGACCCGATTCTAACGGCCCCGCACCCCGGGGGAGCGCCGTGCGCCTGCGGCCACGCGAGGTAGCCGCGGGAGTCGACGCTGCGGGCCGGCCGTGCCAGCATTGGGGTGTGGGCCGACTCCCTCCACTCAACGACACCATCGTGGCCATAGCCAGCGCGCCCGGCGTGGGAGCGGTGGGGGTGGTGAGGCTGTCCGGCCCGCAGGCTTACCAGATCGCCGACAGGCTGTTCGTGCCGTTCCGCGGCGCGGCGCCTAGCCGGCGGCCTGCCGGCCGGGTGATATACGGACGGGTAGTCGAGCGTCGGAGCAGCGGGCCGGCGGCGGGGCCGGACGCCCAGCCCGACCAGACCACCCTGGATGAGGCGTTACTCCTCACTTTCAGGGCGCCCCGTTCGTACACGGCGCAGGACGTGGTAGAGATCCAGACCCACGGCGGTCCCGCCGTGTTGCGCTCCACTCTCGACCTCTGCGTGGAGCAGGGTGCCAGGCCGGCCGGCCCGGGCGAGTTCACCCTGCGCGCCTACCTCAACGGTCGTATCGACCTGGTGCAGGCCGAGAGCGTTCTGGATCTGGTGAACGCTCAGTCTGAAGGCGCGCGCCGGAACGCTGCGCTGGGGCTGAGCGGCGTGCTCACGGCGCGCTTGGGCACCATCCAGACCCTCCTCACGGGGGCCTATGCTGCCCTTCAGGCGTCGTTCGATTACCCGGACGAGGGTGTGCCGGAAGCGGAGCTCGAGACGCCGCTCGGTAGTGCAGCCGAGGAGGTGGCAACACTGTTGTCCACCGCCGAGGCGGGCCGGCTCAGTAGGCAAGGAGCGCGCCTGGCACTGCTCGGACGCCCGAACGCCGGCAAGTCGAGCCTACTGAACGCGCTGCTGGGCTACCAGCGCTCCATCGTGAGCGACACTCCAGGCACCACCCGCGATTACCTGGAGGCGCCGCTGATCTTGGGCGGTGTACCGGTCACGGTGGTAGACACGGCCGGCCTGCGCGAATCGTCAGACGCCATCGAAGCGAGCGGTGTGGACCAGGCGCGGCACATCGGTGAGCACGCGGACCTGCGGGTGCTGCTCATCGACGGCTCCGCTCCCCTCACGCCAGAGGACGAGGCGCTCATCCTCTCGATGCCACCAACGCGCACGCTCGTGGTCGTCAACAAGCGCGACCGACCCCAGGCGTTCAACAGCGCCGACCTGCCGCTACGAGGCGGCGTGCACGCACTGGAGGTGTCCGCGCTCACCGGCCAGGGGCTGGACGAGCTTCAGAACGCCATAACCGACGCCCTCATCGGAGACTCTGCGGCCACGGAGCTCTGGATCACTCACGAGCGTCACGTGGCAGCACTGGAGAGTGTTGCCGCGCACGTCGGTTCCGCTCTTGAGCTGGCCTCCCAGGACGACCTGGACCTGGTGGCGCTGGAGCTTCAGGACGCCCTGACGGCCCTGGCCACCATAACGGGACGGCACGATGTGGGGAACGAGACTCTGGCCGCCATCTTCGCGAACTTCTGCGTAGGCAAGTGAGCGAGGCCGCGTCTCAGATAGCTTCGCGGTAGGCGTTCGCGGCCGATTCCACGGAGCTCCGCAGCCGCTCCGAGAGCTGGCGTAAGACGGAACTCGCGGTCAGCTCGATCATCTTGGTCAGCGCCTTGGTACCCCACCGGTCCGCCTCCGGCAGTTGCAGATGGATGGTCAGGTCCAGGGCGTAATCGATGCGGCTGCCCGCACCTTCAGGCACCACCTGCGCCTCGCCGCCCACTTCTGCCCAACCCCGCCCCTGTGTCTCCGTGGTGGTCGGCACCAGCCTGGCACCGCTAGGAGTGACGTGGAGTTCGCTTACGAAAGGGAGTTCACGGCGCCCGAAGAGCGGTGTGTTCACCGGGAGGCTGGCGCTCACCAACGTGGGCGAGCCGCTCTGCACCCGCAACGAATCCGCCAGGTGCTGTCCCGCCAGCGAGCGCTCCACGTCGCGAACGAACGCCAGCGCCGCAGCCTCGCTCAGTTGGGTCGAGAACCCGAACCGCAGGTCCTCGGTGAGCCTCACCGGTCTCCGGCCCTGAGTCGCGGCCCCACCCATTCGAGGTGGAGGGTTCCCTCTCGCACGGCCGCCTCGATCTCGGCGTCGGAGGCACCCCGCAGGCGCGGCAGTACCTGGAACTGCTCCGCGCTGGAGGCAAGGCCCACGCGCACCGTCACGTGACCCTCCGTCTCCGTGCGGCCGATACGCCACAGCAGTTGCGACGCCAACTCTTCCAGGGCTTCGGGGGTGAGGCCTGCCTCGGCCAGGGTGGCGGTGAGTTGGTCGTGGACGATCGGGTCTGTCACCAGGTGCTTCTCCTACGGGTAAGAGTACCGCAGTCCACCTCTGCACGGTGCCGCTACCCCAGGTCGGGCGCCCGATCCGGCGTGATATCATCCGCCGGTGCCCGAGGCGGTGAAACCCCCCGAAGTGCCCGCTCCGGGCGAGCCTCACGCTGATCCCGGCCCGGCGCGGAGCGGCCCGCTGCCGACACGCGGCCTGGCTGGTGCGGTGGGCGTACAACGCCGGAACCTGCTCGAGACCATCCTCCTCTACCTCAAGGGTCTGGCGGTCGGCGTGTCGGACCTGGTACCAGGCTTCTCCGGCGGCACCATGGCCCTCGTCATCGGCATCTACCCAGAGATCATGGCCGCCATCAGCAGCTTCAGCGACAAGCGTTTCCTGTCAGCCCTCAGGCGCGGCAGGTTGCGGGAGGCTTTCCGCCTGTGTCACGGCCCGTTCCTGCTGACGTTGGGAGCCGGGATGGTAACCGCCATCGTGCTGCTTGCGCCCCTAGCCACGTTCCTGCTGCGTCACTACCCGGTGCAGGTGGCCGCTTTCTTCTTCGGCCTGGTGCTGGCCTCGACGCGCGTGGCAGGCGGTCTCATCAGACGCTGGAGCCCGGCGGTCTACCTGCTGCTGGCAGTGGGAGCAGTCGGCGCCTTCGTGCTCGTAGGGTTGGCGCCCACCGAAACGCCGGCCGGCGCCCTGTTCCTGATGCTGGCGGGCGCGATCGCCGTCTGCGCTCTCGTGCTGCCCGGCCTCTCGGGCTCGTTCATGCTCGTGCTCATGAGCAAGTACGACGTGGCGCTGGCCGCCGTGGCGGCGCGCGACCTCACGGTGATCGCGCCGCTCATGCTCGGTGGCGTGATCGGCATCCTGAGTTTCGCCCGGATGATGAGCTACCTCCTCAAGCGGTACCACGACCCACTGCTGGCGCTGCTCACCGGCTTCATCCTCGGCTCCCTACGCAAGGTGTGGCCCTACACGGCAGCCGACGGAGTTACGGGTACCTGGCCGTGGCTCGCCACGGGTCCGAACCCCTGGGGATTGGCCCTGCTGATCGTAGGCGGCGTGGCGGCGGTGCTACTCCTGGAGCGGGCAGGCAGATCACGCCGCGCTAGCTGAGCCTCCGCGTACCCACGAGGCCCGCCGTGTCACGCGGCTTCGTGCCTTTCTTCACGATATTCATTTCCTCTTGTTCCGACGTTCACGTGCGTTCCCTAGGCTAGGACATGGAGTGCGGGTGGCGCTGCATCACTGGGGCGCTTCCCGCACCGTAAGCGAATGACCGTTGGAGGAATACAGTGCGCAGAAACCGTACATCTCACGTCCTCGCCGGCCTGATCCTGGGCCTGGCCAGTGCCCTGTTCCTGTTGCCTGGCGGCTCCGTAGTGGCTCAGCAGACCACGCCGGCCGCAGTGCCGACCGGCCCGATCCTGGCCGACGAGACCAACACTGTTCAGATCGTGGAGCAGCGCGGCCCGAGCGTCGTTGCCATCAACGTGGAGGTACGTGGCTCCCGCGTGAACCCGTTCGACGAGATCGAGCGCCTCTTCCCGAACTTCCTGCCGCCGCAGTTCCGCGAGCAGTTCCAGGGACCGCAAGTGCAGCAGAGCAGCGGCTCCGGCTTCGTGGTCTCCGCGGACGAGCTCGTGACCAACTACCACGTCATAGAAGGAGCGCTGCAAAGCAACAGCCTGGAACTGCGGGAAGGTGCCTCCATCCGCGTGGTCTTCGCAGGCTCCAGCGAAGAGTTCGACGTGCGAGTGCTAGGCGCGAACCCGGATTACGACCTGGCGCTGCTGGAGCTCGTGAACGGCAACCGCATCCCTGAGACCGCTGCCCCGCTGGAGATCGCGGATTCCAGCACCGCACAGGTGGGGCAGAAGGTGGTCGCCATCGGCAACCCGTTCGGTCTCCAGTCGAGCGTCTCGCAGGGCATCATCTCCGCCATCGGTCGTGAGCTGCCGTCCATCGGTCAGGTGGAGATCCCCATGATCCAGACGGACGCGGCCATCAACCCCGGCAACTCTGGCGGTCCGCTGCTCGACTCCTCAGGTAGGCTCATCGGCATCAACACGATGATCGTGCCGGGCATGACCGCGTCCGGCAGCGGCGGCAACATCGGCATCGGCTTCGCCGTACCCAGCGAGCTGCTCCTCGAGGCGCTGCCCACCATGCGTTCCGGCGGCCTGGTCGGCTCTTACGCGCTCTCTCAGGACATCGAGAACCGCCCGCGCATCGGGGTCGAGGTCTACCCGGCCTCTGCCTACCCGGCACGCGCCAGGGAGGTCCTCGGCATGCCCGATTACGGCATGGTCGTTGCAGCAGTCGAACCTGATAGCCCTGCCGCGGAGGCTGGCATCGAGGCCACCACCTTCACGGCCACCATCGATGAGGTCGGCTACCCTGCGGGCGGGGACATCATCCTCAGCGCCAACGGCAAGGACATCCGCGAGATCGCTGACCTGCACGCGCAGCTGGCCGACGCGTCGGAAGGAGACGAACTGCGGCTTGAAGTGTGGCGCGGCGGCGACATCCGGACGGTCACGGTCACGCTGCGGATAGTGCCCGTTTCACCGGCGGACGGTCAAGCGCGCTGAGCCTGAGGCTCAAGCGAACCGGTCCACGGCACGCGCTCCCAGTCCTCATGGGAGCGCGTGCTAGCATCCGCGCATGGAGCGTTCTGGACAGCATCTGACCGTCGGTCTGGTCCTTTCTGGCGGAGGTGCGCGCGGCTTCGCGCACATAGGCGTGTTACGCGTATTGGAGCAGCAGGGAGCCCGCTACGACGTCATCGCGGGCACCTCGATGGGCGCCATCATCGGCGCCCTCTACGCCGCTGGGCACCGACCCGACGCCATAAGGGAGATCACGGCCCACACGTCCTGGCGCGACGTGGTGGACCTCTCGCTACGCTCCGGCCTCATGAAGGGCGAACGCCTGCATGAGCTGCTGCAGACCCATCTTCCCGCCACTTTCGAGGAGTTGGAGATACCGCTCGCCGTCATCTCCACCGATATCGAGTCCGGCGAGGAGGTAGTGCACACGGAAGGCGACCTGATAACCGCCGTGCGCGCCTCCGCGGGCTTCCCCGGCGCGTTCGAGCCGGTCCACATGGACGGCCGTACGCTGGGCGATGGCGGCATCGTCAACAACCTCCCCGTAAGCGCGGCCCTGCTTCTCGGCGCCAACCGCACCATCGCGTCCGACGTCACACCACCACGGCAAGCCATCTACGACAACGACGAGGACAAGGGCAACTGGTGGGAGCGCTGGGTAGCCACGGTGAAGCTGGAGCGCCGCACACCCCTCGTGCAGATGCTCTTCCGCGCCACGGACATCCAGCAGTCCATCCTGGTGGACATAAGGGCGGCCATCCACCCCGCAGACCTCCGCATCCGCATGGACATGCCTGAGTACCGCATAGAGTCGTTCGCGGAGTTCGAGGCCATCATCGCGGAGGGCGAGAGGGCCGCGGAGCGCACACTGGCCGCAGTGGGCGGTTGGCGCAAGGTGCTGGCGATCGAGGAAGAACGCGGTCACTCCGGGACCGCGAAGCGCAAGGGCGCCGCCGCCAAGGCGCCGACAGCGGCCCGACCAGCTGGTGCGAAGGCGGCAGGCGCGAAAGCCAGCGCCACGAAAGCCACCAGCACCAAGGTGGCCGTGAAGAAGCCTGCGGCCAAGAAGGCCGCGGAAGCGCCGAAGACGCCAGCTTCACCCGAAGAGCCGCTGTCGCCGTTGGCGAAAGTGGCCAAGCTGGCCGGTGGCATCAAGCGCCATAACGAGTGAACCGTTTGAGGGCCGGCCGTGCCATCTTGCTCGGCCTTTGCCTGGGCCTGCTGTTCACGCAGTTCGGACTGTCGCTCATGCGCGTGGACGGGCATAGCATGGACCCGACTCTGTTCGCAGGTGAACTGGTAGTGGTGCTGCGCCCGCCCGTGTTGGCGCTAGCCTCGGTCCTTGGGGCTCCGCAGGCGGGCCAGGTGGTGCGGGGCGCCATCGTGGTGACGCCGCAACCGCGCTCCGAAGGGCTGTTGTTCGGCTTGGGCAGGCCCCTCATCGTCAAGCGCGTGATCGGCCTCCCTCTCGAGGACGTGGCGTTCCAGCGCGGGCAGTTGCTTGTGGACGGTGAGGAACTGACCGAGCCGTGGGTGGACCCGGCCCATCAGGGCACGTACAGCATGCCCACGCGCTCGGTGCCGGTCGCCAGCGTGTTCCTGGCGGGCGACAACCGCCTACCCCTCGCCAGCAGCGACTCCAGGCAGTTCGGGCCGCTGCCTACGAGCAGCCTGAGGGGGCGGCTGGTGGCACAGCTGAGGCTTCCGTGGGGACCGGGAGGCTTGCGCTGGCCCCTCCAGTCGTTACTCTGAGCCTGCCAGCCCCAGCTCTTCCGCGCGCGCCTGCATGGCGGCGAGCACGAACTCGATGTGCTCTTCCAGGTCCACGCCCAGTTCCGCCGCACCCTGGCGCACGTCGTCACGGTTCACGCCGCGTGCGAACGCCTTGTCCTTGAGCTTCTTCTTGATGCTCTTCAGGGTCAGTCCAGCGATGTTGCGATCGGGCCTAACGAGCACGGCGGCGGTGATCAGACCCGTCAGCTCGTCGCAGGCGAACACCGCGCGGGACATGAGGCTCTCGCGTTTCACGCCCGTGTAATCAGCGTGCCCCAGCACGGCGTCGATGACCTCCGTCGGCCAGCCTCGGCGCCTGAGCTCTTCCGCGCCCACGTACGGGTGGCCTGACTCGTCTCGTTCTGGGTTGGGGTAGCGCTCGTAATCGAAGTCGTGCAGCAGCGCCGCGGCTGCCCACATGTCTTCGTTGCCACCGTGCAGGCGGGCGTAGGCCACCACGGCCGCCTCCACGGAGAGCATGTGCTTGCGGAGGCTGTCGGAAGCCGTCCACTCCTCCATCAGTGCCAGAGCGTCGGCTCGACCATAGGTGTTCTCCATCCTCAGAGTCTAACCGCGGGGCCAGACGCGAAGCCGCTCCCGCGGCGCGGACGCGGGTAGGTCACCGCCGGCGCGGCTATACTCCGGGCATGCGAACCGAGAAGCTGGTGGTGGAGGACGTGGCCGCTGCCGCTCTGCCGCTAGTGGAGGCGTCCATCGTGAGCGCGGTAGCCGAGCGGGGACGCGCCGTCCTGGCCCTGTGCGGAGGCTCGAGCCCCGTTCCGCTCTTCCGGCTCCTGGCCCAGGCGGACCTTCCCTGGCAGCATGTGTGGGTCACTTTCGGCGACGAGCGCTTCGTGCCGGTGGAACACGCGCACAGTAACGCCGGAGCCGCCATCAGGGAGTTCCTGGGTGAAGTGCCGGTGCCACGCGAGCAACTGCTCACCTGGCCCATCCTCGAGGACCCGGCAGAGTCCGCACACGCCTACCGGGAGCGGCTGGAGGCGGCTTTCGGCGGCTTCCCCACCTTCGATCTCAACTTGCTGGGGCTCGGCGACGACGGTCACACCGCGTCGCTCTTCCCGGGCACGGGGGCTGTGCTGCTCGAGGGCCCCACCCTGGCCGTGCTGGCTCCGGCCTACGCTTCCCCAGGAGGTTGGCGGCTAAGCATGAGCGCGTCCGCCCTCAGCAACAGTCGTGAGGTCCTGTTCCTCGTCCTGGGCGAGAACAAGACCGCAGCGCTCCGCGCCACCTTCGGAAGGGAGGCGCGCGAAGCAGCGCAAAGCGCCTCCGAGCTAGACGCTCATCCGGCCCGGGCCATAACGGCCCGTGAGCGCCTGACCCTTATCACCAACGTGCCCTTCGGTTGAGCCAGCGCCTCAGGCCCAGCGGATCGCGCGCGCCTCGAACGGCGAGGTCAGCAGCTCGTTGATCGGGTACACCCGCACGCCGTAAGCCAGCCGGCCGCTAAGTGCGGGCTGGAAGCGCACGCGGTAGAGGTGCCCGCCGTCCGGGTACTGCTCCACCGGCTCCAGCTCAACGGTGCGAAGGTTCTGCTCCAGCGCGTCGTCCGCCGGGCCGTAGACGAGTTCCACGCGCACCGCGCTCTCGAGTTCGCCCAAGTTGAGCACCGCAGACACCTCCACCTCCTCGCCCATGCGCCGCACGCGCTCTTCGGCCGCCTGCGCGGTGAAGTAGACGGAGGGCCAAGCCTCGGCCACGTGCTTGCTCCAGGCCGCCAACTGGCGCGCCTTCGCGTAGTCGTCAGCTCGCACCATGGCGCCCCGCCTGCTCGCAGGAGCGTAGTAGCGAGTCACGTACTCCTTCACCATCCGCGCCGCGTTGAACTTGGGCGCGATGGTGGCCACCGCGTTCGCGGCGCGGCGGGCCCACTCGACCGGCACGTTGGTCCCGTTCCGGCGGTAGTAGAGGGGCACCACTTCCTCCTCGAGGAGCGAGTAAAGGGCGTCCGCGTCCGCAGCATCGGCCCGCGCTTCATCAGCGTGGGTGGAGCCGCTGCCTATGGCCCAGCCGTTCGTACCGTCGTACCCCTCGGGCCACCAGCCGTCCAGGATGGAGAGGTTGAGCACACCGTTCATGGCCGCCTTCATGCCGCTCGTGCCGGACGCTTCGAGCGGCCGGCGAGGGTTGTTGAGCCACACGTCCACGCCGCGCGTGAGGGCACGACCGATGGCCATGTCGTAGTCCTCCACGAACAGCACGCGCCCCGCGAACCGCGGGTCGTTGGAGAGCGTCTGGATGGTGGCGATGAGCTGCTGCCCCTCGCTGTCGGCCGGATGCGCCTTGCCAGCGAACACCAGCTGCACCGGGCGCTCGGCGTGGCTCATGAGGGCAGCCAGGCGGTCCAGATCGGAGAAGATGAGCGTGGCCCGCTTGTAGGTCGCGAACCGCCGCGCGAAGCCGATCGTCAGCGCCGCCGGGTCGAAGAGCGAACCGGAGTCGTGCAGTTGGGAAGCGCTGGCCTCGTGACGCGCCAGCTGGTTCAGCAGACGGCGCCTCAGGAAGCGCACGCTGCGCTCCTTGAGCGCGAGACGTACCCGCCAGAAACGCTCAGGGTCCACGCTGCTCATGGCCTGCCACATCGCGGGGTCATCCGAGCGGCTCCGCCAGTCGTCCGGCAGAAGCTCGTCTATCAGGCCGAGCATCTCGGGCGCCACCCAGGTCGGGATGTGCACACCGTTCGTGACGTACCCGATCGGCACCTCTTCTACCGGCACCTCCGGCCACAGGGCCGACCAGATACGGCGGCTGGTGTCGCCATGCAGTTCGGCCACACCGTTCCTGCCGGACGAGAAGCGGATGGCCAGGGCAGGCATGCTGAAGGACTGCCCCCAGCCCTGATCGAAGCGTCCGAGGGCGTGGAACTCGTCGAGGCGCAGCCCGAGGCTCCCCCAGTAGCCACTGAATGCCTCGTCGATGAGCCCGAAATCGAAGGCGTCGTTGCCTGCAGCTATGGGGGTGTGCACCGTGAAGAGGGTGTTGGCCGTTATGGCGGCGCGCGCCTCCTGGAACCCCAGGCCGCCACTCACGAGCTCGCGGCAGCGCTCCAGTACCGAGAACGCGCTGTGCCCCTCGTTCATGTGCCAAGCAGTCGGTTCCAGCCCCAGGGCGCGGAGCATGCGCACGCCTCCGATGCCCAGCACCATCTCGTGCGCCACCCGGGTACGTTGGTCCCCGCCGTACAGGCGAGAGAGCAGGCGCCTGTCCTCGGGGGCGTTCGCGTCCACGTCCGTGTCCAGCAGCACCACGCGCACCTTGCCGACCTGCGACTCGAGCGCCTGCACGGTGATCTCGCGACCGTACACCTTGAGTTTCACTGCGACCGGCTCACCGTCAGCGTCCAACGAGCGGTGGAACGGAACCGCCAGCGCGTCGGCCCGCAGGTACACGGCCTCCTGACGGCCGTCCGGGGCGACCCGCTGATGGAAGTAGCCTTCAGGGTAGTAAAGACCCACCGCCACCAGCGGCACACCCAGGTCGGAGGCTGCCTTGGTGTGGTCGCCGGCGAGCACGCCAAGACCGCCGGAGTAAAGGGCAACCGCCTCTGTCCAGCCGTACTCGGCGCAGAGGTAGGCGTAGAGGTGATCCTCCGCCACCTGCTGCTCGTACCAGCCGCGCTCGGCCAGGTATTCGTCGAAGCGCGCCATCACGCCGGCGTACTCCTCGAGGAACTCGGTCTCGGAAGCGGCCTGGTCCAGGCGCGCCTGGTCTATGTCTCTTAGCAGGGCGACCGGGTTGTGGCGCACTGTCTCCCAGAGCTGGCGGTCCAGGCGTCTGAAAAGCGCGCGGGCGTCCGCTCGCCAGCTCCAGTAGAGGTTGCCGGCGAGTTCGTTCAGGCGTCCCAGTTCGGTGGGTAGCTGGGGCAGCACGGTCAGATGTCCGAGAATGTTCATGCGTGAGATTCAGCTCCTCATGACCGCTGGCTGGCGGGGGCAGCGAGGTATCGGCCCGCCTACAAGCCACGCCACGGTCCTTGGTTCGGCGTCGTAACCGGCCACACGGAACTCTGGTCACGTTAGGCCGCCGGGCATTCTAGCATCCGCTTCTTGGGCCGCCTGCCCGCGCTTGTGACCACCTACCAGCCACCGCCGCGGTACCGTTCGCCCATGACGGGAAGCACTCCGTGCGCCACCCTGGGCGCGCGCCGGCGGTGGGCCGCCTGTGCCGCGCTACTGCTACTGTTCGCTCAGTTCGCGGGCGCGCAAACGCTTCACGTGGGCGTCGGAGCTGTTGCGGACAGGTCTACCGCGCCTGAACTCCGGGCACGCCTCGCCGGCGTGAAACCAACGGGGGCACCCACCACCAGCGTGACGCTGGAAGTCCGCGCGCCGGCTCCGAGCCTGGGCATCGGACTTAGCACCAATCAATCGTTCGGGCCGCTTGGCAACCTGATCATCGAAGCGTGGGCGGCGGTGGCGCCGCATCCGGAGGACGGCGCTGCGGCTGAGGGGAGCGTAGCTGCCCGCGGCGTGATCGGTCCCGTAGCAGTGCGTCTGGCGCTGCTGGCGTACGGCGCCGAAGTGGGCACGTTCAGACCGGCGGACCTCGCGTCCAGCGAACGGCCGCGGTTCCAAGGTCCCGCCGGAGGGCTGCAACTGGCGCTGACGTACAGGGCGAATCGCGACCTGATACTGGAGGTAGCTCCGGAGCTTTACGTCACAGGAGCGGGCCTGGCGCTCAGGCTGGATGCGGGCGCTCGCCTCCTGCGTCTCATCGGTGAGAACGAGTTGCGCGTTGGTGTGCACACTTACGCTGCACCCGGTTTCACCGCGGCGGCGGTAGCGGCGGGCGCCGCCCTGACGTTCCCACGCGGTAGGGAGCCGGACATCACCGTCGGGCTATCGGTCGGCCACTCGAGTAACGGTCTCTGGCCGGGTGCGCACTTGAGCCTCGGCGAGCGGTTCGGCCAGGTCCGCCTGGATCTCAGCGCTGCCTTCGAACCTTACCGTCTCGACGTCGCGGCACTCAGGGTCACCTCCGGCGTCACGCTGCCCGTGGCCGGCTCCCTGCCGGCGGGTTCCCAGCTGAGCCTCAGCGCCGCGGTGGCCAGTGACCTCGGCGCTTTCTCCAACTCGCCTACGCGGGCGTGGGCCGAACTGGGGCTCACGCTTCCGGTCGACGTGCGCTGAGCCTAAAGGCACCGACCGCGAAGCGTTCGCTGTCCTCGCGAACGAACGGAGCCGCGCAGGTCACCAACCCAGCGTTCGGCGCGTGAGCCTACTGTTGCCGGAGGTCCACGGGCATCAGTTCGCCCGTGAGAAGGTCCAGTTCGAACACCCCTTGATCGGGTACTGCCCGCAGGTACGACCGGACGCCCTGCGGACCGGCAAGCTCGAACGTGCGTAGCCCAGGCTTGAGGTCGGTGGCGAAGGAGCCGTGCTGCGTTACACCGTCGATCATCACGTGCACCTCACGTCGCTCGGACCAGTACACGAGGGGCGACACAGCGGGCGTGAGCGTGGCCTCGAGGCGCGTCACGAGGTAGTTGCGTACGAGCACCTCGAACGTCTCCTCCACGAAGCCGTCGCGCTGGAGGGTCACTCTGTGGGTGCCGGGGAGGGCGGAGAGCGCCACCGGCGTGCTGCCGCTGGGCACGCCGTCCAGCAGCACGTTGGCGCGCGGGGTGGCGGCCACCTGGATGCTGCCGCCCGAGATGGCGGTGAGCACCACGTGCACGAACGAGGTGTCGCCCGCGCGCAGTTCGACCATGCGCGTGTCGGGCAGGAAGCCCTCCTTGCGCAGTTCCAGCCTGTACCTGCCGGGCGCCAGCATGGCCACGTCCAGTTGGGAGGTGCGCCCTATGGAAACGCCGTCCACGAACACCTGCGCCTCGCCGGGCTCGCTCGACACGAAGAGGGCGGCGTCGCCTGCGGGAAGCTCCACGGCCGCGCTAGTGAAGAGAGCCACCGCGGCAGCCAACTCCTGCACCGCGCTGGCGGAGCCGCTCGGATCGAGCGGCAGCGTGATGAGATCCGTGCTGCGGTCGCGTTCGGAGTCGACCACGATCAAGTTCACCGCGTAGGGCTCCCCACCGGTGTTGGCGGCCGCTGCGATCTCGCCGCTGATGGCGTAGCGCGCACCGTCGAGTTCCGCTATGAGAACGGTGAATTCGGGTTCGAGACTGCCGGCGATGCCGGGTGTGATGAGCTCACCGTTGCGCACCTCGAGGCCGGTGGCCCTGCCCACCTGCGCCCTGAAGGCGGACATGAACGCTTCGACGACCTCGCTGGGCACGCCTCCCCGCGTGCCGAAGGTGGGTACGCTGATCTGGGCCAGCGCCGCCTGCAGCGTGAGCAGGAGCAGGCAGACTACGGCGCGGCGAAGCGCTGGTACGTGAGTGGACGCGGGCCGCATCCAGAGAAGTATAGCTGGTCACCGAACGAGACCATTATCGGTCTGGCCCCGCACACTGGTATTGTCTGACCATGCGTTACCTGGTGTTGAGCGACCTTCACGCCAACCTGCCTGCTCTTGACGCGGTCGTGAAGCACGCTCGCGCCCAGGGCTACGACGATGTGATGTTCCTCGGGGACGCCGTCGGCTACTACCCGCACGCCGAAGAGGTGGTCCAGAGGCTCATCGAGTTGAACCCCAGCGTGCGGGTGTTGGGCAACCACGACAACGCGCTCCTTGAGCTGGCCTACGGAGAGCGCGGCGAGTACTGGGCCGCAGGCGTGGTCATGGAGGTCATCGACCGACAGCTCACCACATTGAGTTCCGACTCGATCGCGTTCCTGCAGACCCTCGAGCCGGCCGTCAGCGGCGATGGTTGGCAAGCCGTGCACGGCGCGCTCACCAGGCAGTGGGATTACCTCTCCACCATGACCGCCGCGCAGGACAACGTGCGGCTCATGGAGCAGAACCTGCTGCTCGTGGGGCACACTCACGTCCCCAAGATCTTCGCCACCGTGAAGCATCAGCATCAGGACCTGTGGCGCACCATCGTCTTCTTCGACGAAACGGAGAGTAGCTACCGCCTACCGCCGCTGGCGCAAGTGATCGCCAACCCCGGTTCGGTCGGGCAGCCGCGCGATCAGGTGCCGCAGGCCAGCTACTTCATCTTCGACAGCGAGAAGCGGCGCCTGCATCATCACCGCGTGGGCTTCGACGTGGCGGCCGTTCAGGCCGACCTGCGAGCAGCGGGTTACCCGGAGATACTCGCCACGCGCCTCGAAGCCGGGAGATGACCGGAGCGGCTACGCTCACCCCGCTGGGGCACGCAGGCACACTTCAGGTACTCAGGGACCTATGGGCGGAAGGGACTGGGCCGCGCACACTGCTGTTCGCGGGACCCGAGAGCGTCGGTCGGCGCAAGGCAGCGCGCTGGTTGGCGGCATACGTGAACTGCCAACGCCCAGGTCAAGCGCCGTGCCTTGCATGCGAGAGTTGCCGCCTGCTGATGGCCGGTTCGCACCCGGACGTGAAGGAGGTGGGGCCGGCCACCACCACGGGCACCGGCCGCGTGAAGCGCAGCCTGGAGATCCGCATCGATCAACTGGTGCCGCGGGAACGTGGCGACGTCGAGCCACTGGGGCCCTGGCTCCTCACGCGGCCGCACTTCAATGTGCGGGTCGGGATCATCGATCACGCTGAGGCCATGAACGCTGCCGCCGCCAACTCCCTCCTCAAGCTGCTCGAAGAACCGCCCACCTGGGCGCTCCTCCTCCTGATCGCCCCCGGCCCCGAGGCCGTGCTGCCCACGGTGGCTTCCCGTTCCGTGGCGGTACGCTTCAGACCCCTTGCTGAGCAGGACCTGACCGGTATTCCGGGCCTGGAGCCGGACCATCCCGCCGTACGCCTGGGGCAGCCCGGTGTACTGCTGACCGGTTCGGAGGAAGGTAGCTTAGAGGCTCAGAACCGCGCCCGAGAAGCCGCGTATGCCCTGCTCGGCGCCGTGTCCGGGAGCCTCACGGAAGCGCTCGCAGCGGGCGAGGAACTGGCAGCAGCGCTCGGCACGGGGGCGGCGGGCGACGGCGGGCCGGGCCCACTGGTGTGGCTGAGGCATGCGGTACGGAGCCAGGAGCCAACGCGCTACGCAGCGGCCCTAGAGGCCATCGATGCGTGCGAAGAGGCCCTTGCGCACTACGCGCAGGCCCCGCTCGCCTGCGCGGTGCTGACACTGGAACTTAGACGCCTGCTCACCTGAGCGGGGCCCCCCCCGCCCGTCACACGCGCCTCAGTTCGCGCCGCGCACCCGGGTTATCTCGTCGGCGGGATACTCCTCTACTGCGCCCTCTTCCGTGCGCAGCTCGACAGTGCCCTTCAGAGGGTTGAGCTTCACCACGCGCCCGCAGGTACCGCTCCCTTCGTGACAGGCTTTCGCGCCCTTGCGAGGCATGCCCTTCAGCAGTTCGCGGTACATGTCGTGCTCGAACTGCAGGCAGCACATGAGCCTGCCGCAGGGCCCGCTGATCTTCTCGGGGTTGAGCGGCAGCTGCTGATCGCGCGCCATACGGATGCTTACAGCGTTGAAGCTCTGCAACCAGGTAGAACTGCAGGAGCCGTCGCCGCACACGCCGAGTGCGCCCAGCATGCGGGCCTGATCGCGCGGTCCGACGTTGGCGAACTCGATGCGGGCGGAGGTGTGCGCCACGAGTTCCTGCGCGAGCACCCTGAGCGGCACCTGTTTCTCGCTCGAGTAGCTGACCATGAGCAGGCTCTCGTCGATGGTGAACTCGAGCGCCACGATCTTCACGTCCGATTCGGCCTGCCGGGCCCGAGCCCGCAGGAGCCACTTGAGGTCCTCGGCCTTCTGTTTGAGTTCGGCGTAGGACTTCAGGTCGTCTTCCTGGGCTCCCCGGACGAAGTGGCCCTGCGGTTTCTCGATCTCCTTGACACCCGTTCTGACCTTGCCGATCTCGAGTCCGCGGCGGGTGACCACCACGCAGCTCGAGCCGATGGCAGGCGGGGTGGGAGGCGCCTCCAGGTAATGGATCTTGGGTCCGTTATCGAACTTCACACCGATGCACTCGGGCATGGGAAACTCCTGTCCGACCGCTGGCCGACGTGCACCCGGCACGAGGTCGGGCTGTTCATCGGCGCTGCAGGTTGACACGCATTGTAAGACACACGCCGCGTGCGCCCCGGTTCTCCCCTGCACCGAACGCGTTCACACGCGCCGCGAGGGCGCCAGGGCCTACGGGGCGAAGAGCGCAAGGCGGGCCACCGGCGCGAAGGTGGTGCGGTGTTCAGGGCATGCTCCCAGCCGGGCCAGGGCCGCCAGGTGCTCGGGCGCACCGTAGCCCTTGTGGCGAGCGAAACCGTAAGCCGGGTAAAGCTCGTGAAGGTGCCGCATATGAGCGTCCCTGATCGTCTTGGCGAGGATGCTGGCGGCGGCTATCTGGTAGCTGCGTGCATCGCCCTTCGCTTCGGCCACCTCCGGCAAACCCGTACCGAGCCGCAGGTAATCCGTTACGAGCCCGGCGGCGGACGGCTCGAGCGCCGCCACCGCTCGCTGGGCTGCCAGGCGCGTGGCGCCGAGCACGTTCAGGGTATCGACCTCGAGAGCGGTGGCCACGCCGACTGCGTAGGCCACGGCCACGCTCTTCACCTCGGCGGCCAGTCGTTCCCGCTGCTCTGCACTCAGCGTCTTGGAATCTCGGAACGGGTAGGTCACGCCGTGCGGGAGTATGACGGCGGCGGACACCACCGGCCCGGCCAGCGCCCCGCGGCCGGCCTCGTCCACTCCGGCCACCGGCCGAACGTCGTTACGCCAGAGACGCTCCTCCAGCGACCAGTCTGGTTGCGACGGGTTCCTAGCGGCCCGCGACACTGAGCTCGACCCCGGTCGGATCGCTGCTCACCTTGTCGGGCAACGTGAAGTAGAAGGTGCTGCCGCGGCCCACCTTGGACTCCACCCAGATCTTGCCGCCGTGTTTCTCCACGGCCAACTTGCAGAACGTGAGCCCCATGCCCGTGTCGTAACGGTCGTGGATGGTGTGACGCGACTGCTCGAACGCGTTGAAGATGCGCTTCTGGTCGGCTTCCGGTATGCCTTCGCCGTCGTCGCGCACGCTGAGCACGAAGCCGTCCTCCTGCTTCCAGGCACGGAAGTCTATGTAGCCCCCGCGGCGCGTGTGCTTGATGGCGTTGGCCATGAGGTTGGCCAGCACCCTGCGCAGGAGCTTCGGGTCCCCAACGATGCGGTCGGCTTCCGGCCTGACAAGGAAACCGAAGTTGCGGTCGCGCGGGCCGCCGCTGACGTCCGCCAGCGCCTCCTTGGCGAGGTCGGTGAGGCTCTCGATGACGGCGGGCTCGTACGGCATGTGCCCTTCCTTCATGCGCCTCACGTCGAGGATGTTGGCCGCCAGGTTCAGGAGGTGTTGAGACTCGGAGCGGGCGAGGCTTAGCAGTTCCTCGACCTCCGTGGGGTTGTTGGCGCCCAGCATCTGCATCGAGTGATCCAGGAGGCCCATGACGCTGGAGATCGGGCTCTTGAGGTCGTGTACGAGCATGTGGATGAGGTCGTCCTTCATCCGCTCGCTCTCCTTGAAGGCCTGCTCGAAGTTGCGAGCCTGCTCGAGCGCCCTTCGCATGGCCCCTTCCGCTCGGCGCCTCTCGAGGAGCCGGGCCACGTAAGCCTTGAGCACGGCGGGGCGTGTTGGGAGGGTGAGGTAAGCGTCTACCCCGGCGCCGACGACCTGCGCCTGCAGATCGGCGCTGTCTGGGCCCAGGTACACGAACGGCACGTCCTCGAGGCCTTTGCGACGCCTAAGCAGTGAGACCGGATCGAGGTGCTGCGCCTTCTGGGCGAGCCCATGCTCCAGCACCAGAGCCTCAGGCACACTGCCCCGCGTGTGGTAGAGCAGCTGCTCGATACTACTGAGGACCTCCGAATGCAGGTTCAGTTCGTCCATAACGACCTTCATCCCTTGGCCACGCTCTTCGGTGGTCATGGCTATCAGGACGTAAGGCATGCTCTCTGCCACACGTCAATGATAGCAGGCGCCACAGCCTTGATGGAGCACGGTTCTTCCCATGCCGTTCGGCACTGAGACCGCCACGCGGACCTGGCTCTGCGGCGCACCCTGCTAGCATCTGTATGTAGTGCCTAACTCGCCCTTCACCGATCAGTTGAGCTTAGGAACCCTCACGTTCGCCTTCCCGTGGGCGTTCCTGGGTTTCGCCGCCCTGATCGTCGTGCTGAAGCGGCGGGGGCGCACCTGGGTGCTGCGGGCTCTGGCGGCGAGCACGCTGATCCTGGCACTGGCCCAGCCGTGGCTCCTGGTGCCAGGCGGGCACCTGGCACTGGTCGTCGACGTGTCTGATTCGGTCGGCGCGAGGGGCCTGCAGGCGGCTCGCGCTCTCGACCTGGGGGCGCTCGCGGCGGGCAGCGAGGTGGTGCTTGCTGCTTCGGAGGCGGTGCGCTCAAGCGGCCTGCCTGCGGCCCCGCCGGCGACCTTGGACACGGGCGCCACGGACCTGGCAAGGGCGCTGCAGGTGGCGGTAGCCAACGGCGCGAGCAGGTTGCTGCTCGTCTCAGATGGCGTCACACCGGCGGAGCGCCTGCTGAGCACTCTGCCCGACGTGCCGGTGGACGTGCTGGTGGTGCCCGGCGTGACGGACCTCAGACTGCAGGAGCTCGTGCTGCCTGCGCAGGGTGCGCCTGGACAGGTGGTAGAGGGTGTGGCGGTCATCCGCTCCGACCGGGCCACCCCGGCGCAGTTGCACGTGGAGGTGGGTGGCACTGCACTGCCGCCCGTAGCGCTCATGCTGCCCGAGGGTGTGAGCGCGGCGCCGTTCGACGTTCAACTGGGCTCGAGTGGCAGCACGGTCGTTCGCGCCACCGTCACGGTGCAGTTCGAGCAGCCGACCTCGAACGACACCGCAAGCGGTGAGGTCTCCATCCGCGCGCGGCCGCCCGTTCTTGTGATCGGAGACCCGGCTTTCGCGCAGCTCCTGGCCGTGCAGGGCATCGACGTGGTGGCGGGCGACCCCTCCCATCTCGTGGCGCCGCTGCCGTACGGGGCGGTCGTCGTGCGCGGCTCCTCAGGGCAGTTCACGGCGGGCCAGCTCGAGTTGCTCCGCTCGTTCGTGGACGGGGGCGGTGGGCTGCTCATGACGGGCGGCCCGGACTCGTTCGGGTTCGGCGGCTGGTACCGCACCCCGGTGGAGGACGTTCTGCCGGTGACCACCGACCTGCGCACCGAGGTGTCACTGCCGTTGGTGGCGCTCGTCATGGTGATAGACCGGTCCCAAAGCATGGCCAGCGGACGGCCTCCCAAGATCGAGCTGGCGAAGGAGGGAGCGCTGCAGGTAGTGGAACTCGCGTACCAGGAAGACCTCCTGGGCCTCATAGCCTTCAGCGACGGGCCGGGCACGCGGTGGGTGTTCGAGCTGCGGCAGGCGAGCGAGCGGGGCAAGCGCGAGATGGCGGCCGGCATCCTGGCGCTCGGCACGTCCGGCGGTACCGTGTTGGAGCCGGCGTACCAGCAGGCACTTAGCGCCCTGGCAGGCACCCAGGCGGCCGTGAAGCACGTGATCATTCTGTCCGACGGGCAGCTCTACGACGGTTCGGCTCCGTTCGGGCAGCAGGCGGGCGCCCCCACTGACTTCGGCGCCATGGCGAGGAGCGCTCTGGCGCAAGGCATCACGACCTCCACCATCGCCCTCGGTGAGGCGGCCGATTTCGCCCGCTTGGAGCAGATCGCCGTGGCCGGTGGCGGCCGCTACTACTCAGCGCTGGACACGGGCACGCTGCCCCGCATCTTCACCAACGAGGCGCTCACCGCTACGCGGGCGCTGCTGGTGGAAGAGCCCACCGCACCCAGCGCGCGTCCCAACCCGCTGTTCACGTTCCCGGCGTCACTGCCCCCGGTCAACGCTTACATCGCCACGAGCCTGAAATCGGACGCTCAGGAGTTGCTGGAGGGCCGCACGGGTGAGCCGCTGCTCGCCACCAGACGGGCCGGCCTGGGGCGCACGGCGGCGTTGACCACCGACCTGAACGGCTGGGCGGGCGACTTCGGGGCGTGGCCCGAGCTGCCAGGAGCGTTGGCCACGCTCACCCGTTGGCTGCAGGCCGTTCCGCTAGGTTGGAGCGCCACGGCGCAGCGGGACGGCGCCGACGTGGTGGTAACGGTGGACGCGGTAGAGGGCGGCGACTACGTGAACAACGCGCGTATCGAGGCGCGCCACGATGGGCGCGCGCTCGACTTGGAGCAGGTGGCGCCGGGGCGGTACGTTGGCCGGCTGCCGTGGACGGGCGGCACGGGTGAGGTGGTACTCGTTTCCGCCGGCGAGGTGGTTGCCCGCACGCGTGTGAGCGGTCCCGATCCGGAGTACGCGGACGTGGACGGTGCGGCCCTCCTGGCGAGCGTAGCGCAGCGGAGCGGCGGCCGCGTGCTGCAGCCGACCGAACCGTACGAGGCGCAGCTGGCCACCGGCCGCCATCACCTGTGGCCTTACTTCGCCGCGGCCGCCCTGGCACTCTTCATGCTCGAGCTGGTGTGGCGCAGACGCTTGGCTTAGTGGCGGCCGGTCCGGTGCCACTGCCGACCGTCACTCACTCCTGGGCGTCGTCAGGGCGCTCGAACGGGGCGTCCACGTCTACTTTCATGACCTCGCGCAGCACGGCGGTGGCGTAGGAACCCTTGGGCAGCGTGAACGCTAGCCGCAGAGCCGGGCGACCATCCTCGCCTTCAGCGGCGCTCACCTCGGTATCCGTCAGCAGCACCCGCGTGGAGCGCCTGTCGCCATGACGGGACGCGAACTGCGCCCACCTGAGGCCGTACGAGTCGAGCACGGCCTGCTCGAGTTCACCCGCCCGGCCGATCGACTGCTTGACCTTGCGCCCGAAGAGGGGCAGCGTGGCGCTGATCTCCAGGCGTTCGGCCCGGGGCGTTTCCACTGCGGCGTCCTCTACGAGGAACGTGCCACCGGTATCGTGCTTGCGGGCGTAATCGCCGGCAACCACCCGCCGGTAGAGTCCCAGTTCGGTGCGTCTACTCAGGTTGGCGTTGAAGAGCGTGGACTGCAGTGCGGAGAGGAAGAAGCGCTGGAGCCGGTGACCGCCGGGCACGTCCTCCTTGCGGAGCACCCTCAGACCGTCGTACGCGTTGCCCCCGAAGCGACCGAAGCGCTGCGGACCGAACCAGTTGGGCGACCCTCGCTCGGCGAGCGCCGCCAGCGCCGCACCCGCAAGCCCTGCGGCGTCCTCCGTGACGCCCCGGACGGTGATCTCGAACCGGTTGCCCTGCAGGTGGCCGATACCCAGCTTGTTGCGGTGGAAGCTCTCGTCGAGGATGCGTACGCCCGGCAGCGCGGCCAGCTCCGCCACGGCTTCGGGGTAGCGCTTGGGCACGCTGAGCCACTGCACCGTCACGGCAGCCTTGTCCTTCAGACCCGCCACACCGATGGAACGCTCCTCTACCCCACCCCGCATGAGCGCCTGCACGAGCTCACGCGTGTTGTAACCCCGCTTCTCCACCAGCAGGTAGCGGTGGGAGCCGGTGCCTTCCGGTAGGTAGGCGGGTATCTCCGTGACTAGGAAATCTTCCGGCGTGGTGCGCACCACGCCGCCGGTGCCTGCAACGTCCGCTGTGACGTAAGGCAGGTCGCTCCAGCGGAACACGAAGCGTTCGCGTTCCTCCAGTTCGGCAGTACTCAGTTGGGTCACGCACGGCCCCGGCGCGTGCGGGGTCGGCGTTCCATGCGTTCCTGCATCAGGGCGCGCGCCAGGTCGAAGCGTTCTCGCAAGCTGCCGGCCTCCAGCAGGGTCTGCTTCGCCTCGCCGGGCACAACGATGTTGGCAGCGATGAACGACGCCTGGTAGAACGGGTCGTCCGGGAGGTGTTTGTCTATATCGGTGCCCGCGCTGCCCTGGAAACGCCGGCCGGCGTAGGTGCGGAAGGTGTCGAGCGCGTCCCAGGCGGCGATGGCCTCGTCGTTGGGGTCGTCGCGCCCCAGCGGCGCCGGTTGCTCGTGAGCGTACGCGAGCGGGCGCGTGGCCCCACCCGGTTGCGCCACCTCCACTACCCTGTGCACGGCAACCTCGTAACGCTCCTGGCCGTGAACCAGCAGTTCGAAGGTGCCGTCCGGGTTCTCTTCTGCGGACAGCACGTGCACGAGCGTGCCGTAGCGCGCCACGCGCACGGCGGTGTCGCGGATGGCCGTGTGGTTCGGTTCGTACACGATTATGAAACGCTTGGGCTCCTGCTCCTGCGCCAACACCTCGCGCACGAGCTGCTTGTAGCGCTCCTCGTGTACGTGCAGCGGGACGGTCATGCCTGGGAACACGACCACGTCCAGTGGGAAGAGAGGAAGTTCGTTCACACCACTACCGTAGCAGGGAACAGCCGTTTCGCCTGAAGCGTGCGGTGAAGATGAACCGGGCGTGAAGCCTAGTCAAAGCGGGCCGCACCTTTGAGAGGTGCGGCCCGGTGGCCATGGCGGAGCCGACGGGATTTGAACCCGCGACCTTCTGCGTGACAGGCAGATATGCTAACCGCTACACTACGGCTCC
>CAZVTS010000003.1:0-51143 GCA_964630175.1 uncultured bacterium
CCACCTTTGGTGGTGGCGTACAGCCTCGCCGGCACCATCGACATCGACATCGTGAACGACCCGCTGGGTGAGGACAAGGACGGCAACCCCGTCTACCTCAGGGACCTGTGGCCCACCTACGAGGACGTGACCGCGCTTCTCGACGACGCCATGAAGCCCGAAACGTTCCAGCGCATGTACGACGGCATCGAGAAGTCGAACGAGGAGTGGAACGCCATCCCCGTGAAGGGCGGCCAGCTGTTCGACTGGGACGAGGAATCCACGTACATCCAGGAGCCGCCGTTCTTCATCGACATGCCCGACGAGCCCACCCCCATCCAGCCGATAGACGGCGCCCGCGTGCTCGTGAAGGTTGGCGACTCGGTCACCACCGACCACATCTCGCCCGCCGGCTCCATCGCGGCCAACGCGCCCGCAGGCCTCTTCCTGCAGGACCGTGGGGTCGAGAAGAAGGACTTCAACTCCTACGGCTCCAGGCGCGGCAACGACCGCGTGATGACGCGCGGCACCTTCGCCAACATCCGCCTCAAGAACCAGCTCGCGCCGGGCACCGAGGGCGGCTACACTACCGATTTCACCACCGGTGAGGTCAGCAGCATCTACGACGCCAGCCGCAACTACATCGCCAAGCAGGTTCCCACCATCGTGTTCGCCGGCAACGACTACGGCATGGGCTCCAGCCGCGACTGGGCCGCCAAGGGCACCTACCTCCTCGGCGTGAAGGCCGTCATCGCGGAGAGCTTCGAGCGCATCCACCGTTCCAACCTCGTTGGCATGGGCGTGCTGCCGCTCCAGTTCCTCGACGGGCAGACCCCCACCAGCCTGGGACTGGACGGCACGGAGACGTACACCATCAACATCGACGACGACGTGAAGCCGCGCCAGAACCTCACCGTCACGGCGGTGAAGCAGGACGGCACCACCGTGGAGTTCGAGGTCGTCAGCCGCCTGGACACCGCTGTGGAAGTGGTGTACTACCGCAACGGCGGCATCCTGCACACCGTGCTCCGCAACATGCGGCAGAGCGCCGCCGCCACGGCCTGAAGCCCGCAACCGGAGCACCCGCTCCGTATCGAGCCCCGCGCAGCTGCGCGGGGCTCGCTTCTGTTGATACCTGCAGTAGGTGACCCAGCCGGTGAACGGCCGGGTGGCGGAGCCTCGCGCACGTGAATGACAACGGCGAGACAACGCCCGGTTTTCCTCATCGCCCACCGCCCTCCGCGGCTATAATCTCGCCATGCGCGGGCTAATAACGTTCCTGATCATCGTCGCCGTACTGTTCTTCGCAGTGGGCGAGACCAGAGGCTGGTACCTCGGCTTCCCGACCCAGACCCCCATCCTTGTCTACAAGAAGGATCACACAGCCGAGACCACGAGGCGCACCCTGAGCCGCACCGACATGCCCATCAAGCTCAGCGGCGAAGTGAAGCGCGGCAGCGTGCACCTCCAGGTGCGCTACCAGCGCCCCAGCAGCTTCCAGACCAACGCTGCGGCCGGCTCCGAGCAGGTGGTTTTCGAGCAGACCTGGACGAAGGGGCAGCGCATAGCTTTCGACCGGCTCTTCGAGCAGGGTGGCGGCGTTTACACCGTGTACATCACGTACACGGACGCCACCGGCATCTTCAACCTCAAGATGCCGGACGGCATAGACCTGTAGGGCCACTTCCAGAAGTACCGACCACGCGGCCGCCTCGCTGGGCGGCCGCTCCCGTTCAGCCCTTCTTGCGCATGGCCGCCAGCATGTCCCACTGCTCCGGCGTGACCTTCTCGAGCATGTTGAACTCGCCCGCGTTGAACGCCGACTCGCCACCGTCTATGTAGATCAGGTCGCCGGTGATGTACGCCGCCATGTCCGACAGCAGGTAGGAGGCGAGGTTGGCCAGCTCGATGTGCTCGCCCACGCGGCCCAGCGGAACCCGGCTCTCGAACAGCTCCTGGATCTCGGGCGTGGGCATGAGTCGGCTCCAGGCGCCCTCGGTGGGGAACGGCCCGGGTGCGATGGCGTTGAGGCGGATACCGTGCCGCCCCCACTCACCCGCCAACGACCGCGTGAGGCTCACTACCCCAGCCTTGGCCACGGCGGAGGGCACCACGTAACCCGAACCGCTCTCGGCGTAAGTGGCGGCGATGGAGAGAACGGTGCCGCGCTGCCCCTTGGCCAGCCAGCGTTTACCGAGTTCGAGGGTGGTGTACACCGTGCCGTGCAGCACGATGTTCAGCACGGTGTCGAAGGCGCGGTGGGACAAACGTTCCGTGGGCGAGATGAAGTTGCCGGCGGCGTTGTTCAGTAGAGCGTCGATGCGCCCGAACTCGGCCTCCGCCACGTCCAGCGCCGCAGCCACCGCTTCCGGGTCCCGCACGTCCAGCTGAACCGGCAACACGGTGCCGCCGGTGGCCTCCATGAGGCTCGCGGCCTCCTGCTGCAGCAGTTCCAGGCGCCGGCTGGCGATGACCACGCTGGCACCCAGCTCCAGGAACCGACGACTCATGCTGAGGCCCAGCCCGCTGCCGCCACCCGTGACGAACACAACCTTGTCTGAAAGAAGATCGCTGGTGAACATGCCACATGGTTGCACGCCTGCGCCGTCCGCTCCCGCCACCTGCCACCTGGTACGGCACAACGGGCCGCGCCCGCCCGGCAGCTGTGGGGTATGTCGTCTGGCGTAGTGCGGCCCCGGGGTGATACTGTCCGAACGATGTCGGCTCGTGCCCTCTCGCATCTTCGCGCGTTACTCGTGCTGACGCTGCTGCTCCTGGCGCCCGCGGCTGCGGCCCTCGAGCCTTTCAACCGCCAGGTACGCGTGCTGCTGGCCACTACCGACGCCCTGACCGTCGGAGCCACCGGCGCCCACGCCGGATCCGTGGACGGCGTGCAGCGGTTCAGCACCGCTGCCGCGCTCGACTGGCCCGTGGTGGCCTCTGACGGGCAGTTGTACGTGGATGGAGCCAGGATCGGCTCGCGCCTGCTGCTCGAGGCCGACGGCAGCTTCCTCCGAGTGAACGGCAACCGCTACCGGGGCGCCATAAGGCTGCAGGCACAGGGCGACCAGATCCAGGTCGTGAACATCCTCGACATGGAGTCGTACCTGCGGGGTGTGGTGCCCTCGGAGATGTCCGCGCTGTGGCCCATGGAGGCGCTCAAAGCGCAGGCCGTGGCGGCGCGCAGCTACACGCTCGTATCGCTCGACCCACAGGCCGATTACGACCTGTGCGCCACCGTGGACTGTCAGGTGTACCGCGGGGTGGAGGTGGAGCACCCCCGCACGGACTCGGCAGTGGCGGCCACCGCCGGCGTGGTCGTCACGTACGGCGGCGCCGCCGCGCGCACCTACTATCACGCGGATTCCGGCGGCATGATCGCCTCCAGCCAGGAGGTGTGGGGCTCGGCCGTGCCGTACCTCGTGGCCCGCGCCGACGCGGTCACCACCACACCGCACCGTTCCTGGCAGTCCAGGCTCGATGCTGCCGTGGTCGGTGCGTCCATGGACGCCGCGGGCCTGGGCGTCGGCACGGTGCAGGGCCTGAGAGTGGTGAGGCTCAGCGAATCCGGCAGGGTCCTGGAACTGGAGGTTACCGGCACCGCCGGCAGCCGCGTGGTGCGCGGCGCGCAACTCACGTCCATGGCCCGCGGCTGGGGCCTCAAGTCCACCCGCTTCAGCGTGCAGGGCGGGCTCACGGTGCGGGGGGACGGCTGGGGTCACGGCGTTGGCATGAGCCAGTACGGCGCCAGGGCGCTGGCGCAGGCAGGTTACGACTTCGGGCGCATCCTCGCCTACTTCTATCCCAGCACCTCACTCACACAGTTCGTAGCCGACGGGCGTTAGTCGCGGGCCCATGTTCGCCATGCACACCAAGCCCGCGCGGTCACCATGAACTACGCGGCCCTGCTTGGCGTGCTCACCGCCGTCACCTTCACGCTGCCGCTGGTGGCCAGGTTGGCCGGGGCGCTGGGGCTGCACCGCAACATGGGCGTGGCCGTTAGCCTGCTCCTCGCGGTGCTCACCGCCGGCGCGTGGTACGTGAAGTCCGTGCGGGAACGGTCGCCCCTGCGGCGGGGCGCCGAGGGCGGTAAACTGCTGGAGGGCCCCCCGGACGAGCCCCCGAAGGAGCACGATGCGAGCCTATAAGGGCATCGTCAGAGACGGCAAGGTCGAACTCACGGAAGGTACCCACCTGCCGGACGGAACGCTGGTCACCGTTACCGTCGGAGAGCCGGAGCTCATCCGTGCCAGTCTGGCCGCCGCGCTGCGGCGCACGGGCTCGCGGCGTCCCAGCCGCGTGCCGGCGTACCGTCTGCGCGTGAGCCGCCCGCGTTGAGCACGGCCCCACCCAAACGCCTCACGTTGGTGCCCACGCCGGTGGGCAACCTGGCCGACATCACGCAGCGGGCGCTCGAGGTGCTGGCGCAGGCCGACGTGGTGGCCGCCGAGGACACGCGGCACAGCCGGACTCTCCTGAACCACTACGGCATAACAACGCGGCTCGAACGGCTTGACGCGCACACCATGGAGAGCCGCGCCAGGCCGCTACTGGAGCAGTACGACCAGGTGGCGTACATAACCGACGCCGGCACGCCCGGCATCAGCGACCCGGGCGCCGACCTGCTGCGTATAGCCCTGGAACTCGGCGCGCAGGTGGAGGTGCTGCCCGGCCCCACCGCTTTCGTGCCCGCGCTGGTGGAGTCCGGCTTACCCACGGCGCGTTTCACCTTCGAGGGCTTCATGCCCCGCAAGGGGCCGGAACGGCGCCGGCGGCTGGAGAAGCTGGCGACTTCCGCGGCCACGAGCATCGTGTACGAATCGCCCAACCGCCTCACTGGCACGCTCGAAGACCTGGTGCGGGAGTGCGGACCTGAGCGACCGGCCAGCGTGAGCCGTGAGCTCAGCAAGCTGCATCACGAGACTGTGCGAGGAGGCCTCGCTGAGTTGCTGGAGCGCTTCCGAGAGCGGCCCGCACGGGGCGAGATAGTGATAGTGGTGGGGCCCGCGGCAGCACAGGAAGAAGCCCCTTCACAGCACGAAGAAGTAGCTGCCTCACTAGCAGGTGCCGGCGTTCGCGGTAGGCTTCTGCGTGAGGCGTTGAGCGCGCTGGGCGTGCCTCGTAACGAGGCCTACAGGCTGGCGCTCGACCATCCGGAACTCACTCCGGACGGACCCGACTGAGGGCCCGTTCGGGGCCGAGGTATGCCTCGACCCCGCCGACCCACCGGTCGGGGTGCACAAGGCCGGAGGAGCGAAGGGGCTCGTGAGCAGCAGCGAACAGACCACAGTGGCGGAGCCTGGCGCGCAAGCGGCCGACGGCACATCCAGCAGCGTGCGTATGCTCGGCGTACCCACGGTGGCGCGTCTGGCGCTGTTCGCCCGCCACCTGGGGCCGGCCGTGTTGCTCACCACCGAGGCGCGCCTCGATCTCTACTCCGACACCCACGTGTTCGGCGCCCTGCGCAGCGTGGACCCGGGACTGGCGGACTGGCACGAGAAGCACGAGAAGGTGGTGCTCAGCCTGCAGCACGCCCTCAGGGCGTTCCCGCAGCACCCCGAGCTTTACGCCCTCGAGCTGAGGAAGGGCGACGAGTACCGCCGCGACGACCTGCTCGAACGCCTGGTGCAGTACGGCTTCGAGAGGGACGAAGCGCCGGGCTTCACGGTGCGCGGCGACGCCGTGATCGTCTACCTGAGTGGCGAGGCGGTAGGCGAGAGTGGGGAAGCGGGCGTAACGGAAGAGCCCCGGGACGCCGTGCGCCTGGAGTTCTTCGGCGACGAGCTGGACGCGATCACGGTGGGTGGCGAGCCTACGAGCAGCTTCGTGCTGGCGCCACGCACCCTCGAGAACCTGGAGCGTGAGGAGTGGACCGCCCGCCTGCTCGACAAGCTCCCCGGCACGGTCTTCCTCGACGCCCCTGAGCTCTACTCGGGCGACGCGAGCGAGAGCGCGGCCGAGTGGCTCTGGCAGCACCTGGCGGCCCGCCCAACCGTGTCGTTCGGGCGTGACCCGCTGGAAGCCGTCAGCCAGGCCCCGCCGGTGGAGGCGCTCGGCTACTACCGGGGCAAGCTCTCGGACTTCACCTCCGACCTGCACATGTGGCTCAAGGACGGCTACTCGGTTCAGCTGCTGCTGAAGTTCGAGCGCACCGGGCGTTACCTCCGCGAGCGCGTGATCGACGCCGTGGAGTCGCACTGGCGCAACCGGGTGGAACCGCACCCGGGTCAGGTCTCCCTGCTGCTGGCGGGCACACCCCTGGGCGGTTACAAGGACGATGCGAACAAGGAAGTGGTCCTCACCGAGGAACTGCTGTACGGCTACCAGGGCGACCGCAAGCCGCGCCACGTGGGCGGCAAGCGCGTGGCCGACGCCTCGCAGCTCACGGTAGGCGACTACCTGATCCACCCGGATCACGGCATCGGTCGCTTCCTAGGCCTGGAGCCACGCCAGGTGGTGGGGGTCACCCGCGACTACCTCAACCTCCGCTACGCGGGCGAGGGCAAGCTGTACCTGCCGGTGGAGCTGCTGCCGCTGCTGCGGCGCCACCCCGGCACCACGGACGACCCGCCGCGCCTCTCCACCCTGGGCACCAACGAGTGGGCAAGGGCGCGGGAGAAGGCCAGGGCCAGCGCCGAGCTCCTGGCGGCCGAGCTCATCAAGACCTACGCGCAGCGTCAGGTGAGCCAGGGCACCGCCTTCCCACCGCAGCCGGAGTGGGACGAGCTGATCGAGAAGAACTGCCCGTTCGTGCTCACGGCGGACCAGGCGCGCTCCGTGACCGAGGTGCTCGCCGACATGGAACGCGCTGTGCCCATGGACCGCCTCGTTTCTGGCGACGTGGGCTTCGGCAAGACGGAGGTGGCCATCAGGGCCGCCCACCGTGCGCTCGGCAGCGGCGCGCAGGTGGCCGTGCTCGTGCCCACCACCGTGCTGGCCAGGCAGCATCACCTCACGTTCCAGGAGCGCTTCGCGGGCCTGCCCGTGCGGGTGGAGATGCTGTCGCGCTTCACCACCGACGCGCACGCGAAGGACATCCTGAAGGGTCTGAAGGACGGCACGGTGGACGTGGTCATCGGCACGCACCGGCTCCTCAACGAGTCCATCGCTTACAAGAACCTGGGGTTGCTGGTGGTGGACGAGGAGCACCGCTTCGGGGTGGGCCAGAAGGAGCGCCTCAAGGGGCTGAAGGCCAACTTGGACGTGCTCTCGCTTTCCGCCACCCCCATCCCTCGCACGCTCTACATGAGCCTGGTGGGCCTCCGCGACGTCTCGCAGATCAGCACCCCGCCCGAGGGCCGCAAGCCCATACAGACGGTCCTGCAGCCTTACGACCCTATGGTGGTGCGCGAGGCCGTGCTCGGCGAACTGGAGCGCGGCGGCAAGGTGTTCTACATCCACGACCGCATAGGCAGCATCGGGCTGCGGGCCAGGACGCTCAACCAGCTCGTGCCGGAAGCGCGCATCGGCGTGGCGCACGGACAGATGAACGAGGGCGAGCTCGAGGAGATCATGATCGGCTTCGAGGAGGGCGCCTACGACGTGCTGCTCTCCACCACCATCGTGGAGTCCGGGCTCGACATAAGTGGCGCCAACACGCTGGTCATCGAGCGCGCGGACCGCCTGGGTCTGGCGCAGCTCTACCAGCTGAGGGGCCGCGTGGGCCGGCGGGAGACGGAAGCGTGGGCCTACATGCTCTACCCCGGCAGGCTCACGGAGCAGGCGCAGAGGCGCCTGTACGCCATCGCGGAGCTGAACGACCTGGGCTCCGGGCACCTGCTGGCCGAGAAGGACATGGAGATCCGCGGGGTAGGCAACCTGCTCGGCCCCGAGCAGCACGGCCACGTGAGCGCCGTGTCGCTCGAGGTGTACACGGAGATGCTGGCCGAGGAGATAGCCAAGCTGAAGGGCGAGCAGCGCGCCACCCAACTGCCGCAGGTGACGGTGGACCTCGACCTGGACGCCAGGCTGAGCCCCACCTACATCCAGGACGACGCCGTGCGCATCAACTACTACGGGCGCTTGGCGGAGACGATAAGCCTCGCGGAAGTGAGCCACATAGCGCGCGAGATGCGCGAGGCGTACGGACCGTTCCCACCCGAGGTGAAGGCGTTCGTGGACCTGGCGCGCCTGCGCCTGCTGGCGGGTGCGAAGGGCGTGGCGACGATAAAGGAGCACATGACGGACGTGCAGCTCAGCTTCGACGCTGCGCTGGAGGCGCTGGATTACGACGCCAAGCGCATGAAGGGCCTGCCGTTCTCGGTGGAGCCCACCACCTACCCGCCGGGCTTCAGCATCAAGAAGCGCGGGCTCAAGGCAGGGGACATCCCCGGCGCGGCCATGGAGCTCCTGTACCTGGTGGGGTGACGGCGCACCTAGCACGGCGCGATCAGTCATCCCGGTAAGAGCCCAAAAGGGAAGCGCCCCGCGGCGAACCGCGGGGCGCTAGGTTTACAGGGGTACTTCTAGCTGAAGCTTAGAAGTGGTAGTTGAAGCCGAGACGGCCGATGATGCCGAAGCGGAAGGGGCTCAGCGAGAAGGAGGGGCCGGCTTCGAGGAAGACGCCACCCTGCGGGAGGCCGGCGTCCACGAGGCGGAACTCGCCACCAACGAACGCGTTCAGGGCCACGTCCACGCCAGCGCCGATACCGAGGCCAACGCCGCCGCCAACGTAAACGTCGATCGGGGTGGTGCCGGTGTCGACGGGGAGGCCGTACAGGGCGTCCACGCCGAGCGCGAAGCCGCTACCGATGTAGTTGTAGCCGGCGTTGACGCGCACCGAAAGGTTGGGTGTCACATCTTCGATGCCGAAATGCAGAGCGGCGCCCGGGTATCCGACACTGAAGCCGGCCCAGTAACCAGACTGCGCGAAAGCTGTACCGGCGCCGAGGGTGGCGACGGCGATCAGGGCAATCAGGAACTTACGCATTCAAACCCTCCAAACCGAATTCTGAGAAGACGTACTTACTCCTCGCCTGCCCGGTTATAACACGGTCAAAACGGCCCCACAAGTCAACGTTTTCACTCTAGGACGATAGGCATGGGGTTTCTTCGCATCTGTCACGCTAGCGAGCAACTCCGCGAGGCGCCCGGTTGGAGTCGTGACCGGTACGGTGCGGAGCGCCGCCTCACTGCTCGGAGGTCGTGGAGAAGAGCTCCGCGGCGCGCCTGCGAGCGTCTCGAGTGAGCGGCGTGGCCCGGTTGCAGCGCGGCAACTCGCCGTGCTCCGCCAGGTAGGCAGCCAGCAGCTCGGCCTCGTCGGCCTGCGGCACGCGGCTGTACGCGTAACGCCAGAAGGCCGCTTCCTGCGCCACGCAGCCGCCCCGCGCCAGGTGCTGACGCAGCCTGTTCGGCACGTCAGTAGCCGACTGCCCTATGTAGATGATCCTCTTCTCCCCGTCGGCGAGCTCGTACACGCCAGGCATGGCGTCGCGCCCGCGTGGAGCCGGCAGGCGCGAGAGCGAGCGCCAGCGCGCCGCGATGCTCAAGGCTCGTAGCCGAGTTCGCGCAGAGCCTCGCGGTCCTCCCGCCAGGCGCTGCGCACCACCACCTCCAGCTCGAGGTAGAGGCGCTCCTGCATGAAGATCTCCAGCTGCTTGCGAGCCATCTTGCCGATCTCCCTGATCATGGCGCCGCCCTTGCCTATGACTATGCGCCGGTGACCGCTCTTCTCGACCCAGATCTCGGCCGCGATGACCACCGGGCGCCCCTCCTCCTCCGGCTCCTCCCAGTCCACCACCTGCACGGCCACGCTGTAAGGCAGTTCCTCGCGGAGGTGGATCATGGCCGCCTCGCGGATGAGCTCGGCGGCCCATTCCTCGCGCGTCTGGTCCGAGCGGATGTCGCTCGGGAAGAAGAAGGGGCCCTCCTCCAGGCGGTCCATGAGGTCCTCACGCAGGGCGTAGACGGCCTCCGGATCGTTCAGCGCGGAGATGGCGAGGGCGCGTTCCACGTTCGGCGCCAGGTCCTTGTAGAGCTGCAGGGCCTCTTCCGGGTACTTGGCGGCGTCGACCTTGTTGCCGACCAGGATGATCGGGGTGTCTCGCAGATTGCCCAGCAGTCGCGCCACCTGCTTGTCCTCGTCGTTGGGTGGGCGCCTCAGGTCCACGACCCACAGCACGGCGTCCACGTCTACTATGGCGTCGCGCACCGCGCGGTGCATGGCCTGGTCCAGAGCCGACTTGGAGCCGCGGTGGAAGCCCGGCGTGTCCACGAAAACGAGCTGCCGGCCCTCCTGTGTGTACACGCCCCTCACGCCGCGCCTGGTTGTCTGCGGCTTCGGGGTTATGGGCGCAACCTTCACGCCCAGCATGGTGTTGAGCAGGGTGGACTTGCCGACGTTGGGCTTGCCCACGATGGCCACGAAGCCGGAGCGCGTGCCCAGCTCGTCCTGGGAGCCCAGCAGCTCGTTCTCTTGCCCGGGTGTATCTGTCACCCCTGGATCATCCTCCCGGTTCCTGCGCGTGTGCGCGTTGGTGCTAATGCTAACCGCTGGCCTGCAGCGGGGCGCTGCGCAGTGCCAACCGGTAGGTTGGGTACGACACCAGCCCCAGCACCACGAAGCCGATGGCCATGGCCGTCGGGTTGCTGGCTGCATGGTGCGCGATGAAAGAGCCGATGCCGGTCCCGATGGCGAGCTGCAGGAAGCCCATCAGGCCGGAGGCCACGCCCGCCCGTTCGCGGTGCGGATCCAGCAGCATGGTGGTGCCGTTGCCCATCACGAAGGAGAACGAGGCGAAGAACACCACCATGCACAGCACGAAGAACGGCAGTGTCAGGAGGTGCGTGAGGGCGAGCGTGAGCAGCAGCAGGCCGGCCAGCAGGTAACCCGGCAGCGCCACGCCGGCGATCTGTTGCGGGCTGTAACGCCTGAGCAGACGAGCGTTGAGGGGCTGCGTGAGCAGGCTCACCGTTGCCACCAGGGCGAAAACGAGCGCGAAGCCCTCGGGCCCAAGACCGAAGTAACCGATGTAGATGCTGGGCGAAGCCAGCAGGTACGTAACGAGGCCGCCGTAGATGGCAGTGAGGAAGGCTATTGACCAGCCGGAACGCGGGTCCGCCAGCACCGCCCGCACGTTGCGCCACACGTTGGCGGGGCGGAACGCGTTCTTGTCCGGCGCAGGCAGGGTCTCCGGCAGCACGAACAGCACGAGGAAGGTGAGCGCCACCGCAACCAGCAGGAGGAACACGAACACGGACTCCCAGGACCACACGCGGATCATGAGGGCGCCTATGGAGGGCGCCAGAAGCGGGGCCGCCGAGAAGACGATCATGGCGTAAGACATCATGCGCGCCAACTGGGCGCCGCTATAGAGGTCTCGCAGCACCGCGCGCGAGAGGATGGGTCCGGTGGCGCAGCCGAGGCCCTGCACGAAGCGCCCAAGCAGCAGCACGGTGAGGCTCGGCGCCAGCAGGCAGATGACGGAGCCCGCGAAGTACACGGCCAACCCGCCCAGCAGAACCTTGCGGCGCCCGTAACGGTCCGCCAGAGACCCGATGAGGAGCTGAGGCAGGGCGTAACCGATCATGAACACGCTCACCACCTGCTGGATGGTGGCCTCGCTCACCCGGAAGAACTCCGCCATGGCCGGGAAGGCGGGCAGCATGACGTCCGTAGCGAGCGCCGACATGGTCATGAGCGCTCCCACCACCGCCAGGAGGGTGAGCGGCGAGAGCTTGCGGTCCCGGCGCCGGGCTGCGGCGCCTGCGGGTCGGCCCGTGGCGGCTTCCAGGGGAGAGGTGGTCGTGGGTTTCATCTGGTCTTCTGCATGCTCACTGCCGGTTCTTCAGGCCACGCATCGTACCCTAGGGTTGATCCAGACCGTGGCAGTGGTGGCACATGCCTGCTGCCCCGCAGTTCCGGTACGCCCTGTAGCACTGCTCTTTGGGGGGTGCCGCCGCAGCTCGGGACAGAGGGTTGGAGGGGTGTGAGGGAGTGGACAGCGAACTCCCGAGGCCTAAGCCTCGGGAGTTCGGTCGCTTGGTTGCGGGGACAGGATTTGAACCTGTGACCTTCGGGTTATGAGCCCGACGAGCTACCAGACTGCTCCACCCCGCGCCGTTCAGGCGCAAAGTTCAGTTTAGCCCTCGGGCCCGGAGGGTGTCAAGAAACCGTACCGGAACCGGATAGACTGACGCTCGATCATGAGCACGGTGCAACGCCTCATAGGAATGGCACTCCGACAACTGGTGCGTCGCAAAGCGCGGGGCCAGACGCTGGAGACGGTCATCACGAGCCTCGAGGAGTTCGCCACCACCCTGGACGCACGGATAGCCAGTTCGGCCGACACGGCGGGCAACCGGGAGGCAGTGAACCATTGGCTCGGCATCGAACGGTGGAGCCTACGGCGCATCCGGGTGGTTCAGGGGGAGCAGTTCATTCGCGACGTCTACCGCGGCTACCGCGAGCCGGATGGTGCCACGCTGACTCAACTGGCCGGAGCCATGCGCACCACGCGCGGCGCCACCCTCGGGCTGGCCCGCGAACTGCAGCGGAACGGCTTCGACCACGCCCTGACCATCGTGCACAACGACCTCGGCCCGCTCACGGTCATCGAATGGTTCGTGTACATCGACCAGCACACGCGCCGGGAGATCGTCAGGTTGCGCGGGCGCGCTGGTTCGCCGTGATGAGCGGTTGACGTGCTCCCGCAGCCACGCTCAAGCTAAGAGCGTGAGCGCAGTGAGCCTAGGACGACCGTCGCCACTGCAGAACCGCGTGGACCCCTGGGGCAGTCTTCTCGCCGTTGCGGCGCGCGGAGCCTGGATGGGCAACCGCGGCATCCTTCATGACGACACCAAGACGATCGTGGCGCCCTGGCGCCACCGGGCGTGGGTGACGTGCCGACTCGAGTTCAGGGGCCGGCACCGACAAGTGTTCGCCTCGCACCACTACTCCGAACTCTTCTTCCTCGACGAGGCGACGGCCTTCGCGGCGGGTCATCGTCCATGCGCGGAGTGCCGCCGGGAGCGTTACGACGAGTTCAAGGCCCTCTGGTGCGAGGCGAACGGCCTCGGCGAGCCGCGCGCCGTGCCGGTGGCGCAGTTGGACCGCCGGCTCCACGCGGAGCGGGCCCGGCGCGGGGGAGGCAAGGTGACCCACGAGGTCCTCTTCGGAGAGGTGCCGCCGGGGGCGTTCGTGGAGCACGCCGGTGCCGCCTGGTTGCTGTGGGACGGTCAGCTCTGGCGGTGGTCGCCGAGCGGGTACTCCGGGCAAGGCCCTGAGCTGGCGCCGGGGGAGCCCGTCGCCTTGCTCACGCCGCCGTCCATAGCAGAGCTGTTCAGGCGCGGGCTGGCCCCTCAGGTCCATCCTTCTGCCGAGCGACCCTGACGGCCCCAGCGAAGCTGGGCGCTCGTCGTGGCGTGAGCCCCTGGCATCCCGCGCTTGCCGGCGCGGTGCGGCGGTACGGTCGGCGACCGTGCCCGCTTCTCCGAACCAGGACTCTTTCAGCCCACCGCCGCGGCCTGCTACAGTCTCGGAACGTGCGCATGAGCTTCTTAGTAGGCAAGACCAGGCGCCGGGTGGCCGAGATCCTGACGAACCCCAGCGAGTTCGTGGCGGTCCACCCCCTCATCTTCGACATGAGGCACGTTGGCGGCCACCGGTACAAGGTGTTCGAAAGGGTCAGGCTCGCCGGTCTGCCTTACAGCTTCGTGTATGAGGCGGAGGTCCTCCGGGCAGAGGACGACGGCTGGGTTCGCATGCACGCCACCGTGGCGAGACTCGTGCGCATGGAGATGGAGTTCCGGTTGTCGGACCACGCGCAGGGCACGCAGATAGACGAGACCGTGAGCATCAGGTCGGTCCTGCCGGTGAAGCCGCTACTGAAGAGGCTCCTCTCGGAACAGCACAAGCAGCTCTTCAAGAACGTGGACGAGTCGTGACGCGGCACCTGGCTCGCAGGGGTCCTCGCTGGCCCCTGTAGCTGGCGGCCCGAAGCTGAGCGGATCCTCGCTCCCGGTTACGGTCGGCTGCCGATACCGGTCCTAAGGATGAGGTCCGTAGGTGCTGCCTCGTCCGCCACCTCGAAGGCTGCTGCCAGGTAAGCCCGCGCCTGCTCCAGCCCCCTGCCGCTCCTGTGGAGCAGAGTCACCAGGGGCTGCCCCGCCGCCACGGGCTCGCCCACCTTGGCGTGAAGCAGAGCGCCCACACCCGGGTCCACGGCGTCGGTCTTGCGGCTGCGCCCGCCGCCCAGGGCGCCCACGGCCCGACCCACGGCCAACGCGTCGATGCGCGCCACCACGCCGCCTCGCTCGGCCCGCAGCTGCCAACGGTCGCCCGCCAACGCCAGGCTGCCGAGCGCGGTCACGTCGCCACCCTGCGCCGCCACCCACTCCTCGAACTTCTCGTAGGCGCGGCCACTGGCGATGGCGTCCAGCAGCCGACTCCGGTCCGCCGGCAGCCCCGCTGCGCCCAGCACCTCGCCGGCGAGCGTGAGGCACAGCTCCAGCAGGTCCTCTGGACCCTCACCTCGCAGGCAGCTCACGGCCTCGTCGACCTCGACCGCGTTGCCGACCGCCAAGCCCAGCGGCTCGGACATGCGGGATATCACGGCGCGCACCTCGCGTCCCGCGTGCCGCCCGATGGCGGCCATCGTCTCCGCCAGCGCCACGGCGTCCGGCAGCGTCTTCATGAAAGCGCCCGACCCTACCTTCACGTCGAGCACCATGGCGTGTGCGCCGCCCGCCAGCTTCTTGCTCATGACGCTGCTGGCTATCAGCGGCAACGATTCGACGGTGCCCGTGGCGTCACGCAAGGCGTAAAGCAGCCCGTCGGCCGGCGCCAGGTCCTTGGACTGCCCGGTGACCACCACGCCCACGGAGCGCGCCTGCGCCAGGAACTCCTCCTCCGAGAGGCTCGAGCGGAAGCCGGGGATGCTCTCCAGCTTGTCTACCGTCCCGCCCGTGTGACCGAGACCACGACCGCTCATCTTCGCCACCGTGCCGCCCATGGCCGCCAGCAGTGGCGCCAGCACCAGGGTCGTCTTGTCGCCCACGCCACCGGTGGAGTGCTTGTCCACCGTGTTCGGCAGGCCACTCAAGTCGAGGATCTCGCCCGAGTTCGCCATGGCCTGGGTGAGGGCGGCCGTCTCGACGTCCGTCATGCCGCGCCAGCACACCGCCATGAGCCAGGCGGCCACCTGGTAATCGGGCACCTCACCAGCCACGTAGGCGTTCAAGAACGCGGCCAACTCGGAGGCGGCGTGCGCGCCGCCCGCCCGCTTGGTCAGGATCATGTCTATAGCGCGAACTTCGGCCATGGCGCCCATGCTACGGCACGCCGGCTGTTCGGGTTCGGCCGGATCAGGCGTGGGAGCCGCCGTGCGCCGAGGCAACGGCGCGCCGCGCCTCCGCTACCTCGTCCCACGGCAGCGTCTCGTGCGCCCGCTCCAGCGTGCGCTCGTGGCCCTTGCCGGCCAGCAGCACCACGTCGGCGGGGCCGGCCCGCCGCACCGCCTCGGAGATGGCCGCCGTGCGGTCGGGCAAACGCACGAAGTCGGCGCCCTCCTCGCCGCCTGCTGCGCGCGCACCTTCGGCCATCTGCTCCAGGATGACCGCCACGTCTTCCGAGCGGCTGTCCTCCTCCGTGAGGATGGCGAAGTCGGCGCCCTCCACGGCCGCCCGGCCCAGCGGGGCGCGCTTGGCGGGATCGCGCTCACCGGCGGAGCCCACCACCACGATCAACCGGCTGCCGGGCCGGCGCACCGCGCTCAGGGCCTTCACCAGGGCCGGCGGGGTGTGAGCGAAGTCCACTATCACCGTGGGAGCCGTGGCCACGAGCTGCATCCGGCCCGGCACGCCCGGGAAGCTCGCCAGGCGCTCCAGCGCCGACCCCAACGGCACGCCTTCCATCACCGCCACGGCCAGGGCGGCGGCAGCGTTATGTGCGTTGTAGCGCCCCACCATCGGCAGCGCGGCCGTCACGCGCTCACCGTGCACGCTCAGGTCCAGGTGCAGGCCGCCGGCAAGGTTCGTCACTGCCAGCAGCCGCACGTGCGCTTCCTCATGCTCACCGTACGAAACGCACGTGCCGGCAGCGGCCGCCCGGAAGTAAGGGAACGCGGCATCATCCCGGTTCAGTACCGCCAGCGGGGCGCGGCGTACCAGCGTGGCCTTGGCCTCCCGGTACGCCTCCAGGTTGCCGTGGAAATCCATGTGTTCAGACACCAGGTTCGTGACCACGCCCACCGCGTACTCCACCGCGTCGAGCCTGTGCAGCGCGAAACCGTGCGAGCTGGATTCCAGCACGGCGTGAGTGGCGCCGCCTGCCAGGAAGCGGGCCAGCAGCGCCTGTACCTCGGTGGCCTCAGGGGTCGTGAAGTGCCCCTCCTCGGGCGGAAGCTCCCGCGTGCCCAGGTGAACCCCGGCTGTGCTCGAGAGACCGGTAACGTGAGTGGCGCCGAGGAGCCAATGCGTCAGGTAGCTGGTGGTGGTCTTGCCGTCCGTGCCCGTCACGCCCACCACTCGCATCTGTTCGCTCGGGTGCCGGTAGAAGGCAGCGGCGAGGAAGGGGAGAGCGAGCCGGGCGTCGCTTACCTGCACGTAAGGTGCGCCCTGAGGGTTCAGCTCCGCGAGCGGCCGCTCGCCCACCAGCGCCACCGCGCCCGCCGCCACCGCCTCGGCCAGGTGAGCATGAGCATCGAACCTGGCTCCACGCCGGGCCACGAACAGGTCGCCCCGGCGCACCCGACGGTGGTCCTGCGCCACACCCGAAACCTGGAGCAGGCGCGCCGTGGCCCCGCTCACGGTGCCGCCTACGAACAGCGCCGGCGCACGCCGGATGGCGTCCCCCAGCAGCTCCCCGAGGCCCATGGGAGAGGGAGCGAACTCGGCCGGGGTACTACCCAAGGCGCGGCCTCAACCCATCACTGGGGCGGTGAGCCCGCTGCGTTCCAGCAGGTCGAGCACGCGCCTGAGGTCGCTGCCACTGTTCACGAAGTCAAGATCGTCGGCAGGCACCACCACCACGGAGGAGAGGGTGTAATCCTCGATCCACTGCTCGTAGAGCTCGCCCAAGCGCAGCAGGTAGTCGTCGCTGATGCCGGCTTCGTAACTGCGGCCGCGCTGAGCGATGTGGCGCTTGAGGGTGGGTAGTTCGGCGCGCAGGTAGATGAGCAGGTCAGGAGGGCGCAGCGCGGCCGACACCGCGTGGTAGAGCGTGCGGTACGAGGAGTGATCGCGCTCGTCCATGATGCCGTCCTCGTGTAGGAGCCGTGCGAACACGGCGGCGTCCTCGTACACCGTGCGGTCCTGCACCACGCGCCTGCCCGGGTTCACCTCACGTAGATGCTGCTTCAGCCGGGCCGCCAGGAAGAAGATCTGCGAATGGAAGGCGTAGCGCGGCATGTCCGCGTAGAAATCTGCCAGGTAAGGGTTCTCGTCCACCGCCTCGTACACGGGGGAGAGGTGGAAGCGCTGCGACAGGACGCGCGTGAGGCTCGACTTGCCAGAGCCGATGTTGCCGGCCACCGCCACGTAGATGCCGGAGCTGGTGGGGGAGGTTGAATCACTCATGCTGGGAACACGCCTGCTCGTGCATATAGGTACGCGAGCATAACCCTACAGGCGCTGGCCCCGGCCGGAAGGCCGGTTACCCACTTACGAGTTCGGTTCGTGCCGTTACCATCGGCTTTTTCGGTTTGCACTATGGACGCCGTGCGAAACAGTGCTGCTGTGCTACAATCCCCCCAACTGATGGAAGACAAACCTCCGGAACGATCGCGACGCCCCTCGCGCGTCGCCCCTTTGCTCACAATCCCTATCATCGTTACCAGCCTCGCGTTCGCGCAGGTGGCGGTGCCCGACTCTTCGGGCATCGGTGCGGTGCAGGTAGTCACCCTGGTGGTGTTGCTCCTGCTGTCGGCGTTCATGGCCGCCTCGCAGACCGCCCTCTCCGCCATCCAGGCGTGGAAGGTGCGCGAGCTCCGCGAGGAGGGCAAGGCCGGCAGCGCCTACGACGTGCTGGAGAGCAACCCGGCGCGCTTCACCACCACCCTGCTCATAGCCAACAACCTCGTCAACATAGCCTTCACGGCGCTGGTGACGGTGATGGCCCTGCACGTCGCCGCCGCGCGGGGCGGTAGCGAGGCCTGGGCCATCGTCATCGCCACGGCCAGCGCCGGCATCCTCATCCTGCTCGTTGGCGAGATCACGCCCAAATCCATCGCGGCGCATCACCCGGTGGCGGTGGCGCGCGCCGTCATCCGGCCCGTATACCTGCTGTCCGGGATCCTCTACCCGCTGGGTATCGCGTTCACGTACTTTGCCGGCCGGGTGCTCAAGCTGCTGAGGCTGCAACCCACGGCGGACACGCTCATGTCGTCGGACGAGCTGCGCATGATGCTCCGCTCGGCGGAGGAGTCAGGCGCCATAGAGCCCTCCGAGCAGCAGATGATCCGCGGCGTCATCGACCTGGAAGAGACGGTGGTGCGCGAGGTGATGACCCCGCGGGTGGACCTGGTGGCGGTGCGAGACGAGGCCAGCCTGGCGGACCTGCAGGCGCTCGTCACCACCCACGGCTACAGCCGCCTGCCCGTTTACGGTGAGAACATCGACGACATCAAGGGCGTGGTGTACGCCCGCGACCTGCTGCAGTTCCTCGGCCGCGACGATGCCGTTGCCACCACTCGCGTGGCGGACATCGCCACCCCGGCACAGTACGTGCCCGAGACGCTATCCGTGCTCAACCTGCTGCGCGACATGCGCCTGCGCAAGAACCACCTGGCGGTGGTGGTGGACGAGTTCGGCGGCACCGCCGGGGTCATAACCCTCGAGGACATCATCGAGGAGATAACCGGCGAGATATACGACGAGACCGACGACGACGAAGTGGACGACATCGTGGACCTGGGCGATGGCGGCTACCTGTTGCAGGGTTCCGCGCACGTGGAGAGCGTGGCCAGCGCTCTGTCGCTCGAGTTCGACGAGGACGGCGATTACGACACGGTGGCGGGCTTCCTGATAGGCGAGCTCGGTCGCATACCCCAGCCGGGCGAGTCCGTGAACTTCCAGGGCGTGACTTTCACGGTGCAGAGCGGCGACGAGCGCCGCGTGCACACGGTGCTGGCACGGCCCGAGGCAGAAGAGGGGCAGGCTGTCGAGGCGACCGCGAGCGAGCTGGAACCAGGCGCCGACGCCACCGTCGTGCCGCGCGCGGAGGCCTGACACCCGCACGCTCTCGAACCCGCTGCCTGGTAGCGCCGTCCGTTCTTAGCCCACGTACACGCGCGGCACCCGCGAACCGACTCCCGTGAGCAGCTCGTAGCTCACGGTGCCGAAACTTCGGGCCAGCTGCTCCGCGTTCGGCCCGCCCTCGCCCCAGAGCGTCACGCGCTCACCCGGCTCAACGCCGTCCAGCGCACCCACGTCGATCATCAGCTGATCCATGCACACGCGGCCTACCACGTTGCAGCGCTGGCCGCGCAGGCTCACCCAGCCGCCGCCGGTGAGCTGGCGTGGGTAGCCGTCCGCGTAACCTATGCGCACGGTGGCCAGCACGGTATCGCCTGGCGCGCGCCATAGGCCACCGTAGGAGACGGGCGTGCCCGCCGTCACGCGCTTCACGAACGTGATGGGCGCCTCGAGCTGCATGACCTGCGTGAGGGGTGGGCTCAACTGCTCGACGTGTGCGGAGGCGTGGTGACCGTACAGCACTATCCCTGCGCGCACCATGCCGAAGTGCGCCTCCGGGTACGCCACTATGGCCGCCGAGTTGGCGGCGTGAACCAGGGATGGCAGGGTGCCCTGCCGCTCAAGCGCCTCCAACGCCTGCTCGAAACGCTCCAGTTGCAGCAGCGTGAAGCTCCTGTCCGGAGAGTCCGAATCCGCGAAATGCGTCCACACACCGGTGAGCTCCAGGCGCGGGTCCGCGTCCACGAGCGCCGCCAGCGCCGCAGTCTCGGCCGGGGGCCGGCCGAGGCGGGCCATGCCCGTGTCCACCCCGATCTGAAGCGAGAGGCGCTGCGGCAGGTCCGCCGCCCGCAGCATCTCCAGGCTGGCCGCGTCGGTGAGGGCCACGCTCACCCCGGCGTCCGCCAAGCGGGTTATGACGTCGCGCTGGCGTACCGGGCCGAGCAGCAGCACCCCGGCGCGCACGCCGGCCGAGCGTAGTGCGAGCGCCTCTCCGGGCGTGGCCACGCCGAACCAGTCGACGCCGAGCTGCTCGAGCCTGAGCGCCACGGGCACCAGACCGTGCCCGTAGGCGTCCGCCTTCACCGCCGCCAACACCTTCCGGTCGGGGCCGATGAGACCGCGCACCGCCCGCAGGTTGGCTGCCAGGGCCGCGAGATCGACGACCGCGGCCGGGTCGTCTTGCCCTGCGTCAGGAACGGAACTGTTCGGGAAGGGAGCCGCTGCCATGCGCCTCAGCGTACTGCGCGGGCTCCTACGAGGTCCCCGCTCATCAGCGGTTCCAGCTCGTGCGGCGCTCCACCGTCTTGGCGAGCGACGAGGCCATGAGCGTGAGGATTATGTACAGGATGGCCACGGTGTTGAAAGGCGGGAACACCTCGAAGTTGGAGGCCTGGAACTCGCGCGCGCGCTGCGTTATGTCCCTCACGGACAGCACGGAGAGGAGCGAGGTGTCCTTCAGCATGGCGATGAACTCGTTGCCGAGGGGAGGCACCACGATGCGCAGGGCCTGGGGCAGCACCACGTGCCTGGCAGTCTGCCAGTTGGAGAGCCCGAGGCTGCGAGCCGCCTCCGTCTGCCCCTTGCCGATGGCTTCGATACCGGCCCTGAAGATCTCCGCCATGTAGGCGGCGTAGCCGAGGGAGATGCCCACCACGCCACGCGTGAGACGCGACATGTCGATGAAGCCGCCGGTGGCGTCGCGGATGGCGCCCTGCAGGGGGAAGCCCACGTAGAGGATGACTACCAGCATGGGGATGCCGCGCAGCACGTCCACGTACAGCTCGGCCACCAGCCTCAGGGGGTGATGACCGCTCTGCGAAGAAGCGAACGTGAGCGCCAGCCCGAAGAAGCCGAGCACCGCCAGCAGCATGGCGGGTCGCTGGAAGCCGGGGGAGAGGAACGAGGTCTCGTAGATGACGGGAATGCCCGGCGGCACCTCGGCCGTGGGTATGAACGCGGCGCTCACCACTCCTGACTCGATGCGCTCCAGGGCGGCCGCCGTGTCTACCACCGCCCGCACCTGCATGACGCCCACGGAGCCCTCGTAGTTGCCCGCGCGCACCCGCTCGCTGGCGGCTGCGGGCGTGCCCTGGATGATGGCCACGCGGCCGCCCCCCTCGCCCACCAGGCTGTACTGCAGATGAGGCCTCGTGAAGAGGAACGCGGCGCCGGCTGCCAGCACCAGGCTGCCGATGAGGAAGTTCCGGACCGTCTTCTCGCCCATCTTCAGCATCTGCAGGCCGGCGAGGATCAGCCCGAGGGCCGAGGCAGCCAGGTAAGCCACCACCGCCACGAAGGCGGTGGTGCCGAGGCCGGGAAGCAGGAACTTCAGCGCGGCCTGATAACGAACGTTGGTTGCGAATAAGTAGACGACGAATGGAACTGCCGTCAGCAGGATCAGATAACTCGGCCTGATGTTGCGGAAAGGACCGCCGCGACGGGGGCTGCGTGCCCGGGAGCTCACTCGAGCCCCCGGGCTGGCACAGCTGTTTCGCGACGGTCCCGCACGTTAGTAAGCGTTAGCCGCTACTCAGTCGTCCATGGGTTCGCTGAACCACTTGGCGATCAGCGCGTCGAGCGTGCCGTCGGCCTTGATGGCGGCCAGGCCGGCGTTGAGAGCGTCCACCAGCTCGTCACCGGGCTGCACGGCGAAGCCGAGGTCGTCGCCGGCCGGCAGTTCGCGGATGGCTACGACCACTTCGCCCGCGTAGCTTTCGGCGAAGGCGTCGGCCGAGGTGTCGTCGATCATCACGCCGTCCACGTCGCCGTTGATGAGGGCGAGCACGGCGGCGTTGAAGTCGTCGTAGATCTGCACGCGGTCGCGGCCCACGACTTCCTCGGCGAAGATGGCGTTGGTGGTGCCGTTCTGCGTGCCGATGATCAGGCTACCGTTCACGAAATCGTCGAAGGTGTAGTCGGAGTTCTCGGTGCGTACCGCCAGCGCCTGGGTGACGGAGTGGTACGGGTCGGTGAACTCGACCACCTCGGCACGCTCGGGGGTGATGGAGATGCCGGAGGCGATCATGTCGAACTCGCCGTTGGCCAGGGCCGCGAAGATGCCGTCCCAGGCGGTGGTCTGGAACTGCGCCACGCAGTTGACCTTCTCGCAGATGGCGTTCACGACGTCCACGTCGAAGCCGACGATGGTGCCGCTCTGGTCCACCGTTTCGAACGGCGGGTAGGTGGTGTCGGAGCCGACGGTGATGGTGCGGCCACCGAGATCCTGGGCCATGGCGGCGCCGAAGAGCGCTACCACGGCAAGAGCAAGTAGGGCTGAGACGATACGCTTCATGCTTCTCTCCTAAAAGGTTGCTGACGAAAGCTCGTGCACGCGGCACGTATGTCGGACCCACCGAGCATAAGCGCGTGCGGCGCGCTGCCGCAAGCACGAACCTACCTTGTACTTCACGTCTACTTAATCACGCCGGTGGCGCCCAGGGGTCCACTCGCGGGGGCCTGACGGTAGACTGGCAACGTGGACGGCCCGTTCGACCTGGACGCAGGACTCGACTCCCGCGCCGTGGACTTAGGGGCGCAGGCCGCCAAGAAGCTCGGCGAGATAGGCATAACCACCTACAGGCAGTTGCTGGATCACCTCCCGCGCCGTTACGAGGACAGGCGCGCCCTGCCTGATTACGCCGCCCTGGTGGAAGGCGAAACGGCCACGATCACCGGCCAGGTCATGAGCCGGGTGGGCTCGCGCAGCCGTCGCGGCATGCACCTCATGCGCGCCAGTGTGAGGGGGCCAAGCGGCCAGAAGGTCACGGCCGTATGGTTCAACCAGCCGTGGCTCGAGAAGCAGATCTACCCCGGCCTCAACCTCATCCTGAGCGGCAAGGTGAAGCGCTCGGGCCGCAGCGCAGAGATCATGGTGCAGAGCTTCGAGGTGGACGACGACACGGAGTCGCTCTCCTTCAACCGCATCGTGGGTATCTACCCAACCACCCAGGGGCTCTCGCAGGCTTACCTCAGGCGCGCCGCTCACCGCCTCCTGGGGGCGCTGGGGCCCATACAGGACCACCTTCAGCGCTCGCTACTGGAACGTTACCAACTGATCTCGCTGGACCGCGCCGTGAGGCAGGCGCACTTCCCGGAGTCCGAGGAAGAACTCCAGGCCGCCATCCGGCGACTGAAGTTCGACGACTTCCTCTTCTTCGAGCTGGCGGTGCTGCGCAGCCGCGACCCGAACCGGCTGGGGCGCACCTTCCGAGTAACCGAAGAGGACCTCCAGCAGTTCTTCGCCTCGCTGCCGTTCGAGCTCACGCCCGGGCAGCGCGCGGCCCTCCAGGAGATCCTGACGGACATGCAGGCGCCCGTGCAGATGGCGCGCCTCCTGCAGGGCGACGTGGGCTCCGGCAAGACCGCCGTGGCCGCCGCCGCCATCCACGTGGCCGTGAGGAACGGCGCACAGGCGGCGCTCATGGCGCCTACCGAGATCCTCGCACGGCAGCACCTCGTGAACCTGCAGCGCTACCTGTTCCCCCTCGGAGTGAAGACGGAGCTGCTCACCGGCTCCATGACCGCCGGCGAGCGCCGCACGGCCCGGGCCCGGCTCCTGAGCGGGGAGGCGGACCTGGCGGTGGGAACCCACGCCCTCATCCAGGAGGGAGTGGAGTTCCGCGACCTGGGCCTGGCCGTGATCGACGAGGAGCACCGCTTCGGGGTGACGCAGCGGCGCGGGCTCCTGAAGAGCACACCGGACGTGCTCGTCATGAGCGCCACGCCCATCCCACGCTCCCTGGCCCTCACCACCTACGGCGACCTCGAGCTCACCGTCATCGACGGGTTGCCGCCCGGCCGGAAGCCCGTGACCACCTCCCTGGTGAGCGCCAACAAGCGGCTGGACGTGTACCGCTTCGCGTGGCAGCAGATCAAGGAGGGGCGCCAGGTCTACGTCGTCACACCGCTCATCGAGGAGAGCGAGGCGCTGGACGAGGTGCTGGCCGCCACGCGCCTGGTGGAGGACCTGCGGCAGATCCTGCCCGAAGCCGCTCGCATAGGGGTGCTCCACGGCCGCATGAGCACGGCGGAGAAAGACGAGGCCATGGCCGCCTTCAGGGGTCACGCCATGGACCTGCTCGTTTCCACCACCGTCATCGAGGTGGGGGTGGACGTGCCCAACGCCACCGTGATGATCATCGAGAACGCGGAGCGTTTCGGACTTGCCCAGCTGCATCAGCTGCGTGGCCGCGTGGGGCGCGGCGCGCACGAGAGCCACTGCGTGCTGGTGGCGGGCGACGCCAGCCGCAAGACGCGCGAGCGGCTCAACATAGTGGTGAAGCACGCGGACGGCTTCGCCATAGCCGAGATGGACCTGCGCCTGCGTGGCCCCGGTGACCTCAGGGGCACGCGCCAGTCTGGCCTGCCGGAGCTGAGTGTCGGCGACCTGGTGAACGATCTGGAGATAATCGAGGAGGCCCGCGGTCTGGCGCAGAAGATGCTGGAAGCGGACCCGGACCTGGCGGCTCCGTGGGCGGAGCGCCTCAGGGCGGAGCTGCGCCGCCGTAGCCAGGCGGTGATGGTGAGGGAGGTGATCTAGATGAGGTTCATCTTGCGTTTCGCGCTCATCGCCGTGGTGGCGGGCGTGGCGCTGGGGCTGCTGCTGCGGCCCAGGCTGAAGCGCCGGCGTCTCGGCCTGCTCAGCGTGCTCGCGCTCCTGCCCGTGGCGGCGCACGCCGCCTACTTGGGCGTCATCTCGTGGCAGGCAGGCGCTGAACCGGGGGCGCTGCTACCCTTCGCGGCTGTGGTGATGGTGCTCCTGCTCGTGGGCGCGTTACTGGCCAGGCGCTGGCTGATGAGTGCCCCCCTCCTCACGGCCCTCACGCCCGGGCTGGTGGCGCTGGCCTACGCCGTGCTCGCCAGCGTGCTCTGGAGCCTCAGCCTCGAGGCGGACGGGGTGGTGCCCAACGCTGTGGCCGGTGCGGCCGTCGGCCTCACCACGCTTGCACTCGTTTCCATGCTCCTAGTCTTCGTACCCGAGCCGGCGGATGTGAGTGACAAGTTGCGCTCACGTTGGCGTCGACCTTAGACTCGCACCGTGGCACGCCTGTTGCGGCACCGTTCGCTCCTGCTATCCTTCGCCCTGCTCCTGCTGGCGGCCTGTGCGCCCCGCACGGAGATCCGGCAGACGCAGGCCATCGGCTCCGTGCTACCCATGCAGTTCGAGCTGGTGGAGGGACGCACCTCCATCGAGCGCTTCGATCCTCCCGGAGCGGGCGATCAGCTTGAACTGACGGCCGGAGCGCAGCTCCGTAACCCCAACGAGTTCGGCGTATGGATAGAGGCCATCACCTACACGGTCAGCCTGGAAGGCAAGCGCGTGAGCCGCGGTGCGCTGGCCCCAGATTCCTACCTGGAACCAGGCGCCACCGTGCCCGTGCGCTTCGACGTGCTCACTTCGGTGGCGGGCGACACGGAGCTCCTCACCGCCGCGGTGCGGGCGTTCACGGATAGGCCCATGCGCTTCCAGATAGACGGCACGGTGCGGTTCAGGACCGCCACGCACGAGTACGAGACCCGCAACCGCACCCTGCTGCAGGGTCACGCCTCCGCTCGCCAGTCCGTGGAAGCCCCGATTCTGCGCATGAACGAGGCCGAGAGCCGTGTGTTCATGGTTCAACCAGGCGTGCCCGTGGTGCAGGTGGTTCTGCAGGCCGCCAACCCCGGCGACGTGGGCTACTTCCTGCTGGGCAAGGACCTCCGTCTCTTCGTGTCGGGCTGGCCCATGGCCACGGAGGACATGCGGCCGGTGCCTTTGGCCGCCAACCAATCCACGCGCATCGACATGCTCTTCTACCCGGAGGTCGAAGCTCTGAGCCCCGAGGCCGAGACGGCGCTGCAGGCTGCCCTCCTGGGTCACACCACGCTTCTCGTGCTCGAAGGCGAACTGTTCATGGACGTGCTGGGGGTGGATTCGTTCCCCATGCCGGCCGGTTGGTCCGTTACAGGCTTCGTGTACGGCAACTGAGTTGAGCGAGCCGCCCTACCTGGTGCTGGTGCGGCACGCTCCCACCGTGCCTGCGCCCGGGGTGAACTCGGTGCGGTGGGAACTGGACGCGTCCGCGACGCGGCTCACCGCCTCGTTGGCCGCTCAGGTCGCAGCCAGCTACCCGGTGGACCTCGTGGTGTGCAGTCACGAACCGAAAGCCGTGGGTACCGGCCGCACCTTGGCCGCGGGGCTGGGCGTGAGAGCCGTCACCGCCCCCGACTTGGAGGAGCACCACCGCAAGAGCACTGCCCTCATGGACGAGGCCCAGTGGCAGCGCACGGTGCGGCGCTTCTTCGGCAGTCCGCACGTTCTGTTGTTCGGCCAGGAGACGGGCGCCGAGGCGCGCAGGCGCTTCGAGAAGGGACTGCGCGCGGTGCAGGTGGCGCATGGGGGCAAGCGCCTGGCGGTCGTGAGTCACGCCACCGTGCTCACACTGCTGCTGGCGGGGCCCAACGGCCTCGCGCCCTACGACCTCTGGCTTTCGCTCAGGATGCCGGAGGCCGTGGTGGTGGACCCGCGGTCGCTCAGGATCCTGGAGCGCTTCGCGCCAGACCGACCAGCATAGGGCTGGTTGCCTCCAGCCGCCGCCTGTCGAAACCGCCGTAGAGCTGCAGACGTCCCAGTCCGGCCGCCCGGAGCATGCGCTCCAGTTCGAAGCGGTGATAGTAGCGCTGCACCAGCGTCGAGGTGGTGCGCCTCACCGCGCCGTCCGCGCCGCGTTCGTCGAGGTAGTAGTGGCTCGTCACCAGTTGCGCTTCCGCGTCGTGGTCCTGGGCGAGGAACAGGTCCGTGCCCGGTGCCAGGTTCGCCCATTCGGGTTCGCGCCGCAGCACCCCGAGCGCGCCCAGTTGCGGCCGGTAGACGTCGAAGGCGAAGAGGCCGCCTGGTGCCAGGTGCGCCGCCACTGTGGCCATGGTGGCGTCCTGATCGTCCAGCGTGTAGGCGTGCATGAGCGTGTTGAAGGGCGCGATCACCAGGTCGAAGCGCCGCTGAAGGCGCACCTGACGCATGTCGCCCTGCACCAGCGTGGCCCCGGCGCGGCCGGCCAGCCGAGCTTCGGCCCGCTCCAGCATGGCCGCGGACGCGTCCACCGCCACCACCTCGTGCCCAGCCGTCAGCAGCGCTTCCGTGAGGCGGCCCGTGCCGGCACCCAGTTCCAGCACCGCCCCACCCTGATCGAACGCCAGGCGGGTGTAGAAGGGCACGTCGTCGCGGTAAGCGGCGTACTGCAGGTCGTACAGGGCGGCGTTGTCGTCGTAGATCATGCCTGGCCGCTCCGCCCCCGCGCGCTCACTCCCACTCGATGGTGGCGGGCGGCTTGCTGGTTATGTCGTAAACCACCCGGTTCACTTCGGGCACTGCGTTCGTTATGCGGCTGGAGACGGCGGCCAGGAAGCTGTGCGGCAGTTGCACCCAGTCCGCCGTCATGCCATCGATGCTGGAGACGGCTCGCAGAGCAGCGGTGTAAGCGTAGGTGCGCTTGTCGCCCATGACGCCCACGGAGCGCACCGGCGTGAGCACGGCCAGGGCCTGCCACGTCTCCTTGTAGAGCCCGAACTCGTGCAGGGCGCTCACGTAGATGTGATCCACGCGCCTCAGCACGTCGAGCTTCTCCGCCGTTACCTCGCCCAGACACCTCACGGCCAGGCCGGGGCCGGGGAACGGGTGGCGCTCCACCAGCTCCTCGGGCATGCCCAGCTCGCGCGCCAGGTCCCGCACCTCGTCCTTGAACAGGTAGCGGAACGGTTCCAGCAGGCGGAAGTCGAACTCCTCCGGCAGGCCGCCCACGTTGTGGTGCGACTTGATGTTGGCCGCGCCGGGCCCACCGGCGGACTCTATGACGTCCGGGTACAGCGTGCCCTGCGCCAGGAAATCGATCTTGCCATGCTCGGCCTGGCTGCGGCGCGCCTCCTCCTCGAACAGTCTCACGAACTCCCGGCCGATGACCTTGCGCTTGGCTTCCGGGTCGGTCACGCCCGCGAGGGCGTTCAGGAAACGCTTCTCGGCGTGCACCACCGTGAGGTTCACACCCAGCGCCGTGAGCGCGCGCTCCACCTGCTGGGCCTCGCCCTGCCGCAGCAGGCCGTGATCTACGAACACCGCCGTGAGCTGGGGGCCGAGCACCCGAGCGAGCAGCAGGCCGAGCGTGCTGGAATCCACCCCACCGGAGATGGCCAGCAGCACGCGCGCGTCGCCCACCTGACGCCTGACGTCCTCCTCGAGCGAGGCGATGACGTTGCTGGTGGTCCAGTCGCGCGGCACGCCCGTGAGGTTCAGGAAGTTCTCGAGGATGCGGGCGCCCTTGGGCGTGTGCTGCACCTCCGGGTGGAACTGCAACCCGTAGAGGCCGCGGTCACCGTTCTCGAAGGCGGCCACTGGCGTGTTGGCCGTGGCCGCGGTTGTCACGTAGCCCTGCGGCGCCTGCGCCACGGAATCGCCGTGGCTCATCCACGCCACGAACTCGCCCTCCACCCCCTCGAAGAGGCGGCCCGAGTAGGCGCTGAGCCTCGCCTCGCCGTACTCCCGCACGTGGCTCCTGCCCACGTCGGCGCCGGCGGCCTGCGCCAGGAGCTGCATGCCGTAACAGATGCCCAGTACGGGCAGCCCCTGATCGAGCAGGCCCGCGGGCAGGCCGGGCGCACCAGCGTCGTACACGCTGGACGGACCCCCGGAGAGGATGATGCCGGCCGGCTCCGCTGCCAGGATCCGCTCCAAGTCCGCGGTGTGCGGCAGTATGACGGAGTAGGCGTTCGCCTCGCGCAGGCGGCGGGCTATGAGCCTTGTGTACTGCGAGCCGTAATCGATGACGACGATGCTTGCGATGAGCGCCCTCCAGGAATGGCTGTGCCCCACTTGACGGCCAGCCGCACGATCTTACCGGGCGACGGCGGTGGCCTCCAGCAACGAACCGGCGGCCCGCGCCAGCGCCGGGCGGTGAGTGACGGCCAGCACCAGCCTCCGCTGCGCCAGCCGCTCCAACAACGCCACTATCTCATGTTCGGCCGCGTCGTCGAGGTTGGAGGTGGGCTCGTCCAGCAGGAGCGCCTGGGGGCTGCCGAGCAGCGCGCGCGCTATGGCGAGCCGTTGCCGTTGGCCGCCCGACAGGCCGCCACCGTCCTCGCCCAGTTCGGCGCCCAGGCCCGGGCCAAGGCTCTGCACCGTGCCGCCTAGACCCACGTCCTCCAGCACCGACCACAGCTCCGCGTCAGTGGCGGGGCGGCCCATGGTGAGCACGTCGCGAAGCTGGCCCGAGATGATGCCGTGGTCCTGGGGCACGTAGGCGAGGCGCGAACGCAGCACGGCCTCTTCCACGGTCTCGAGGGGCGCGCCCTCCAGCAAGACGCGCCCGGCCGATGGTGCAGCGAAGCGCAGCAGGAGCCGCAGCAGCGTGGTCTTGCCGCTGCCGCTGGGGCCACTGACGACCACCAGGCCGCTGCGCGGAAGCTGCAGGGAGACGTCCTCGAGAACGGCTGGACCGCCCGGGTAGGCGTACGCTACCCGGTCGAGCTCGAGCAGCGCCGGCGCGGTGAGTGGGGCGCCTCTGCCCACTCGGAAAGTGATGGGGCCAGTGCCTTCCGCTTGCGTAGTGACCTGTGCCGAACGGACGTTCGCTTCGGCTCCGGGCGGCGTGGGCGCCGCTGGTTCGGCCAGCCGCACGAGGCGTCCCTCGGCGGCGGCCGCCTGGCGCATGAGCGCGTAGCCGTGCGGGAGCAGCTGCGTGGGTGTGGCCGCCAACGCCACCAAGGTGATGAAGGCGATCACTTCACCCACCGTCATGGTGCCCTGCTGCACGCCTGCCACCAGGAACACCACGAGAACGCCGATGGCGGTGAACACGAGCACCTGCGTGAGCGGCACCTGCAGGCCCGCCACCAGGGCGCGCTGCGACATGGCGCGTTCCACCTCCCGGTTGGCGGGTCCGAAGCGCTCCAGCATGAACGAGCGGGCGCCGAACGCGCGCACCAGCTCCTGATGCCGGAGGCCCTCCTGCAGGTGCCGCCCCACCACCTCGCTCTGCTCCATCGAGCGGTCGGCCACTCGCTGGAGGTAGCCGCCCACCCAGCGCAGCACCAGCACGGTGGGTAGCGCCAGGGCCACCAGCGCGAGCGCGGCACGTGCGTCCGCCCGCACGAGCAGCCCCAGGATGAGGAGCAGCGTCACGCTCTCGGCTATCAGCGTGCCGAGGCCGAACCGGAAGAACGTCTCGACCTCCCGCAGGTCGTTGATGATGCGGCTGGCGAGGCCACCGGAGGTGCCCGGCAGGCGGCCTGGCGGTCCGTCCATGAGGGCGGTGTAGAGCCGGCTGCGCCACTGGGCGCTCAGCTGCGCAGCGGCGCGGCCCATGAGCGCGTCCTGCGCCCAGAGCGCCAGGCTGCCGCCTATGGCCACGGCTGCGGCCACCGCCAGCACACGGGGGAGGGCGGCGGTGTCCTGCGCCTGCAGCACCTGGTCGAACAGCGGCGTAACGAACAGTGGCACGATGGCCACCCGAGCCACGCCGTTCAGCACGGCAGCGAGGCTGCCGAGGATGGCGGAGCGGCTGCGGGGGAGCAGCAGGCCCTTCACAGGCGCAGTCACTGGCCCCTCACGGCTCCCGCGCGGCAAGTGCGGTACGCGCGTGCTCCTCCCCGCGCTCTTCGGCGGCGGGGGGTCGCAGCTCCGCCATGCCCGTCTCCGCCAGCACGTGGTTCACGAGGCGCGCCGCTGCGCCGGGGCCGGGCATGGTGGCGAGGAGCCGGGCCCTGCGGCGCGCCAGATCGGTGCCGTCATCCAGCAGGGCGAGTGCCTCGCGCGCCACGAGGGCCGGGTCGATGCGGCCGCGCAGTTCGGTCATCAGTTCCTCTCCGCTGATGCGGTTGGGTAGCGACACCGGCACCTTGAGGCCCTCCACGAAGAGCTTCACGGCGTACCTCTTCAGGTAGCGGCCCACTAGCGGCACGAGCCCCAGCCAGTGGCCGGCGCCCTCCAAGGGGATGAGCTCTGGCTGGTTCATGGGCAGCAGCACCAGCGCCGGCACGCCCGCCACGCCGAGCTCGAGCGTGTTGGTGCCGGGGATCGTGATGGCCAGGTCTGCGGCGCGCATGTGGGCGTAGCGGGCGTCCTCGTCCACCAGTTCCAGGCGGGCGCCGGACGGCGTGATCACGACGTTGCCCTCGCGCCTGCCGCCCACGCCCCCCAGGGTGGCGGCGTGCAAGCCGGCTACGCCAGCCTCGATGGTCTGCTCCTTGAGGAGCCTGCTCACCGGCCACACGAAGCGCGCCCCTGGCAACTCGGCGGCCAGCAGGTCCGTGACGGCGATGAGGAGCGGAACGAGGTGCACGGCGAAGCCGTCGCGGCTGCCGCCGAACAGCAGCACGTGAGGCGCGCCGCGGCCGGCCACCGGCTCACTGGCCTTGACGGCGTCGGCCACGAGGTTGCCCACGACGGTGGTGCGTTGTGCGGGTGCGCCGCTCCTCAGCGCCCGCTTGCGGAGCGCCTCGTCAGGCACCAGCAGGCCTCGCAGGCCCGCGTGCCAGTAAGGCTCGAACGAGTAGCGGTAGGCGGGGTAGCCCAGCCGCTTGCCGAGCGCCACGGCCATGGCACCGTTGCCCCCGAGCCCTATGACTACGCCGCCGGCGCTGCGCTGCGCCAGCTGCGCCAGCGGCTCCGGTGCGGCTCCCACGGCGGCGGCACGCAGGTACTGGGCGGGGGTACTGAGGGCGTCGGGTTCGAAAGTGGCGGCTATGGCGGGCTCGTTGCCGCCCGCGAACTGACACGGGATGAGGCTGATGGACACGTCGAGGTCCGGATGGTTCGCGCGCAGTTCCTCCAGCACGGGGCGCACCCAGGTGTAGAGCTCGCCCGGCCCGTTGCTGACCAGGACCACCTGCGCCACGTCAGCCACCCGAAACGAAGCTGGAGACGCCCCGTCGGCTGGTGCGGATGAAATCGAGGAGTAGCGCCACTTCTGCGTTCTGGTCCGCCAGCTCCGCCACCTCGTCCAGGCGGCGCCGGCGGACGAGGCGCAGGGCGCGCTCCAGCGCCGCGTAACGCTGGCCCGTTATGCCGTGCCGCTCCAGCCCCACGCGGTTCAGGCGGTAATGCACCGCCGGGTTGCCACGCGCCATGGTGAACGGCAACACGTCGCGGTTGGCGGCGCTGCCGGCGCCGAACATGGCGTAGGCACCCACGCGGCCGAACTGGTGCATCATGGCGCCGGAGCCGATCACCGCGTGGTCGCCCACCTCCACGTGACCGCCGAGCTGCACGCTCGTGGTGAGCGTGCAGCCGACGCCCACGTTGCCGTTGTGCGAAACGTGGGCGTAGCTCATAACCAGCGTTCCCGCACCAACGCGCGTGGCGTTGCCCTCGCCCGTGGCGCGGTGCACCGTGGCGAACTCGCGCAACTGAACCCCGTCCTCCAGCACGGCCAGGCTCGGCTCGCCCCGGAAGCCGGTGTCCATGGGTTCGCCGCCTACCACCGCGTACGGGCCGAGACGACAGGAGGCGCCCACACGGCTACCCGAGAGCAGCACCGTGCCGGGCAGCAGCACCGTGTTGGCGCCCACCTCCACGTCGGCCTCGATGACCACGTTCGCGCCCACCCGCACGCCCGGCTGCAGCCGGGCCTCGCGGGCGACGCTGGCGCCGACGGCGACCTGGGGTTCGGTGGGCGAAGGCACTTGAGGACGCCTCAGCGGGCGTACATGAACGAGAGCGTGGCTTCGGCAGCGACCTCTTCGCCCACGAGCGCGCGGGCCTCCACGCGGCACAGGCCGCGGCGGAAGAGCGTGATGGTGCCGGTGAGGCGAAGCTGATCGCCGGGCACCACACGGCGGCGGAACTTGGCGCCGTCCACGGTGGTCAGGTAACCCACCCCGCCCCCGTCCGTCTGCCCCTCGCGCACGGCGACGCCCACGGCCGCCGCCTGTGCCAACGCCTCGATGATGAGCACGCCGGGCATGACAGGTTCGGCGGGGAAATGGCCAACGAAGAACGGCTCGTTGTGGGAGACGTTCTTGATGCACTCGAACGAATCGCCCGCCTGGGACACGAAACGGTCGACCAGCAGGAACGGGTAGCGGTGAGGGAGGATGGCTCGGATGTCGACGGCCATGGCCAGAGTGTAACGCAAGGCGCGTGCACCACGGAGAGCGGGTGGTGCGGAGACGTTAGCGCGCCAGGGCCGGAGCGTGGATCTTCTGCAGGAGGGTGGTGGCCAGGCCCAGCGAGCGCACGTCGTCGTCCAGCGTACCGATGGGCGCCGCGTCGCGCCTGATGCGCGCCACGAAGTGTTCCAGCTCGCGCCTCAGGGGGTTCTCCTCGTGCACCACGTGCCGGTCCAGCTTCACGTGGCCGACGGTGGCTCCCGCCTTGGGGGCACGGTAGATGAAGACCTCCGTGTACGGCTCCTTGGCGAAGTCGACCCGGATGGTCTGGTTCTTCTCGGCCACGAGCAAGCTGCGCTCGGAGTCCGGCGAAACGCGGCTCGCCAGGAAGCGGGCGATGCACCCGTTGTCGAAGAGGATCTGGGCGGCGGCAACGTCCTCGTGCGGGCTGCCGTTGAGGGCGTGCCCAGCGGCGGTGACGTGCACCGGCTTGCCGCCCACCAGGCCCAGCACGATGTCGATGTCGTGGATCATCAGGTCCAGTACCACGCCCACGTCGCGCACCCGCTCGGAAGGTACCAGGCGCCGGGCTTCTATCAGGTACGGCTCGTCCACGTGCCTCGAGAGCATCTGCACGGCTTCGTAGAAGCGGGTGATGTGCCCGACCTGCAAGACGCGGTCGCGGCGGCGCGAGAGGTCCGTGAGCGTGCGAGCCTGGGCCAGGTCGGTGGCGACCGGTTTCTCGACCAGAACGTGCAGGCCGGCCTCCAGCAAGGTGCGGGCAACGGGGAAGTGCAGGTAGGTGGGCACGGCGACGCTGGCGGCGTCCAACTGTTCCCTTGCCAGCAGTTCCTCCACCGTGGTGTAGGCGCGACACCCGTAGGTGGCGCACATCTCCTCGCGCCTCAGGGGGTCTATGTCCACCACGGCCACGAGGTCCACGCGGGGCATGGTGGCGTAGTTCATGGCGTGGTAGCGGCCCATGACGCCGGCGCCCACCACGGCCACCTTGAGAGGGGAGAGCGTCATGCGCCCGGAGCCTCGCTGAGGACGCTGCGCATCAGCTGGCGCACCACCTCGTGGTGAAGGGCGTGTGAACCGCGCGCCATGTGCACGCGTGCCACCAACGGACGAGCGAGTAGCGCGAGGTCGCCCACTGCGTCCAGCGCCTTGTGGCGCACGGGCTCATCAGCATGACGGAGTGGACGCAGCGGCCCCGCATCACCGAAAACGATAGCATGCTCCTCGCTCGCTCCCAGCGCCAGCCCGCGGCTCTTCAGCATCTCCCAGTCGGCCAGCATCCCGAAGGTGCGGGCGTCCAGCAGTGTGGGCCACTGAGCCGGTTGGAGCGTCACCCGCTGAGCACCGATGGCGGGGTGCACGAAGTCGATGCTGTAATCGAGGAGGGTGTCGCCCGGTTCCAGCCGCGCCCGCGCCTGCCCGATGTGCACCTCCAGCGGCTGCCGGAGGGTGAGCGGCGCAGGTGCTGATGGCGGTGGACCAAGCTCCTCGATGGCGGGCAGCCACGGCGCCGCCGAGCCGTCCAGTATGGGCAACTCGTCGTTGTCCATGGCCACCACCACGCCGCTGTAGAAGCCACTTATCGTGAGCGCCGCCAGCAGGTGCTCCACCATGTGAACCTGCACGCCGTCCGCGCCGAGGCTGGTGGCGCGCGCGGCGCCCACCACGTTGTGGATGTGGGCCGGCACCCACTTTCCGGAGCGCCGGAAGCGGATGGGGCCGTCCTCCCGGTGCAGTTCCACCGTGCTCGTGAGCCCGGAGTGGATGGCAGTGCCCGAGGTCTTCACTCCCGGTCCTCACCACCACGGGCAGGCTTCACTGCCTGCCAGATCTGCTCCAGCTTGCCCAGCAGGTAGAGCTCGCGCACGAAGGCGCGGTGCGGCCTGGCGGGGAACCCGGCCCAGGTGGCGCCGGGCGGCACGTCCTTGGTGATGCCGGAGCGGCCCGCTACGCGCGCGCCGTCCCCCACCGTCACGTGATCGCTGACGGCCACGCTGCCGCCCATGATGACGCCGCTGCCGATCACGGCGCTGCCGGCCACCGCGGTCATGCCGGCCAACAGGCTGTCCGAGCCTATCGTCACGTTGTGTCCCACCTGGCAGTGGTTGTCTATCTTGGTGCGGGCGCCCACCCGGGTGGGCAGGAGGGTACCGCGGTCGATGGCCGTGTTGGCGCCCACCTCCACGTCGTCCTCCAACACCACGCCGCCCGAGTGATGGATCTTCTCGGCGCCGGCCGGTCCCGCCGCGTAGCCGAAGCCGTCCGCCCCGATGACGGCGCCTGAGTGCAGTGTCACGCGGCGGCCCAGAACGGTGCCGGGGTAGAGCGTCACGTTGGGGTGCAGCACGCAGCCTGCACCGAGCGTTACCCCGCGGCCGATGACGCTGTTGGCGCCCACCACGCAGCCGTCGCCCACGTGAGCTTGGGCGCCCACCACGGCTCCAGGGGCCAGCACCACACCCGTACCCAGCGTTGCAGTGGGGTGCACGGCCACGCTGGCGCCCACATGCGCTTCGGGCAGCGGCTGGGTGCTCAGCAGGGCGGAGAGGCGCGCCAGCGCCAGCCGCGGGTCGCTCACGCGCAACACGGCCCCACCGTACTCAGGCGCGAGCTCCTGCTCGCGGCTCACCACCAGCAGCGCCGGCGCAGGCACCGGTGGCGTCGCGCCGCCCCCTGCCGCCAGCACCACCACGGCCGTGCTCGCCAGGTCGGCGTAGCGCGGATGCCGCGGATCGAGGAGGCGTTCCGGCGTGGCGCCCAGCGCGCCCTCCAGCGCACCCGCCGTTGCCTCCACCATTCGTTCCAGGGTCATGCTCGTCGAACTCACCGTTCCCCCTCGCTCGCCTCGACCTCGGCGGCATCCACGGCGCCTTCCGCCGGGCGCGGCACCTCCAGCGTGACGCTCTCGTGTCCCAGCACCACGAACGGGAACGTCAGGCGCTGCAGCCGCAGCAGCTCACCGTCCTCCGTGATGGCCTCCACCAGCAACTCGGTCGACTGCACCCGCTGCCGCAGGGCGTCCAGCAACTCACCGAAGGTGCGGGGCGGGTCTATGACCTTCTCGTCCAGGTCCGCGTCACCGGTGTCGCGGGGCACGCTGCCGCCGCGGATGAGGAGCGTCACTTGCCCCTCGATGTCGTCCGGCAGCGGCACCGTGACGGTGCGCACCATGGCCTGCTCCCGGTACGGTTGGAGCCGCAGGTGCACGTGCGCCGCGTCCCCCGCTGCCACCACCTCTGCCTCGAGGATGGCCTCCTCCAGGGTAGCCACCTGCTGGCGGCCACTGAGCTGCACGCCGATGCTCACGCTGGTCACGTCGGCGGCGCGGAACTCGTTCGTCGCCAGCAGGGCCAGCGGGCTGCCGGCCATCAGCGCCGCACCGTAGGCGAGGTCTGTCTGATGATTCACCTGCTCGATGACGTTCACCCTGTTGCCGTTCGCCAACGTGAGCTCCCACGCCAGCTCGGCGTAACCGGGCGTGGTGGCGCCAAGAGCCCTGTCCAGCAGCTGCAGGGTGGCGGTGGCCACAAGCACGGGGTAGAGCCGTTCGTCTGCGGCCACCTGGAAGTGGTGAGTGGGGTCGCCAGGCACGCCTCGCAGGCTCAGGGTCACGTTGACCGAACGGGGTGAGAGGCCGACTTCGCCGGCGATGGCCGCGGGCCGGTCCTGATCGATGGCGCCGAGCACGCGGCTCCCTACGTTCGCCAGCTTGAACGGCACGCGCCGGCTGGGCACGATGGCGGTGACGTAGGCAGGCACGAACGGCAGGGCAGCCTCGCCCAGGCCGAGAAACGGGTGGCCGAACGCGAGGATGCGCCCCCGTTCGAGGGTGGTGACGGTGCCTACGGCGGACATCTGCACGTCGCCGCTGATGAGCGCCACGCCGATGGCGCTGCCCGGTGCCAGCTCGTACTGGTCGTCCTCTTCGGCTGTGGCGGCCTGACCGCCCTGGGTGGGAAGCAAGCGCAGTGCGGAACCTTCGAAGAGCGGCGCGAGCAGCCCCAGGGTGCGCTCCGACGCACCTGCCAACAGGAGGGGCGTGGCTACCGGAACCGCTTCGCCGTAACCCTCGACGCTCAGCGCGAAGGTGGCTGCTCCCGCCGCGCTGCGCATGGCGGCTATGGGGGTAACCAGCGCCACGCTGTGGTCGGCTTCTGCGAACACGTAGCCGACGGCGCCGAGCAGCGCCTCGCCCTGCTCCGTGAAGATGTAGACGGGGCTGCCGCTCATGCCGGCGGCCACGCCGCCCGCCGCTTCGATGAGCGCACCGCCGGCGCGCACCAGCACCAACGGGAAGCCGTTGCCGGCGCCGTGCTGCACGCCCAGCACCTCCACGTCGAAGCGCTCGAGGCCGTTGCCCGCAACGGCTGTGACGCCGTACCCCCGGTCGCCCACGACCAGGTCGGCCACGGCCAGTTCCAGTACGCCGCCATCCGCCAGGGCCGGTGCGCCTTGCGCCCTGGCGTTGGTGGACGACAGGAGCGGCGCCAGGAAGAGCGCCGCAGCCGCCAACACGGTTATCAGTGGGTTGACGACCCGTGAGGTCGTCATGCTCAGCGTCTCAGGAAGTTGTCGGAGATCAGAGCGTCCTGCAGCACGTGAGTCATGTCCAGCGCCTGCCCCGTGCCGAGCGCCACCGCCTCGGTGGCGGCCTCCGCCACCATGACCGGGATGCCGGTGGTCTGGCGCAGGAGCTCATCGAAGTTGCGCAGGAGAGAGCCGGAGCCCGTCATGATGATGCCGCGGTCGATGACGTCGGAAACGAGCTCGGGCGGGGCCTGCTCCAGCACGCGCCTGACGCCATCCGCGATCTTCTGGATGGGCTCCTTCAGCGCGTCCACCACGTCCTGCGTGGTGACGGTGATGGTCTTGGGCAGCCCGTTGATGAGGTCGCGGCCGCGCACCTCCATGGTGAGGTTGTCCTCCGGCGTGCGCAGCATGGCGGCGCCCACCTTCACCTTGATGTCCTCCGCGGTGCGGTCGCCGATGAGGAGGTTCTCCTTGTGCCTGATGTGGCGGATGATGGACTCGTCGAACTCGTTGCCGGCGATGCGCAGGCTCTCGGACACCACGATGCCACCCAGCGAGATGATGGCCACGTCCGTGGTGCCACCACCCACGTCCACGATCATGGAGCCCGTCGGTTCGGCGATGTTGACGCCGGAGCCGATGGCCGCGGCCAGGGGCTCCTCGATGAGGAACGCCTTGCGGGCGCCCACCTCACGCGTGGCCTGCAGCACGGCGCGCCGCTCGACCTCAGTGACGCCCGACGGCACGCACACCATGATCTGCGGCTTGAAGAGGCGCGAGGGGCCGGTGAGCACCTTCTTCACGAACGCCTGCAGCATCTTCTCGGTGAGGTCGTAATCGGCGATGACCCCGTCGCGCATGGGCCTCACGGCCACGATGTTGCCGGGGGTGCGCCCGAGCATGCGGTACGCCTCTTCGCCCACGGCCTTGACCTCGCCCGTGTCGCGCACCATGGCGATGACCGATGGCTCCCGCAGAAGGATGCCTTTGCCTTTAACGTAGATGAGGACGGTGGCCGTGCCAAGATCGACGCCCATCTCCTGCCCGAGTCTGAAGAACATGCTCAACTCCCGCCCGTTGGGGCTCAACGCTCCCTGAGCGTCCGCCTAACCGCGCCGCCGGGCCGGGTCTGCCCGGCCGGGCCGGGTGATCACACGGTGAACAGAAGCTTCCCGGCGACCCAGGCGGACCGCGAGGACGCATCCGAAAAACTCTCGCGGTGAGGCAGTATACCGGACTGCAGGGCGGCCAACTGAGGGGTGCAGGGAACGGCTACCGAGGCGCCTCCACCGTGCGGCGCGTGCCGTCGGCCACTCGGCCCGAGCTACAGGTACCAAGGCTGCAAAGGGCCCGCCAGCAGCGCACGCCTGGCCAGGATGGCGGCGTCCGGTGGCCCCTCGAAGAGGGGCAGTCCGGGGTAGCGCTCCGCCACCTCAGCCCGCGGAAGCCTCTCGGGTTCGCCCACGCCCGTGAAGCACGGGTGAGCGCCCGCCAACCTCTCGCCCAGAAGTGCGTAGACGTTGCCCTTGCGGGCGTCGAGAAGCGCCACGCCGCGTTCGCCTGGGCGCAGGCCTTCATCCAGCAGCGCCAGCAGGCTGCTGGAGCCGTTCACGGGCACGCCCCACGCGCGGCCCAGCGCTACCGCGGTGGCCACTCCGATCCGAACGCCCGTGTAGGAGCCGGGGCCCACGCCCACGCCGATGCCGGCGATGTGGGAACCGTCCGCGCCCGCCTCCTCTAGGAGCCCCTGCAACTCGCCCATGAGGCGGGCCGCGTGGTCGCGGCCGAGGTGGGTGGTCCTCGTCGCCACGGTGGCTCCGCCCAACGCGCCGGTTCCGTCGGGCGCCTCCACGAGCGCCAGTGCCAGGTGCTCTGTGGCGCTGTCTAGGCCGAGCAGCAGCCGGGGGTGTTGGTGCGCGCTCAAGGCGCCGCCTCGTCCAACCAGCGGGCGCTGCGCACCACCTCGTGCTCGCCTACCGCTTCGAGGGAGAACTCCAGCACGAGCGCTTCGGGGAAAAGCTCCTTGAGGGGCAGGCCCCACTCCACCACCACCAGGCGGGAGCGCTCCAGGTAATCGTCGAGACCCAGACCCGTGAGCGCCTTGGCGTCGGGCAGGCGGTAGGCGTCTACGTGCACGAGCGGCCCCTCTGGCGTGGGGTACTCGTGAACCAGCGTGTAGGTGGGGCTGGTGATGGCGGCTGCGCTGCCGAGCTCGAGACCCAGGAGGCTCGTGAACGTGGTCTTGCCGGCCCCGAGCGGACCGGTCAGCAGCAGCAGCGAGCCGGCCGGCGCCCGGCGCAGCGCTTCACGCGCCAGCGCCGCGCTCTCCTCCAAGGTGGAGAGGCGCGTGCTGCCGGCGCGGGTCATGCCTCGTTGTCGAGATCGTGAAGCCGGCGCCGCAGGCGGTTGGTGAGGATGGCGAGTTCGGAGGTGTCGGCGATCTCGAGCACAAGGCAGTCGCCGTTGGCGAACCAGCCCACCATCACCACTCCGTGCTTGAGCTCCACCGTTACCAGGCGGGCCGAATCGTGAACCGTGCCCAGCAGCGCGGTGGCGGCCGCACGCAACGCCGGAACGCCGTCCTGCACGTTAACCAGGCGGCCTGCCACCAGTTCGCCGTCCGCGTCGAGCACGGCCGCGGCGGTAACGCCGTCCTCCGCCAGGAACGCTTCGAGCTGCGCCTGGGGCGAGCTCGTAAGGCCCTCGCCGGAATCGACCAGACCTGCGGCGCCTGAGCCGTCATCGGCTCCGGTGCGGAAGAGGCCGAGCACGCCGTCCAGGAGGCCGCCGCTCACCAGCTCGTCCGCCACCAGGCGCGTAGCTTCGAACTCCCCCTGCAGCTTCTCCAGTAGTTGCTCGGCGCGGCTCAGGGAGGCCTCGAGCTGCAGTTGCAGGCCGGGGGAGAGCCGGGGGAGAGCGGCCCGCTGCGAATCCAGGTGCGAGAGGATACGCCTCGCCGTGCTCACGTCGTCACTGTTCAGCGCTGCCACCTTGTCCAGATCTACTAGAGCCGCGTCCAGCCGCTTGGGAACGCTCTGGAGGCGCTCGTCCGCCTCGGCCTTCAGGGCGTCCAGAAGCTCCGACGCACGGCTGAGCTGCGACGCCAGGGCGCCGCGCTCGAGCTGTTCGTGAGCCTCGGCGAGAAGGCGCCTCAGCTCTACTGCGCGCGGGGTGTCCTGACCGCCGAACGGGGCTGCCCCGAGCGAGAGCCGGTGCAGGTCGTCGACCTGTTCGAGGCGCTGGGCCTCGTGCTCCTGCTTGATGGAGGCCTGCAGGTGCTTGATGTCCGGATACTCGTCGCGCTCGAGGCCGAGCACAGCGCGCTGGATGCGTTCTATGAGGTGGCTGTTGCCAAGCTCGGCCGCGCGCTCCGCCATGTTCATGAGGCGGTTCCGGAGGCTGTCCGTCAGCTGCGTGCGGATGCCCTCCACCACCTCTGCCAGCGCGTCTATGTCGCCGTCGTCGCCGTCGCCGGCTGGGATGACCGGGCCCTCGTCTATGAGCAGGGCTGCCACTGCGTCCGTGTTCTCCTGGGCGTGCAGCAGCCGCTCGATCTCGAGGCGCACCGCTTCCGTGCGGTCCTGAACGGTCTGCGTTACGGGGAGGCCCTCGAGCCGGGCTCGCAGGGCCGAGAGGCGCGCGCGGCGGCGGTCGGACCGCTCGGTGGCGCGGTCCGCCAGGCTGCGGGCCAGTTGTTCCTCGGCTTGCCTTACGGCGGCCACTACTTCCGGCACCACGGTCTGCTGCTCCTGCGCCAGGCGCAGCTGATCGAAGCCGGCGCGCAGGCGCTCCACTTCGCTGCGGATGCTCTCGTCGTCCGTGCCGCTCTGCAGCAGCGTGCCTTCAAGCCGGCTGATGAGCTGATCCTGGCCGGCCAGCTGCTCGGCTTCCGCGAGTTCGCCCTGGCGGATCTCTTCGTCCTGCTCGCGCGCCACCTGCACGAGGCGGCGACCGTGTTCCACGTCCGCCAGGCTGGGTAGCGCTGTGGAGAGGATGCCCAGGGTCACGCGCACGGCCTGCTCCAGCTCCGTGGTGTCCACCTCTGGTTTGAGGTCCGGCAGCCACGCCAGCACCTCGTCCAGCTCCTCCTTCAGGTCCTCGCGCAGCGCCAGCTTGGTGGCTTCCATGTCCGCACCGAAGGTGGCCAGCACGAACTCCACGGAGCGGCCTTCGTCCAGCTCGGAGCGCAGTTCGACGAAGCGTTGCGCGAGCGCAGGCATGTACGCGAGCACTTCGGAGTAGTCCGTCTCCAGCTGCCTGAGCTCGCGCTGTTCGGCGTTCAGGTCGATCTTCCGGATGCGTTCGGTGGTGGCCTCGTCCAGTGGGGGAGGGTCACCTGCCAGCAGCTCCGCTTCCTCGGAATCCACGTCGAGCGGCTCGCTCAGCTCTACCTCGGCCGCTGGCGCAGACGCTTCTTCAGCCGTGCCCAACGGTGGCGGCTCTGCTTCGGCCGTGTCGGGCGGGGTCTGAACCGCTTCTGCGGTGGCAGTGGCGGGAGCCGCGGCGGGCTGCTCGGCGTTCTCCGCTTCCAGGGCCACGCGCAGGTCGCGCGCCAGGCGCAGCGCGCGGTCGCTCTCGGCGGAGGCCAGTTGCCGGTTCTCCTGGGCGGCCTTCACCTGGTTCACGAGCGTCTCGAGCCGCCTCAGCTTGGGGCCGCCCACGCTGCGCACTTCGTCCAGCGTTTCCTGCAGTTCGCCCAGGTCGCGGGCTTGGAGCACGAGTTGGTCCTCGCGCTTCTGCATCACTATCTGCAGTTGCTCGGAGGCGCCGCGTAGCAGAGCGGGCGACTGCCGCTTGGCGCTGTGATCGTCCTCCAGCAGCTGGATCTGCGCCCGGAGCTTCTGCACTTCGGGCCATTCGAAGTAGAGGTTGAACGGCTTCAGCGCCTCCTGGAGCCTGCCCAGTTCCCGCCCCTGTTCTTCCAGACCGCCCTCGGCGCTGGTGCCGGCAGCGCCTTCACCCGCGGACACGAGCCGGAGCCGCTCGATCATCTCGGCCACGGCCTCCTTGGCGCGTGTGACGGGCATGGTGAGCTGCAGCTGCCGGTACACCTGCGACTTGAGGATCTTCTCTATGTCGTCGATATCCGCCGTGTCCGGCGTGCGCCCGACCTGGTTGAGGCCCTCCTTGACCGAGCGCGACACGACCCGAGGCGAGAGCACGGCCTCCAGCTCCTCGATGGTGGCTTGGTAGACGGGGTTGGCCATCACCGCCATGGGGTCAGGCCGCTACCGCGTGGGTGCTTCTGCTCGGGCGTGCGTTCACCTTCAGAACTCCTCGTCCCAGTCGATGGTGGTGTTGCCGGTGGGGCGCCGTTCCGGCGGCTGCGACGTGGCGGCGGCCGCCCGCTGCTTGCGGGAGCCGAGCAGGCCGAACTGCACGCAGATGCCGTACAGGCCGATGATGGCCAGCAGCAGGGCGAGGAACACGAGCGCCGCCCACACTACCTGTCCTACCGTGCTGGTGAAGCTGGACCAGCTACCGAGCGAAGCCAGCCACGGCAGATCCAGGTAGTGGTCGAGGAAGCCGCCCAGGGCTGCTACGCCTTCGAAGAACACGGGCAGCAGGAGCAGGAACAGCGACCAGCCCACCAGGCGCCAGTTGCGGTTGCTGCCACCGAACGCGAGGTTGAGGAGCACCAGCGGCACGATGGCCATGAGCGCCAGGATGATGAACACGATGGGACGCGTGAGGCCGGACCAGAACGAGTCGACGGTGAGCTCCAGGTCCTGGCCGGCGGGCGCGGGACCGCCGAGCAGGGCGCTGCGCACCGCAGCCGTTTGCGTGGCCAGCAGGGCGGCGTCGTGACTGGTGACGTTGATGCGGTCCGCGAAGGAGCCGAGCAACGCTTCCGTGGCGGCGCCTACCTCGGGGTCCGCGGTGCGTACGAGCGAGGCCAGGGCGCCGTTATAGGTGCCGCGAAGGCTCTCGATGTTGGCCCGGGCGCCCGCCGCGTCGCCGCTGCGCTGCGCGGCAACCACGCGAGTGGCGCTCGCCTCGACGTCGGCCACGGCCTCAGCCAGCGAGTCGTAACCGGAGGCCATGAGCTGTTCCGCCTCGCCCTGCGCCAGCGCAGCGGGCACGCCCGCCAGCGTCAGCTCGCGGCTGAGCGCTTCGAGTGCGGCCGCGTGGCGTTCGGCTTCGATCTCTGCCACGCGCTGGTTCACCGCGTTGTCGAAGTCGGGTCCGATGAGTAGTGGCAGCAGGCCGGTGTCGCTCTGCTCTGCAGGTTGTGGAGTCGGTGCCTCCGTGACAGCGGCGGGAGTGGCCGCTTCCGTAGCCGCTTCAGGGGTTTCGCTGCCTTGGGCCGGTTCCGGCGTGGCCGGTTGCGCGGCGTCCGGCAGCGTCACCGGAGTGCTTTCGCTGCTGGCGGGTGCCGGCGCCGTGACGAGGGCGGCCGGTGCCTGGGCGCGGGCTGCGGCGCCGAGGCTTGCGAGCTGCCCGCTGGCGCTCTGGAGGGCTTCGGTGGCCGCGCTGCTGTCGCCGCTCACGAGGGCGTTGGCGGCGTTCACCAGGCCCCGGTTGAGGTCAGGGCCGACGCGCGGGGAGTCTTGAACGAGCAACGACTCGCCGTAAGCGCTGGCCAGCAGTTCGTAGGCGGCAGGCTGGTCCGTGCCGACGAGCTCTGCAGCCGTGGTGACCTTGTGCGCGATGGTGTCCGCCGCGCCGGCTTCGAAGGCGAAGCGCATGGTGCCGGCGTCGGAGGCTTCCTGAAGCGCTTGCTGAGCCTCTTCGCTGAAGTTCAGGTGGCTGGCCAGGTGCAGAAGGCGCGCGCGTGCCAGTTCCGTGTCGCCCCCGGCGGCGGCCGTGAAGGCGGAGTCCATTATGAGGCGACCGAAGCCGCCAGCCAGGACGGCGGTCTGCACCGCCATGTCGGTGCGGCTCTGGTTCTCGATGGCCACCCGCGTGCGGTCGAAGGTGCGTTCCATGGCCTGCACCAGCGTGGGGCTGGTGGCGTTGGTGGAGAGGGTAAGCAGCGCGTTCAGCGCGCGCTCCAGCTCATCGCGGGCCTGCACCCCGTCGTTGGGAACGCTCATGACCGCGATCTCGAGGTTCTCGATGGCGAGGTCGTAGCGCTGGAGGAGGTTGTCCTCCTGCGCGGTGGCGATCCCGAGGATCAGGGTGGCCAGGGTGGTGGCGATGATGAGTAGACGCCGGTTCATGCTGCCTCCTCCAGTGCGGCGCGCGCCGACAGGACGGCACCGATGTTCACGCTCGGTTGAGTGAGGACGACGATGGCGCCGTCTCCCACGGGGAATACGAAAAGCATGCCTTCCGCGCGTTCCAGCGCGTACAGCTTGAGTCGGCCCGCTCTGGCGAGCAGGTGCCGGGTGGACCTCACGAGGTTCGGCAGGCGCTCCGTGGGCGCACCGGAGCCGCGCTCCAGCAGCACCTCACTGCCGCGCACCACCACCACTTGTTCCACCGGTTCGAGTTCGCCGAAGAGCCGTAGGGCCGCCATCATAACCGTCTCGCTGAGCACCAAAGGCGTGTCCAGGTGGGCGGGCGCGGTGGTGGGCGGCGGCTTCGGTGCGACCGCCGGCGCGAGGCCGGCCTGGTTGGTGATGGGCAGCGGCTTCGGCTTCGCCGCCACACCCGGACCCGCCACGGCAGTACCGCCGGCTTGCCGGGTGGACCCGGAGCGCCCTTCGAGCGGCGCGGTGCGCGCGCTTGCCAGCTCCAACAGCCGCTCCGTCTCCGCCCGTTCCTCGGGTGAGATTATCTCCACGATGGTGGTGTGGCTTGGCTGCAGGCGGTAGAGGTCGTCGGCGATCCGCCGGAGACTACGTGTGAGGCCGGAACTGGGCAGCGAGCCGCTGAGCTCCCGGCGCACCCTGCCGGCGAGCAGCCTGCGCATGGCGCGCACCGTCACCGTGTCGGCGTCGGTACCGCCGGCGTGGAGCGCCACGTCGAGGACGCGGGTGGCGGCGCGGTGAGAGACGAGGGCGGAGAGCGCCGTGTGCGTCATCTCGTAAACCTCGTTGGGCATCGCAATCCCTCCCCCGGCAGCCCGCTGGCCGGACTCATAGCCGGGCGGACGAAAGCGTGGGCCTCCCGGGGTCGTCGCATGGGCGCGACCGGGGTGAGGATGCCTGCTTCGTCCCGGTCTGGAGCATAAGTTCCGCGGGGCCACTCACGTTGTGAGATATTCCGTTGGGAAGGCGCCCGGACGGGCGTCGGGGGCAGGCTTGCGCGGCTTCGCGGTCAGGCCGGATCCGGGCTCTGAAGGGGCCTGGACAGCGCGGTCCTGAACTCCTGCGCGATGGTGAGCGCGGCGGGGTACCGCATGCGGGAGGGACCCACCAGCGTGAACGTACCCACCGCGGTTCCGAACGGGAAGGCGGCCACGACGCGCGCCACGGTGTCGTCGAGGTCGAGTATGAGGCCGGGTTCCGGAGTGGCTGCACCTTGCACGCTGGCCGCCGGCGCCAGGCCCTCCACTTGGGCCACCACCAACCGCACGAAGGTGGGGTCGGCACCTTCGGGTTCGCTGAGCAAGCGGGAGAGCCCGTCGGAGTACGTGCGGGGCGGCTGGAGGTCGCTCCAGGCCGAGGCCAGGGCGAGCAGCGTGCGAGCCATCTCCTCTTCGGCCCGAGCCGCGATGGCTACCAGGGCGCGCGGTACCTCGCCCACCGGCAGGGTGAGCTGCCTCAGGTTGCGTTCCGCGTCGTCTATCACGGCGTCGTCTGGCACCGGGTCCAAGTCAACTCCGAGCTGGCGCACCACCCCGTTCTCCAGCACCACCACCGCCAGCAGACGGCGGCTGGAGAGCATGGCCAGATGGATCTCGAGGATGCGAAGAGCGTCGTTCGGGGGCAGTTGAACGGTGACGGCGTAGCCTGATAGCTCCGAAGCCAGGCGCGACGCGAGGGCGTAGAACTGATCGCCGGCGGCGCCCGCCAACTGCAGGCCGAGGCGCCTCCGCTGGCTGGCCGAAAGCGGTGTGGGCGGCAGGAAGCAGGAGGCGTACGAGCGGAAGCCGAGCGCGGTGGGTATGCGCCCCGCGGAGGTGTGCGGTTGCTGCAGCAGCCCTTCGCTTTCGAGCGTGCCGAAATCGTTGCGCACGGTGGCGCTGCTCACGTCGAGGCGCTCCGCCACCTGCCCTGAGGCCACCGGGTGAGCGGTGTCGATATAGGCCTCGGCAACTAGCTGCAGAACGCGGGCCCGCCGGTCTTTCATGCTCCTGATGCTAGCATCCGCGCCTCGGGAAGCTGGTCGCCTTCGGCCTCAGCGGGCACCGAACCTTCAGTGTGCGGCCAGGCGAAGCACACGTTCGACCTGCGCAGGCTCCACCGGCATGACGCTCAGGCGGTTGCCGCGCCGCAGCAGGGTCATGCCCTCCAGCTCGGGGTCGCCCTTCATCTCCTCAAGGCTCACCAGCCGAGGCAGGCGCGCCACGGGCTCCATGTCCACCAGGTACCAGCGCGGCGCCGCCTCGGTGGCTTTGGGGTCGTAGTACTCGCTCTTGGCGTCGAACTGGGTGGGGTCGGGGTAGGGCTCGCTCGCCACGCGCGCCACGCCCACCACACCGGGTACGGCCGTGCTCGAGTGATAGAAGAGCACCTGGTCGCCCACCCGCATGTCGTCGCGCATGAAGTTGCGGGCCTGGTAGTTGCGTACGCCGTCCCACATGGTGCGGCCGTCCTGCTCGAGCTGTTCGTACGGGTAGCAATCGGGTTCGCTCTTCACGAGCCATGCGCGTGCCATGCGTGCGAGTGTATCAACGCGCCCGCGGCGGCCCGGTTCCCGGCGTGACGCCCGGAGTGGGGGCTCAGGGAGTGAGCGGAGCCTCGTCGGCTGGGAAGACGACGGTGATGCTGGTGTCCTCCGGAACCCGCAGGGTGACGCTCTCGCTCACCCGACCCTGGAAGCTGGCGTGGACCACCCATACGCCCGCCGCGTCGAAGCGCACGCGGCGCGGCACCGAAGCGAGGATGGTGCCGGACCGGAAACTCGAACCCGAGGGGCGCTGCTCCACCACCAGGCTCACGGGCGGCAGGTTGGGAGGGTCCACCCGCACGTCCACGAAGTGACTCATGGCGGTGTTGCCCTGAATGCCCGATGGCGCGTCGCGGTTGGACACCAGCGACAGGTAGGCGGAGGCGCCGGCCACGAGCACGAGCGTGAGGACCAGGATCGGTAGGCGCCACGCCCGCTTGCGGACCTTGGGGACGGCGTGCACGTTGAAATCGATGGGCGGCACACGCACCGGCTCCTCGGGATCGCCCGCCCGGTAGGTGGCTCCAGGCGGCAGGTCCTTCACGAAGCCTGCCCCGCTGTCGCGCAATGCCGGGTCGACCGTGAGCGTGGGTCCCGGATCGCTGTGGAGAGTGATCGGGTCGGGCTCGTCCGGGAAAGCGGGGGTGGCGAAAGCGGCCGCTTCCGGCGGTTCGGCGGCCACCTGCAGCGGTGAGCTCTCCTCGAACAGCGCGATGGGGGTAGGTGTGTGCTGCCAGGGTTCGTCCTCGACCGGTAGGTCGGGTTGCTCCGGGCCGGGTTCCGGTGTGGAGCGCGGCCTGAGGTCGAGGGCGTCCAGATCAAGAGCGTTCAGGTCGGCGTCGACCACGTTGAGGTCGTCCAGGCCGAGCGAATCCAGGCCCACCGGAGCGGGCGTTACGGCCTCCAGGCCTATCTCATCCAAGCTCACCGGGCCGGAGCGCACCGGCACCTCACCGCCTTCGGTGGGGATGACGAGGTTGCCGAAACCGGCCGGCGGCACCGTGACCGCGCCGCCCGCCAGCCGCCTCACCACCGTGTAGAGCTGACCGGCGTCGCCGGCGCGCGAAGCGCTGCCGAGCGCCCCTTTGAGGGCTGCTGCTACTTCCTGGCTCATGCCGGCGCTGCCGAAGCCCACCAGCGCTTTGGTGGTTGCCACCAGGTCGCGGGTGAGGGCGGCGCGGATGCTCTCCTTGGTCGGGTGCTCGAGGCCGGCCGGGTTCCAGGGCACCCCGTAGCCCTCCACGTAGATGCGTCCGTGCGCCAGAAGCAGTCTTTCCGGCGTGATGTCGCCGTGGACCAGGCCCACCCGCGCAGCGTCACGCAGGGCCTTGAGGGCCTGCAGGACCAGGTCGTCGTCGACAGTGACGTAGGCGTCGAGCAGCTTGCCGGAGCTCGGCGGGTAGGCCGTGACGAGGACGCCCTTGGAGCCGTCGAAGCCGGCGGCGAGCACGGTGGGTATGCCGCCGCTTTCGAGCTGCCCCACCTTCAACCGCGGTGCCCCCGGGAAGTCGTAGATGAGGACGGGTAGGCCCGTAACGGCGTCCACCCCGCGGCTGGTGATCACCTGGCCGGAGCGTTGGACCTGCTCAGCACGCTGGTAACGCGCCGGCTCGCTCACAACACCACCGGCTGGGCACGGAAACTGCTCTGCACGACCTGAAGTATAGCTAGGGGTGTGCCGTGCTCACAAGGCGACCCGCGGCAGGAGCCCGGAACCGGCCACGTGCCCCCACCGGTGGCCGGCCTGGCTGGGGTTCGGCAACTGAGCCGTTGGTCAACTCCGGACGGGACGGCGCGGTTCCTTACTGGTAGGCTTCGTCTCACCTATGGAAGTAACTCGCGAACGCCTCCTGAACGCGCTGCGCACCGTCAACGACCCCGAGCTTCACCAGGACCTCGTCACGCTCGGCATGGTTGACGACGTGGTCATAGACGGCAGCTCCGTCCGCCTCAAGATCAACCTCACCACTCCCGCCTGCCCCCTCAAGGCCAAGATCGAGAAGGACATCCGTGAAGCTGTGGCCAAGGAAGTGGGCCAGGTGAGCCTGGAAGTGGAGTTCGGCGCCACCGTGCGCGGCCCGCAGAAGCAGCCGCTGCCCGGCGTGCGCACCGTTATTGCCGTGGGCTCCGGCAAAGGTGGGGTCGGCAAGTCCACCGTGGCCGCCAACATAGCCGCCTCGCTGGCGCTGGAGGGCGCCCTGGTGGGCATGCTGGACGCCGATATCTACGGCCCCTCGCAGGGCAAGATGTTCGGCGTGGAAGGCAAGCGCCTCATGGCGGACGACGAGAAGAAGATCCTGCCGCTCCGCAACCACGGCGTGAAAGTGATAAGCATCGCCAACCTGGTGGAGGACGGTCAGGCGCTCACCTGGCGTGGACCCATCCTGCACGGCACCCTCACGCAGCTCCTCAACCAGACCACCTGGGGTGAGCTGGATTACCTGATAGTGGACCTTCCGCCGGGCACGGGCGACGTTCAGCTCTCCCTGGTTCAGCTGGTGCCCGTCACCGGCATGGTGCTGGTTACCACCCCGCAGGACATGGCGCTGGTGGACGTGCGGCGCGCCTACACCATGGCGCGCAAGACACATATTCCCGTGCTGGGCGTGGTGGAGAACATGAGCTACTACGGGCTGCCGGACGGCTCGCGCGATTACATCTTCGGTGAGGGCGGCGCCAAGCGCTGGGCGGAGCAGGAGAAGCTGCCGCTGCTGGGCGAGATCCCCATCACCAGGTCGCTGCGCGAGAGCGGCGACGGCGGCACGCCGCTGGTGATCCTGGATCCCGACAACCCGAGCGCTCAGGAGCTCAGGCGCACCGCAAGGATCACGGCCGGGCAGATCAGCATCCAGTCCATGGCCAGCTTGCCGATGGCCTGAGGCGCGAACCGTAATACCTGGCAGATGTCAGGCTTCGTCTGTGGCCCAAACGTGGGCCGTGTGTCCCGAATATGGACCACGCATGCTAATATGCGGGCATGCATCTCGGCGCGCCATACTCCGCAGTCTTCACCGGAGGGGAAGCGAGTGCCCTCGTGGCGCTGTCACGTGTTACCAAGCCTCTAAGCGGTCGCGAGGTCGCCAGGCTCAGCGGTTCCCCGAAGTCCACGGTTGCAAGGGCGCTCCAGAGGCTGGTCGAGCATGGGCTGGTTGAAGTTGAAGAAGCAGGTGCTGGAGCCGCACTGCTGTATACGCTCAATCGCGAGCACCTTGCTGCTACGCCGGTGCTTCAGATCCTGGACTTGAGGCAGAGGCTTGTCGAGGCCCTCAGAGCCGAATTCAATACGTGGTCTCCACGCCCTTGCCACGCGTCCCTGTTCGGGTCTGCGGCTCGGGGTGATGGCGACACCAAGAGCGACGTCGACATCTTCCTCGTTCGTCCGCAGGCTGCTGATGACGATGCCGCGTGGCTAGAGCAATCGGCTGCTCTGGCGCGCAGTGCACGGGCCTGGACCGGCAACGACGCCAGTCTCGTCGAGGTGTCTAACCAGGACTTCGGGCGTCTTCGTAGCGAACGACCGCGAATCGTTGAAGAGATCAAACGTGACGGCATCACCCTACATGGCCCGGAAGTCAGAACACTTTTCAGGGCTGGCACGTGAGTAGGATCCGGGTCCAGCAGTGTGATGGGGAGGATGCTCGCAAACGGTTGGTAGCAGCGGAGAAGTTCCTGGAGGTCGCAGAGCT
>CAZVTS010000003.1:51243-73401 GCA_964630175.1 uncultured bacterium
CTTGGGCGTGGTCAAACGAAGTTGGTTCTGCGGCAGGCGCAGCGCCTGCTCGCGTTCGCCAAGGCAGTCGATGCCCGGCCGTGATGACCTCACCGGGCCGATGCCGGCTTCGCTTTTTCTGAAATCGTTGGTGCTATGCTTGTCGGAAGCGGGAGGAGTAAGCGGACCAGTCTCCTCGCCAGAGAGCCCGGGCCGACCGGGGCGCGTTAGTGCAGCGTCCACGGCGGCTGGAAGCCCGGGTGGAGGGTCCCCGCCGAACGTCGCCCGCTGGCAGGAACGGTGGTTCCTGAACGCGAGGAAGAACGCTGGCCTCACGGCCGGTCAGTAGAGCCTCCGGCGCCGCCCCGACAGCGCGGTCAACGAGCGCCCGCCAACGCGTTGTCGCTAAGGTGGGAAATGCGGTGGTACCGCGGGGTCATCCAGCCTCGTCCGCAGTGGCAGCGGACGGGCTTTTTCTTGCCTGTCCACACTGTTCTAGAACGAACCGGCCGCTTCGAAGGTGGCCGAGATGGCGTGGAGGCGCGGATGAACGAAGCAGACTTGAACGAGAGAGCGGCCGAGGAGCGGCCCCTGAGCGCGGCCAGCGACATCGCCAGCCGCTACGACCCCGCCGCAGTTGAGGCGGAGTGGTCGCGGCGCTGGGCGGAGGAGCCCTTCAGGGCGGACGCGGCTTCCGACAAGGAGCCGTTCACCATCGTCATCCCACCGCCCAACGTGACGGGCAACCTGCACCTGGGTCACGCGTTCGACAACACGGTCATCGACACCCTCATCCGCTTCAAGCGCATGCAGGGGTACGAGGCCCTGTTCCAGCCGGGCACCGACCACGCCGGCATCAGCACCCAGGTGGTGGTGGAGCGTGCGCTTCGTGAACAGGGTGTGGACCGCCACGAACTGGGGCGCGAGAAGTTCCTGGAGCACGTGTGGGAGTGGAAAGAGAAGTACGGCGACATCATCCTCGGGCAGCTGCACCGCCTGGGCGTGAGCGCCGACTGGAGCCGCACCCGCTTCACCATGGACGAGGGCCTCTCGCGCGCCGTGCGCAAGCAGTTCGTGGAGCTGTACCACCAGGGCCTCGCCTACCGCGGCGAACGCATAGTGAACTGGGACCCCGTTAGCCAGACCGTTCTGTCCGACCTGGAAGTGGACCGCGAGGAGCGGGCCGGCCACCTCTACCACCTGGCCTACGAACTGGAGGGTGGCGGTAGCCTCGTCATCGCCACCGTGCGCCCCGAGACGATCTTCGCGGACGTGGCCGTGGCGCTCAACCCGGCCGACCCGCGGGCGCAGGAGCTGGTGGGCGGCAGGGCGCGCATACCGCTGACCAGCCGGTGGGTGCCCATCATCCTGGACGAGGCCGTGGAGCTCGACTTCGGCACGGGGGCCCTCAAGATCACCCCAGGGCACGACCCGACAGACTTCGAGATCGGCGAACGCCACGGCCTGCCCAGGCCCAGCGTCATCGACCTGAAGGCGCGCATGACGGGCGACCTGGTACCGGAAGCGCTGCGCGGACTCGACAGGTTCGAGGCGCGCAAGCTGGTGGTGCCCATGCTCCAGGCGGACGGCGCCCTCCAGAAGATCGAGGACCACACCGTTTCGCTGGGCCTGAGCCAGCGCACCAAGGAACCCGTGGAGCCCATCCTCTCCCTGCAGTGGTTCTACAACACGGACGAAGTGGCCAAGCGCGCGCTGCAGGCGCTCGATTCGGGCGAGGTCGAGGTGCACCCGGAGCGCTACACGAAGGTGAACCGCGACTGGCTCGCCAACCTGCGCCACTGGTGCATCTCCCGCCAGCTCTGGTGGGGGCACCGCATCCCCGCCTGGTACGACCCGGAGGGCAACGTGTACGTGCCCTCACCCGAGAACCCGGACTTGGACCCACCCAACGACCCGCGCTACGCCGGCCTGGAACTCACTCAGGACGAGGACGTGTTCGACACCTGGTTCAGCTCCAACCTGTGGCCGTTCAGCACGCTCGGTTGGCCCGACACGGAAGATCCGTTCTACAAGAAGTTCTACCCGACGGACGTGCTCGTTACCGGCTACGACATCATCTTCTTCTGGGTGGCGCGCATGCAGCTGGCCGCCTACCAGTTCACGGACCAGCGGCCGTTCAGGCACGTGCTGCTGCACGGTCTGGTGCTCGACGAGCACGGCCAGAAGATGAGCAAGTCGCGCGGTAACGGCGTGGACCCGCTTCAGATGATCGACAAGTACGGCGCGGATGCGCTGCGCTTCGTGATGGGCTACGTGGCCACCGGCGGGCAGGACATCCGCTGGGACGAGCGCCGGGTGGAGATGGGTCGCAACTACGCCAACAAGCTGTGGAACGCGGCGCGCTTCGCCATGCTCAACCTGCGCGGTGACGAGGGCTCCGTGGAACTGGCGCCCACGCGCCTGGCGGACCGCTGGATCCTCAGCCGCCTCGCCCGCACGGTCACGGAGGTGACCGCTGACCTGGAGGCGTACGACCTGGGCGCCGCCGCCCGCAAGCTGTACGACTTCGCCTGGTCCGAGTTCTGCGACTGGTACCTGGAGGCGGCCAAGCCCGCCCTGCAGGCGGGTGACCCGGCCACGCGCGCCACCCTGAAGCACGTGCTGGAGGCCATCCTGAAGCTGCAGCACCCGCTCATGCCGTACGTGACGAGCGAGCTGTACCGCGCGCTCGGCCACGAGGAGCAGGTGGCCCTGGCGCAGTGGCCCGAGGCGCGCGCCGAGCACCTGGACGCCGCGGCGGAACGCGACTTCGCGCACCTTCAAGCCGCGGTGGGCGCCGTGCGGGCGCTGCGCTCCGACGCCGAGGCGGCACCCTCTGCCCGGCTCGAGGTGCACCTGCAGGGCCCCGGCGCCGCGCGCATCGAGCAGGCGCAGGAACTGTTCGAGGCGCTGGCGCGGGCACGCGTGGTGACGGGCCAAGCCGGCGGGCCCGCGCTCTCCCAGGCCGTGCCGGAACTGGAGGTGACGCTGCCCCTCAGCGGCCAGGTGGACGTGGAGGAGTACGTGGCCCGGCAGCAGCGGCGCCTGGCGAAGCTGGAGGCGGAGCACGCCAAGTCTGCCAAGAAGCTGAGCAACGAGAGGTTCGTGGCCAACGCGCCGGCGGAGGTGGTGGAGGAGGAGAAGCGGCGCCTGGCGGAGGCCGAGGACGTCATCGCCCGTGTAAGGGGCCTGCTGGCGCAACTACAGAAGTAGTACCAAGGCGAGTACGCTTGTAGGCGATGCTAGAACTGAACGAACATCTGAGCCTGAGCCAGTTCGAGGACGTGGCGCGGCGGCACCGGCGAGTGAGCCTGAGTGCCGCCGCGCTCGCTCGCGTGGCCGAGAACCGCGCCTTCGTGGACCGCCTGGTGGCCGACGGTGAGACCGTGTACGGCGTTACCACCGGCTTCGGGCGCTTCGCCAACACCCGCATCGAGGAGAGCCAGACGCGCAGCCTGCAGCGCAACCTCATCCTCTCGCACGCCGTGGGCGTGGGCGAGCCGTTCCCCCGCGAGGTGGTGCGCGGCATGCTGCTGCTGCGCGCGCAATCCCTGGCCCACGGCTCCTCGGGCGTGCGCCCCGTGGTGCTGCAGGCCCTGGTGGGCATGCTCAACGCGGGCGTGCACCCCGTGATCCCCTCGCAGGGTTCCGTGGGCGCGTCAGGAGACCTGGCACCCCTGGCCCACATGGCGCTGGCGCTCATAGGCGAGGGCGAGGCCGAGTTGGACGGCCGCACCCTGCCCGCCGCCGAGGCGCTGGCCCAGGCCGGCCTTGAGCCCGTGGTGCTGGCCGCCAAGGAGGGGCTGGCGCTCATAAACGGCACGCAGGCCATGACCTCGCTGCTGGCGCTGGCACTGCTCGACGCCGAGCGGCTCGCCAAGGTGGCGGACGTGGCCGCGGCCATGACGGTGGAGGGCCTGCTGGCCAGCCACATGCCCTTCCACCCAGCAGTGGGCCGCCTGCGCCCGCACGAGGGGCTCCTCCGCGTGAGCGGCAACATGCGCGCCCTGCTGGCCGATTCCGAGATCGTGCTGAGCCACGTGGGCTGCGACAAGGTGCAGGACCCGTACTCGCTGCGTGGCGTGCCGCAGGTGCACGGCGCCAGCCGGCGCGCCATAAGCCACGCCCTGGACGTGGTGCGCACGGAGCTCGAGTCCGTGACCGACAACCCGCTGGTGGTGACCCTCGGCCTCTCCGCCGAGGAGCGCAACTACGGCGCGCACGGCGTGGGCACTGCCGAAGACGGCGTGGACGGCGCGTTCGGCGGGGGCGACGAACTGGGCGTGGTCATCTCCGCCGGGAACTTCCACGGGCAGCCGCTGGCGCTGGTGGCCGACTACGCCACCATCGCCGTGGCGGAGCTCGGCAACATCAGCGAGCGCCGCACGGAGCAGATGGTGAACCCCGCCCTCTCCGGCCTGCCCGCCTTCCTGTGCGAGCATGGCGGCCTCAACTCGGGGTTCATGGTGGCGCAGTACACGGCGGCCGCCCTGGTGAGCGAGAACAAGGTGCTCTCGCACCCCGCCTCGGTGGACTCCATAACCACCAGCGCCAACCAAGAGGACCACGTGAGCATGGGCACGCACGCCTGCCGCAAGCTGCGGCAGGTGGTGGCCAACGCCCAGTACGTGCTGGCCGTGGAGCTCATGGCCGCCGCGCAGGCGCTGGACTTCCGGGCGCCGCTCAAGGCCGGCACGGGCGCCGCCGCCGCGCACCAGCACCTGCGCACTCTGGTGCCGCACCTGGACGACGACCGCTACCTGAAGCCGGACGTGGAGGCCATAGCGGCCACCATCCGCGACGGCGGCCTGCTGGAGGCGGTGGCGGCCGCCGGGGTGGAGCTGGCATGAGCGAGAGGCACACTGAACTGAGTTTCACGGGGCCCGCCACGTTCTTCAAGGCCTCCACGCTGAACACCGCCGAGCGTACCGACGTGCCGGACCGCGCCGCCAACTCCGGCGCCGCGCCGCACTACGACGTGGCCTTCCTGGGCGTGCCGTACGACTTCGCGGTGGGCTACCGGCCCGGCGCCAGGTTCGCCCCCGCCGCGGTGCGCGCGGCCAGCGGCCGCTACGCCCTGCCGCCGCAGGGGTACTACGACTTCGCCACCGATTCGCACAGGCTGGCCGGCGCTCGGCTTCTGGACGCCGGCGACGTGGACCCGGCGCAGCTGGAGACGGCTGTGAGCCTGGAGCGCATTGAGCAAGCGGCCGCCGCCGTGCGGGCGCTGGCGCGCCTGCCCGTGTTCGTGGGGGGCGACCACTCCGTGAGCTACCCGCTGCTGCGAGCCTTCCACGACGTGGAGGACCTGCACGTGGTGCAGCTGGACGCGCACCTGGATTACTCGGAGAGCCGCAACGCCACCCGGTACGCCAACTCGAGCCCGTTCCGGCGGGCGGCGGAGGCGCTGCCGAACCTGAAGCACGTAACGGTGGTGGGCCTGCGGGGCGTGCGGGCCGACGCGGAGGCCTTCGGCGCAGCGCGCGCACGGGGCCATACACTGCTGAGCGCGGACGCCGTGCGGGAATCGTTGCAGGCGGTGGTGGCGGCTCTGCCGCAGGGTAGGAACGTGTACCTCAGCGTGGACGTGGACGCGCTCGACCCGAGCGAGCTGCCGGGCACCAGCAGTCCGGAACCCGAGGGCCTCACGTACGAGCAGGTGCGCGACCTGGTGCGCGCCACGCTGCAGCGCAACCGGCTGGTGGGCATGGACGTAACGGAACTGGCGCCCAACTTGGACCCGAGCGGGCGCAGCGAGCTGCTCACGGCCAGGCTGCTGGCGGAGACGCTGGCTATGTGGTGGGAAATCAGCGGCGCCTGATAGCAGGAACGGACACCTGGCTAAGGGCGGTCCTTTCCCTGGCCGGGCGGACGAGTTATCACACGATACTAACGAAAGGTGTGATAGCGTGCCGCCATGCAACGCGATTCGCCATGGCCTGCCGTTACTTACGAGCAGCTTGAATGGGAATCGTCCCCAGGGGCCCACGCCTCACGGAAGCAGAGGATGCTGCACCGGGGACCATACGCTTCAGCTGTGCCGCCCCACATAGCTGGTCAGGAGTTGAACCTGTCGGCAAGTACGGTGCTGGAGCTCGAAGAGGCTAGTCAGGTACTGGTGCGGTTCGATGCGCGACATACCGGGGCCGTTGGCCCTCTGGCGGCGCTTCTGCTCAGGAGCGAATCCGCTGCGTCCTCGCAGATCGAGAACCTTACCTCGAGCGCGCAATCGGTTGCCATCGCGGATATCGGTGAGCCAAGCGGGCCCAACGCGAGGCTGATCGTTGGCAACGCAAGGGCTATGCAAGCTGCGATCGAGTTGGCCGACCGGATGGACGAGGCCGCGATCATCGAGATGCACGCTGCACTACTCGGCGAATCGAGGCCGGACGCGGTTGGCGCATGGCGTCAGCAGGCCGTCTGGATCGGCGGTAGTGGGCTTGGCCCGCACCGGGCCGTGTTCGTGCCACCAAGGCACGAACTGCTTCCTGACCTCATGGCGGACCTTGCGACGTTCATGGCGCGTGACGACCTGCCGGTCCTGGCTCAGGCAGCACTCGCTCACGCGCAGTTCGAGACCATCCACCCGTTCGTCGACGGCAACGGCAGGACCGGTCGGGCGCTGCTCCACGCCATGCTTAGGTCAAAGGGGCTGCTGCAGAACATCACCATTCCTGTATCTGCCGGCTTGCTTGCAGATGCCACGCGCTATTTTGCCAGTCTGGGCGAGTATCAGCAGGGTGACCCTGAAGGGGTGAGTTCGCTGGTTGCCGAAGCGGCGTTCCGTGCGGTTTCTGAAGCCACCTGGTTGCTGGGTGAGGTTGGTTATCTGATGGAGGCATGGCGTCAGCGGTTGGGTGCCAGACGGCATGCACTCGTTTGGACCGTGCTGGAGGAACTGCCAAGGCAGCCGGTCCTGAGCACCCGGGTTGTCGAGCAACGCTTCGCCGCCAGCAACACTGCGGCTAGTCGTGCCCTGCAACAGCTCTCTGACGCCGGGATAATGCGGGAGTTCACCGGCAGACAGCGCTCGAGGATGTGGGTAGCTGACGGAATCACCGAATTGCTGGATGAGTTCGGGCGCCGGGCGGCTATGCGGAGGCTGTAGGACTGCGCTTCCGTCCCACACGACCCAAGCGAGTCAACCTGTAGCCGTGCCAGGCAGCCGCAACTCGAGCGGCGGTCGAGAAACGGAGCGGGCTAGTGCGCCTCGCCCAGTTCGGGCACCTGCCGCCAGCGCAGCAAGCGGTTGTTGAGCGGCTTGAGCACCAGGGCCTCCAGCAGGATGACGGCCAGCACCACGGTTATCGTCCAGGCGAAGATCTTGGCCGTATCCAGGTTGGCCTGGGCCTGCTGGATGCGGGCGCCGATGCCGGTGGTGGCGGAGAGCAGCTCGGCCATGATGGCCACGCGCAGGGATTGGCCGAAAGTGACGGTGGTGGCCGCCAGGACAGGCGACGCCACGCCCGGCGCCACCACGTGCAGCAGGCGGCTCAGCCGGGGCAGGCGGAAGGCCTGCGCCATCTCGATGAGGCTCTTGTCCAGGTCGCGCACGGCTTCCTCCACCGTCACCACGATGAGCGGCAGCGCCACCAGCACGATCACCAGGCGCGTGACGCCCGGCCCGGGCCCCAGCCAGATGAGCCCCAGCGAAACGAGCACCACGGGCGGTATGGCCATGAGGGCCGAGACGAGGGGGCGTGACACGGCGCTGGCCCAGTCGGAGACGCCGTTAACGGCGCCCCACACCACGCCCAGCCCGAGCGCCAGCAGCACCCCGCCGGCCGCGCGGTAGAAGGTGAGCCCGAGCGACGTGAACAGCGCACCCGAAGCGAGCAGCTCCTTGAGCGCCCGGTAGGTCTGCGCCGGCGACGGCAGGATGATCTCGGGCTGGTTCGCACCGAGAACGCTCCACGCCGCCACCAGCGCCAGAACGCCGAGCGCGCCGCCAACCAGGGTGCGGTTGGGGCGCGCCTTCAGCTCACCTGGGGTCGGCAAGGTAGAACGAAGCGTCGGGCAGCTTGCCGCCGATGATGTCGGGCGACATGGAGGCCAGCTCGCTGTAGAACGCCTCGAGCTCGTCGCGCACTTCCGCCGCGGGTATCAGCTCCAGGTTCAGCCGCGGGATCACGCTCTGCACCACGGGCGCGGGCAGGCCGCCGGCCTCGGCCAGCGTGGCCACGGTAGCGGCGTCCGCGGCGTTCACCTGCGCCACGGCGTCTTCCACTGCGGTGAGGAGGGCGCCCAGCAGGTCCGGCCTTTCGTCCGCCAGCCAGGACGGCACCACGATGCCAGCCTGCGGGATGCGCGGCTTGCCGGTCACGGCGGTCCATTCCTGCTGCAGGTCGAGGAACCGACCAACGGACTGGCCGTTGTTGTTGGCGTTCATGAGCGCCACCGTGGCCACGTGTTCGGGAAGAACGGCCCACTGACCGCGGCCGCTCACCAGCTGCGACACCACTTCCTGCGGCGTGGCGAAGTACTGCACCTCGAAGTCCTCACCCGGAGTGAGGCCGTTGGCCGCGGCCAGGTGCCTGAACACCAGGTCCGGCATGTCGTTGGGGTAGGGCACCATCACGGTCTCGCCGCGCAGGGTCTCCCAGTCTTGCTCCGCACCGTCCGGGCCCAGCACCCAGATGAGGCCCCACACCAGCACGGCGGCCATCTTCACGTCCACGCCGCGGTTGGCCAGGTTGGCCCCCACGTAGGTGGGCACGGCGGTCACTTCCGACTGGCGGTTCACCAGCACGCTGCGCAGGATGTCCGGGGTGGACCAGGGCGACACCTCCACCTTGTCGGTGTAGGCGCTCAGCACGTCGGAATCGCCGATGAGCTGGAACGGGGCGGAGAAGGCCAGGTTCACGGGGTGCAGGAAGCGCAGCTGATCCACTTTCTCCTGCGCCAGGCCGAAGCTCGCGAAGAGGGCGGCGGCTGAAACAAGCAGCGCGAACGCGGCTCTGAGGCCGCGCCGCTGCCTTTCGGAACGTGCGGGTACTGCTCGGTTGGTTCTCACACTTCCTCCTTGGTGTTGCTCCACGGGTCGGGGGAGCGCAGCAGTGGCAGTTCCGGGCCGTGCGCGAGGTGCTCCGTGAGCTCCCGCGCCAGCGCCTGCGTCTTCCACTCCGTGCTGGCCCCTTCCGGATGGTCGAAGAGTTTCCAGGCCCCGTCGGGCGGCCCGGCCATGATGAGCGTGCGGTGCGCCACCTGCGCCGCCTCGGCGGGGTCGTGGGTGACCCACACCGTGGCGCAGCCGGTGGCGGCTATCTGGTTCGTGAGCTCCTCCCGGAGTTGCGCGGCCGTGACCACATCCAGGTGAGCGAACGGTTCGTCCACCAGCAGCAGCGGCTCCTGGCAGGCCAGCGCGCGGGCTATGGACGCGCGCTGCCGCATGCCGCCCGAGAGCGCCAGGGGGTAGGTGTCCATGGCGTCCGCCAGGCCCACCTTCCTCAGCCACTCCTCGGCGCGGTGCCGGTGCTGCTTGCCTAACACCAGCTCCACGTTCTGCCGGGTGGTGCGCCAGGGCAGCAGGCGGGGCTCCTGGAACACCACGGGCACGCGCTCCACGGGGCGCTCCACGGTGCCGACGGTTGGCCTGGCGAGACCGGAGATGGTGCGCAGCAGCGTGGTCTTGCCGGCGCCCGATCGGCCCATGACCGCCAGCGTCTGACCCGGAGGAACCACCAGGCTCAGCTCACGCAGCAGCAGCAACCCGCGGCGCCTGAGCGACAGACCGTGGATGCTCAGGGCTTCCGGTTGCTGCACCCGGCTGCCCACGGCCAAGCCGCCGCCGAGCCGGCCGACGTTAGCGTCCATACGAGGCTAAGAACGACCTGGCTGAGCTGGTAACTTGGACTTCGGGCTCCAGATACATATACCTGAGTAGTCTAGTAAGGATGCTCTTGGAGCGTCAATAGAATATGGTCGCAGGGCGCGATGGCGTCCGGGAAGAGACAGGAAGCGATGAAGAACGGTGCAGTAACGAACCGCAAGCAGGTGCCCTCATGAGCATGCCGGCGTTCCATGCGCTGGCGCCCAGCATCGTGATGGAAGAACCGCTGGCGCGCGTGCTAGGGGTGACGCCCGACGGCCTGGTGGAGTACCGGTATGGCGACGCCGTGCGCGTGGCCGGCCACTCCTGCCCGACGGTGGCGGGCACGTGGCTCATGCTGTGGCGCGGGCTCAACGCGCTGTGGCCCGAGGGCAACCCGGTGCGTGGCGGGGTGAGCGTTCACTTCGCCGACGGGCTCGAGGACGGCGTTACGGGCGTGATGGCTTCGGTGGCCACCCTGGTGACGGGCGCTGCAGGCGGCGGCGGGTTCAAGGGCCTGAAGGGCTGGTGGCCGCGGCGCGACCTGCTCGGCTTCGACGACCCGGCAGCGCAGGGCGGCATCATGGTCATCCGCCGCAACGACACTGGGGCCGCGGTGCGCCTGAACGTCAACCCGCGCGTGGTGCCGGGCTCGCCCGAGACGATGAAGCTGCTCGACAGCGTGCTGAACGATCCCAGCGACGAAGCGAGCGCGGCGCGGCTGGCCGAGCTGTGGCAGGGCCGCGTGGAGCGCATACTCGTTACCGAGCGCGACACGCCGGGCCTGGTGACGGTGGAAGCCACCGCCTAAGCTGCAGGTGTAAGCTCGTAGCTTGATGCCCTCCGCCCTGAGCCATGAGGCTTTGGCGCCCGAAGCGCCCACCGTTTCAGACACCGCCCACCGCGGCAGGCACCGCCGGCCAGCCCTCATAGGCGGCACGGCGGTGGCGTCGCTGCTCTTCGCGGCGCACTTCTTCAACGACCTCTTCAGCGGCACGCTCGCGGCACTCCTGCCCACGCTGCAGGTGCGCTTCGGCGCCACCGAGACGTTGCTGGCCCTGTTCGTGGCCAGCCTGTCGTTCAGCTCGTCGGTGCTGCAGCCACTGTTCGGGGCCGTGGCCGACCGCCTGGGCAGGCGCCTGGTGGCGGCGGGTGGCGTGATCGTCTCGTCCGGCTTCCTCAGCCTCATCCCGGTCATGCCCTCGCCTTTGATGCTCGTTCCGCTGCTGCTGGTGGGCGGCCTCGGCTCCGCAGCCTTCCACCCCGCCGCCACGGCACTGGCGCGCCAGGTAGCCCGGGGCAAGGGCGGGCTGGCGCTCGGCATCTTCAGTGCAGGCGGCACCATCGGCATGGCGTTCGGGCCGCTCGTCATAGGTCTGCTCATCATCAACGGCTGGCTCGACTTCTCCCCGCTGCTCATGGTTCCCGGCGCGGTGCTCGGCACGCTCATCTACCTGCTGCTGCCGCCCCAGACGCGCTACAAGGGCGCAAGGGCGGCGCGGATCTTCGACATCGAGCTGTTCAAGGGGCCGGTCGGCCAACTCTGCCTGGCCGGCATACTGCGCTCCATGGCGTGGACGTCGGTCCTGAACGGCGCCCCGCTGTGGCTCGTGAGCACGAAGGGCCTCTCGGCCACCGACCCGGTGGTGTTCTGGACCATCACCGCCTTCACCGCGTCGGGCGCCGTTGGCGGCATCATCTCCGGCATGGTGGAAGCCAGGTTCAGCCGCCAGACGCTGGTAACGGGCACCATGCTGCTGGCCCTCGTGCCGCTGGCGGGCCTCATGCTCACCCAGCCCGGCTCGATCCTGTACTTCGTGTCTGTGGTGGCGAGCGGCATGCTCGCCAACGGCGGCCTGCCGATCATGGTGGCCACCGCTCAGGACGCAGCGCCTCACGCCGTTTCCACCGCGTCGGGCATGATGATGGGCCTCACCTGGGGCACCGCCGGCGTGCTCTACCTGGGCGTGGGCGCGCTGCAGGAAACCATCGGCATGCAGGCCGCCATGTGGATAAGCATCATCCCGCTCGTACCCGGCGCGCTCATCGCTTACCGGGTGCTGAAGCGGCTCGGAGCGGCGCAGCAGACGGCCTGAACCGATCGGCTTGGCAGCTTCAGCCTGGCGTGAACACCGGTGCCACGGCGGTCAGCCGTCCGCGCGCCACACGGACTGCCCGCCTATGACCATCTCCTTCAGCGCCGGGTGCCCCCAGCCGTACAGCGGCGTGAGCGCCTCCGGAGCGTTCACCACCAGGTAATCGGCCAGGGCGCCCGCCTGCACGCGGCCCCAGTGCGGCCTGCCCAGGGCGTCCGCCGCGTGGGCCGTGCCGGCCACCAGAGTTTCGTGAACGCTCATGCCGCTCGCCACCAGCGCCAGTTGCAGGGCCGGCAGCACGCCGTAGAGGGGGCTCGAGCCCGGGTTGTGATCCGACGCCACGGCCACCTTCACGCCGCTGGCGCGCAGGTCGGCCGCCTGAGGCAGGGGAGCCTTCAGGAGCATGGCGGCCAGGGGCAGCAGTGTGGCCACGGTGCCGGCCTCCGCCAACGCCTCCAAGTCTTCACGCGTGGCGTACTCCAGGTGATCGGCGGAGAGGCCTCCCAGTTCGGCCACCAGCCTGGCGCCGCCCATGTTTCCGAACTGCTCCACGTGAGCCTTCACCGGCAGCCCGAGCTGCAGCGCGGCCTCCATGATGCGGCGGCCCTCGGCGAGCGTGAAGGCGCCCTGTTCTATGAACACGTCCACCGCGTCCGCCAGGCCCTGGTTCTTGGCCTCCGGCAGGGTTTCCGTTATGAACATGTCCAGGTAGTGCCCGCGTTCCACCGCCGGGTCGGGCATGTGCGCCAGGAGGGTGGTGGTAATGCGCTGCGGCCCGTCCTGCTCCAGTTGCCTTGCCACCTTCAGCATGCGCAGTTCGTGTTCGGTGCTCAGGCCGTAGCCGCTCTTCACCTCCAGCGCTGTGACGCCGCCGCGCTGGAAGGTGTTGGCGCGGCGCCGCGCCTGCATGAGTAGCCCCGCGTCGCTCATCTGGCGGGTGGCAGCCACCGTGCTCATGATGCCGCCGCCCTCCGCGCCGATCTGCTGGTAGGTAACGCCCTCGGAGCGCCGAACGTACTCGTTCACGCGGTTGCCGGCCCACACCAGGTGCGTGTGGCTGTCTACCAGGCCGGGGATGACGCCGCTGCCGCCCAAGTCCACCACCGGCCAGGCGGCGTACTCGGCCGGCAGGTCGGCGGCGGCGCCCACCCACGCGAAGCGGCCGCCCCGCACGGCGAACGCGGCCTCGGCCACCCGCTCGAAGGGTGTGTAGAGCTCGGTTATGCCGCGCACCACGTGGTCGGCCACGATGCGTCCTCTCGTTAGCGCTTGCCCGTGCCGGCCACGCTGGGCAGGTCCATGCCCCGCTCGCGCGCTACCTGCGCGGCGTAGTCGTAGCCCGCGTCCGCGTGGCGCATGACGCCCGTGCCCGGGTCGTTCAGCAGCACGCGCGCCAGCCGCTCGGCGGCCTCGTCGGAGCCGTCCGCCACGCTCACCTGGCCCGAGTGCAGCGAGTAGCCCATGCCCACCCCGCCGCCGTGGTGGAAGCTCACCCAGGCCGCGCCGCTCACGGCGTTGAGGGCGAAGTTGAGCAGCGCCCAGTCGGCCACCGCGTCGGAGCCGTCCTGCATGGCCTCCGTTTCGCGGTAGGGGCTGGCCACCGAACCGGAATCGAGGTGATCCCGGCCTATGACTATGGGCGCCTTCAGTTCGCCTGAGCGCACCATCTCGTTGAACTTGAGGCCCGCCTTGTCGCGCTCGCCGTAACCGAGCCAGCAGATGCGGGCGGGCAGGCCCTGGTAGGCGAACTTGCTGACGCCCTCCGTGAGCCAGCGCCTCAGGCCCTCGTCTTCCGGGAAGAGCTCGAGCATGGCCTTGTCCGTCTTGGCTATGTCCTCCGGGTCGCCCGAGAGGGCCACCCAGCGGAACGGCCCGCGGCCTTCGCAGAACTGATCGCGGATGAAGGCGGGTACGAACCCGGGGTAGGAGAAGGCGCTCTCGTAGCCGCCCTCCTGCGCGAAGGCGCGCAGGTTGTTGCCGTAGTCGAACGCCACGGCGCCGCGCTCCTTCAGGGTCACTATGGCCTCGCAGTGGCGGGCCATGGCCTCCAGCACGCGCAGGCGGTAGGCCTCGGGCTGCGCCTGGCGAGTGACGTCCAGGTCCTCATCCGCCCTGGCGGGCGGCAGGTAGCCGTACATGGGGTCGTGAGCGCTGGTCTGGTCCGTTACCAGGTCCACCTGCACGCCGCGGCGCACCAGCTCCGGCAGCACCTCGGCGGCGTTGCCGAGGAGGCCGACGGAGAGGGGCCGACGCTCGTCCATGGCGCGCGCCAGGCGCGCCAGCGCGTCGTCTAAGTCCGTGGCGGCTTCGTCCAGATAGTTGGTCTCGAGCCGCCGCTGGATGCGGGTGGGGTCTATCTCCACCACCAGCGCTGCGCCGCCGTTGAGGGTAACGGCCAGCGGCTGCGCGCCGCCCATGCCGCCCAAGCCCGCCGTTACGGTGAGGGTGCCGGCCAGCGTGCCGCCGAAGTGCTGCCGGGCGGCGGCCGCGAACGTTTCGTACGTGCCCTGCAGGATGCCCTGCGTGCCGATGTAGATCCAGGAGCCCGCCGTCATCTGGCCGTACATCATGAGGCCGTCCTTATCCAGGCGGTCGAACTCGTTCCAGGTGGCCCACTTGGGCACGAGGTTGGAGTTGGCTATGAGCACCCGGGGCGCCATGTCGTGCGTGCGGAACACACCCACGGGCTTGCCGGACTGCACGAGCAGCGTCTCGTCGTTCTCGAGCCTATCGAGCGTGGCGATGATGCGGTGGTAGGCCTCCCAGTTGCGCGCCGCCTTGCCGCGGCCGCCGTACACCACCAGCCTCTCGGGCGCCTCGGCCACCTCCGGGTCGAGGTTGTTCATGAGCATGCGCTTGGCGGCTTCCTGCAGCCAGCCTTTGGCGGTGCGGGTGTTGCCGCGCGGGGCGCGGATGGGCCAGGGGGAGGGCAGGCCCGCGGACGGTGAGCCGTTCTGGTTCTGGTGATCCACGATGAGAGCATTATGGCCCGGGGGCGTGGGCTGCCGGGCGGGAAGCGGCTGGGGGCGTACTCGGGTGGGGTTCTTGCTGCTGGGTGGTGGACTTGGCTCCGGTGCCGAACCGCCGCAGTGCCGTTGCGTTCCTGAGCAACTTTGACGGTACGTTGACGCGCCGTACTACATGGTGGGCCATGGACACTAACAAGAGGGCCAATGACAGACCGTTAGCTTCCGTTTCGCGTGTGTCCGGGTTGCTGGCAGCCGTGCTGCTAGGTTGCGTGCTGGTGGCCTGCGACCCCAGTGGGAAGGCGCCCACCGTGGTGAGGGAAACCACCGAGTACTTAGGGGGTCCCACGGGCAGGGTGGTGGAGTTCGACTACGTGTTCCCCGGCGCCGCCACCACGAGCCGCGTTACGGCGGAAGTGGTGGACGGGATGGTTATCTTCCAGGGCGACATCGTGCTCGGCACCGAACAAGAGGTCATGAGCGCCAGCCTCGGCTCGCAGTCCTACGGTGCGCTGGGCGGTCTCTGGCCGGCTACCCAGACGGACCCCAACGTTTACGAGGTGCCGTACGAGATAGACGGGGACTTCACCGAGAGCTTCGTGAGCAGCATCATCGAGCCCGGCATAGCTAACTGGAACGACAACACCAACATCCGCCTCGTGGAGCACGTCGATCAGACGGACTTCATCAGGTTCGTGGCGGCTACCGGGCAGGAGGTGTGCAACTCGCACATCGGGCGCCAGGGTGGCCAGCAAGACATCAACCTCGACCCCGCCTGGTGCAGGTCGGTTGCCACCGTGGTGCACGAGATCGGCCACGCGGTCGGGCTGTACCACGAGCAGACGCGAAGCGACCGGGACGACCACGTGACCATTGTCTGGGAGAACATCCGCCCCGGGAAGGAGCACAACTTCCGGCGTGTGGAAACCGGGCAACTGCTTGGGCCGTACGGGTTCGGTTCCGTGATGCACTACTCCAGAACCGGGTTCGGGATAGAGGTGGACGGCGTGAAGCAGGTGACCATCGAGTCTCTTGGTGCCAACATCGCGCCCGCCAACCGCCTCACGAACGACGACTTGGCCAGCGTGCAGTGGCTTTACCCCGCGTTCGACCGGCCCTTCGTTAACATCACGCGGCCCGCGAGCGACATCACTGTGGACGAGGGGAGGAGCGTAACGTTCTCCGCCGAAGTGGTGGACGCCCCCGACCTCGACCTTTCGCAGGTGACGCTTCACTGGACGCATACCCGGCTGGGTTACCCGTTCACTTTCGCCACGAACGCGCGGCCCGGGCAGGTCGTTTCTCACACTTTCTGCGACGGCGAGTTCGACGTGACGGTGACCGCCAACCTGCCGGGCCTACGCCAGGTGACCGACACGGTGCGGGTGAACGTAAGGGACCTGGGCGATTCCAACCCGCCGTCGGAGTGCGCTCCCAGCATCACCATCGATTCGCCCGCACATAACGCCGCGTTCTCGACCACGGACACCATCGTCCTGGCGGCCATGTTCGACGACGACCGGCCGACCAGCAAGACCCAGCCCAGGTACCCCATCACGTGGCGCCTTGGAGGACCCACCGGAACGGTGTTGGGCACCGGTCCGGCAACCACCACGCAGTTCGCGCAAGAAGGCACCTACACGATCTGGGTAGGCTATGGAGCCGCGCAAGCACAGGTGCAGATAAACGTGGTCGCCGAAGGCAGCTCCCCGACGGCCATAATCGTGTCGCCCACCGATGGCCATGAGTTCCACTGGGAGAGAGACAACATGAACTCGAACTACCAGATCTTCGTGGAGCTGCAAGGTTTCGCCGGCGACCCGGAGGACGGCTTCCTGCCTGCCGACGCGCTCGTTTGGGAGACCAGGGCCGTGGGCCGGTCGGAATGGGAGTACCGAGGAACGGGCATGACCCTCGAGGTACCGTTCTCGGCCACGTTCGGGAGGCTGTACGACGTGCGCCTCACAGGTACGGACTCCGACGGGATGACGGGTTCGCAGACCGTGAGGATCAGCTTCGTCTGGCCACCCTTGTAGGTTGAACTAGTCGGGTTCGGGTGGCGGGGTGGGAGCCGCCATCCGAGCCCGAACCTCGTCCACGCAACGTGGTTGCTTGCGGGCCTACTCCCGCAGCAACACCAGCACCCCGAGCCCAACCAGCGTTCCGCCGGACGCGAAGCGCTGCACCTGGTGGAGGCGCCGGTTGCGCGTAAGCGCTTTGCTGAGCGGCGCGGCGGCCAGCACCACCACGAGGTCGGCTCCGCTGGTTAGCAGCGTGGTGACGAAGCCCAGGAGCACGAACTGCAGGAAGGCGTTGCCCGCCGGGTTTATGAACTGCGGGATGAACGCCAGGAAGAAGAGAGCCGTCTTGGGGTTTAGTACCTCGGTCATGAAGCCCTGGGCCAGCACGCCCCGCGAAACGGGGGAGGCCTCGTGGTGGCCTCGTTCGGGTTGTGCTGCCGGTGAACGTTCGAAGATGGTGCGCAGCCCCAGGTAGATCAGGTAGGCGGCGCCCGCCCACTTGACGAGGGAGAAGGCCACCGCGCTTGAAGCCAGCAGGGCGGAGATGCCGATGGCCGCCGCGAGGCTGTGCACCATGCCGGCAAGCGCCGTGCCGAGCGTGGAGAGGAGCCCGGCGCGCCGCCCACCCTGCACCGTTCGCGCGAGCACGTAGAGCATGCCGGGGCCCGGCACCACCGCCAGCACGAACGCGGCGGCCAGGAAGATGCCGAAGCTGGCGGCGTCTAACATGCGCTACCCATGTGAGGGAGTGTACGCCCTACTCTTCGGGCTCGCCGGGCTTGCTCAGGTCCACGCCGTTCACCTGGTTCATGGCGGGTTCCAGGCCTTTGGTGAGGTAGAGCTCCACCGCGTCGGCGGCGGCGTGCACCACTTCCGCCAGCAGGGTCTCCTCGTCGGGTCTGAACTTGCTGAGCACCCAGTTCTCGGTGGTCCACTGCGCCGGCGGGCGGCTGACGCCGACCTTGAGGCGCAGGAAGTCGGCGCCGATGGTGCCGATGATGCTGGCCACGCCGCGCTGGCCCCCGGCTCCGCCGCCCTGCTTGAAGCGCAGGCGGCCCAGAGGCAGGTCTATGTCGTCGTGCACGATGAGCAGCGCGTCCGGCCTGGCCCGGGCCTTCGTGAGGGCCGCCTGCACGGCCTTGCCGGAGAGGTTCATGAACGTGAGGGGTTTGACCAGCAGCAGTTCCGTGCCGCCCGGGGCGAGGGCGGCCATGAGGCGGCCCTGCTCGGCCTGGCGTTCGCTGCGCATGCTCACGCTGAAGCGCCTGGCGAGCTCGTCAACAACCAAGAACCCGGCGTTGTGCCGGGTTCTGGCGTAGTTGGGTCCGGGGTTACCGAGCCCAACGATTATGCGGACGTTGGAAACGTCGGTTGGTTGTGCGGCTCTGCGCCGGAACACCGGGGGTTAATCCTCGGCTGCGGCCTCTGCATCGCCAGCGGCGTCGCCACCCACGAGTTCGGGCTCGGCTGCGGCTTCGCCTTCCTCGGCGTCGTCGGCGAGGCGGGGCGGCACGACGGCCACCAGGGCCAGCTCGAGGTCGTCCAGCACGGTGGCCTCGGCGGGGAGGCTATCTACCAGGCTGCCTACGTGCAGGCTGTCGCCGATGTTGAGGGCGCTGACGTCCAGCTCCACATGGGCGGGGATGAGGCGGGGGAGGATGGAGATGCGGACTTCACGACGCTGCACGTCGAGCAGGCCGGCATGGTCCTTCACGCCCACCGGGGTGCCCACGATCTCGATAGGCACGTTCACTTCCACCGGCTGGTTGGCGGTTACGGCGAAGAAATCCACGTGCATGGGTTCGCGGCGGCGCTTGTTCATCTGCACCTGCTTCACGATTACGGGGAAGACCTTGCCGTCGACATCCAGGTCGATGAGGCTGGAGGTGCCCTGTGCACGGAACGCCTTGTCGAAGGCGCGCATCTCGATGCTGATGGACTCGTTGACTTCCTGGTTGTAAACGACAGCGGGTATGCGGCCGGCACGGCGCAGTGCGCCGGACTTGCCCGGCTCCCGCTTGGTTGCTTCAAGTTTCATGATCCCTCCGGAAGCGCCCGTTAGCAGGCGCTGCTGCGACTGAACAGCATACTCGGTCGGGGTGGGGGGTGTAAAGGAGGTGTTCTGGTTCGGACTTGCTGGCTCTCCAATGAATCCGTATCGTGAGCGTGTGTTGCGAAGGTTTGCAAGCAAATTGTGGGGTGGAGGCTGCAATGAGACTGATCGCTCTAGGGATTATCGAGACCCCTAAGGGACGCTTGGTGTGCGTTACCAATTGGCAGCAAGCCGCTCGCAAGCTTCTTGCGGCAATTAGCGCACGTCGCACTTGGGGAAAGAAGATGCTGAAGCCGATTACTGTGGATTGCGCTGGAGTGAGGAGACTTGCCTCAAGCCTAGAAAGTGGTAGCAAGACAGGTGGCCACAAACAGCTTAATGCGGCCTCGGATTTGATGCCGGCCGGCCCCGTTCCTAGCTTGGCTTTGGAAGCCGCTTAGGGTCTTTCCATAATGCACGGAAGCATACTGAATTCATTTCATGCCAAAGCAAGGCCTCACTTTGCACAAGGTGTCAGAATTCTTGCCACTCATTCCACGCTACTGCTCAATCCCTGACTGCGTGGGCCATGATGCTCATTCACTCTGCCGGGATGCCGCAAAGAATGCATTTACGCTGAGCGCGCGCTGAATTTTATCGGGTACCTTCTCAAGTGATACTCAGTTGTCAACGGAATTCGCTAGCCAGAACAGGCCTGATCTGCAAACATGTGCACAAAAATGGCCCGCACTAGTGCGGGCCAAGCTGAGACTGTGTTGAACTTGTCGAGAGCGTTATCGCTGAGAGGCAGTCATTCCAGCCGAGACAATTACCGGCATAGCAAGAAGCACTGCGAAGACAACTGCGGCGAAAATGCGCTTACCTGTGTTTTTCATTTGTCCCTATCCTTCCGAATCTGCTCACGTTTCCGCGAGCGCCGCTCATAATGGCCTACTCCCACACGCCAAAAGAGCAATCTCGGGTCTCCCAACCCGGGCGCCATAACCTGGCGCCTAACGAAACTGAAGGGAAAAGTAGATGAGCTGTTGCTGCCCAAAAACTCCACCCAACCTCTTCCGAAACGACATGCTCCCACACGTCGAATCGAAGGGTCTCCCAACCCGTTCGATTGGCGCCAATTTATCAGCTTGGCACCCAAAAATCAAGCCTAGCAGTAGGATAACGTCGCGCGATTGGGCGGATAATTAACGTTCTACACGTTCTCCCTGGGATTTGGTGTCGGAGTTCTATTCCGACACCATGGTAGTCATATGCACTTACAGAAAGCACTGAGAAATGCGGCTGTGACAAGCTTTATACGTGGAACCCAAGCACGCTGGGCTATCATGGCAATTGAAGTGGCTGACGTGTGGGACCTTGTTCAACAAGCATTTCCTGGCGTGCGTTTGGAAAGCCCGATCCAGGGATGGGCCTTTCTTGAGAGGTTTGAAGAAGGAATTGCGGCATACGATGCCTTGCAAAGCCCCAGTCCGAAAGATGATCGCTGGGTTGGCGTTTGCTACTTCCAACTTCTACGTGACATGGAAGCACTCGAGGTGTTGTATCAGGCCGCTAATCGAGGTGAAGAAGGTGCACACGTCTACTTGGCGCACGTGCTTCCATTCGTAGACCGCGGGTCCGAGGCTTCCGACGAGCTATCCAAAGCTGACTTTGAGCAATTGTCTGCATATGACAAAGCCCTGTACCATCGGGTGCTGAGTATTCGAGAAGAAACCAATGGCAATCTACGCGAGGCTCTTCGCGCAGGAGAAGAAGCGTGGAAGCGAATTCAGGGAGTTCCAGAGTATGACATCCTGGCCCCTTCCATCCTTGCGCAGCTCGCGGTATTGCATGGCAGGATTGGAAGATCGCAGAAGGCGTTGTGGTTTCTTGAACGTGGGCTCGTGACAACTACCGGGGGAGAACTGCTGAAAATGCGGTTGAGGCGCGCTACCGTTCTAGTCAATTTGGGGCGGTATCGCGAGGCGCTACTGGAACTCGATGCTCTCGAGCTAGAAGCAGAAATGGAGAGGTATGAACCGGAACGCCTATGGCTGCTTGGCCAAATTGCGATGGCAAATGGAAGCCTACCATTAGCTATTCAGCGGTTTACCCAGTCAATTCGGGGTGCTACGCGTCTACAATTCAGTTATGAAGAACTGATTGGCCATCTTGCGCTTGTCGCAGCATTAGGTGTCCGGGGCGAATTCGGGAAGGCGCTGGAACACAATACAAGAGCCCAACTGCTGATTTCAGATAAGTCTGACCGGCTTCAGTTTCGTTTCCGCGAAGTGTTGCTGAACCTGTGGATGGAGCGGTACACAAAATCGCATGCACTTCAAGAACTTGAGGGACTAGTGGAAGCATTTGGTGAAATGGGTCTGCTTCAAGAGCAGGCTTTGGTTAGGTTGCACCGCGCGGACCTATTACGGTCTCTTGGCAGTGAGTTGTGGCAGCGGGAATTAGACGAGTTGCAGGCGCTAAGCGTTTCACTGCAGAACCCTGCGCTGTTAGCTCGGGAGTGGGTGTTGCTAGCGACCTCGGAGCTTCGGGAACTTGCTTTTGTGTCCCATCCCCGAATTGCTGGCGAGGCACCCCGCGTTTTGGAGGTGCATACGCTTGGCAATGAGCGACTCCTAATCGATGGTAAGCCCGTTCATATACCCCTTAGACGGGGGGTAGAAGTCCTTGCGTACTTTCTTGAGCATAGGGCAGTATCCCTCCGCAAGATCATGAGCGACGTATTTCCTGATGAGAAGCCCTCTGCCGCGAAATCGTACTTTCATCAGTTTCGGCACCAGTTGAGAGAGAATCTAGACGGGGTAGAAATTGAGTATGATTCCGAGGCGAAATTGTATCGGCTAACGAGCGAGATTGACATCTTGTGGGATGTGGGTGAGCTGAGGGCCGGGCGAGTAATCGGTGATACAGGCGTTTTCCTTCCAAGCTCTGGAAATGAGTGGGCAACCGCCCTTGATCGCGACCTAGATAACCTCAGGTCAACAACGCACAGTTAGCTTCACTTCCTCTACCAATGGCTATCAGCGCGCTGCAGGTAGATAAAGTGACTTGGCACTGTACACAGGTTCCACTTTGGGTGATCAATTGCTTGTATGTATAGCGGGCGGGGTAGCGATTCGAACTCCATTGGAATTAGTGGAGTCAGCCTAGGCGTGTTGTTCCGAGGTGTGCTAGAACGTATCTGACCCAAGTTGAACAGTTTGGCGCCTAGTTTGCGTCTGTAACGGGTTTCTGG
>CAZVTS010000004.1:0-7944 GCA_964630175.1 uncultured bacterium
GTTCGCCGACGAGTTCGCGCGCCTCTTCATCAACCAGGGCAGCGACAACCGCAGCATCGAGGACTCGCTGACCATCGCCTGGAACACGCTGTCGGCACTGCCCAAGAGCGAGCTCACCCGCCTGTCGAACGACCAGATCGACAAGTACTACGGCGCCAAGATGGAAGAGCTCTGGGGCGCCGGCCGCGGCGACCGACTGTAGGGGAGGGGAGGGTAGCGCATGGCTGAGAACGTCGCCCCAACTCGTTCCAACCTGCTGCAGCGTCGCGATCAGGCGAAGCTGGCGGTCAGGGGTGCCGACCTGCTCAAGCGCAAGCGCGACGCACTGGTAGGCGAGTTCTTCGCGCTCGTGAAGACCTCCCTCGAGGCCCGCCGCGAGCTCACCGAAGCCAGCCGAGAGGCCTACTTCGCCCTCTTCCTCGCCAACGCCTGGGACGGCCCCGCCGCCGTCAGCAGCCTGGCGCTGGCTCAGGAGAGCACGCTGGACGTGGAACTGAAGATGGAGAACATCTTCGGGGTCAAGGTGCCGCAGGTCCAACCGCCCACCTTCGACCACCGCCTGCCGTTCTCGCCCGTGGGCGCTGGCGCCTCCACGCTGGAGGCGGCGCAGGAGTTCCGGAAGATGGTGGAGGCCATCATCAAGGTCGCCGCCACCGAAACGCGCCTGCGCAAGATCGGCGAGGAGATCAAGAAGACGAACAGGCGCGTGAACGCGCTCGAACAGCTCGTGATCCCCGGCATCAACTACGAGATCCGCCACATCCAGAGCGTGCTGGAACAGCGCGCGCTGGAGGAGGTCACCACCCTCAAGCGCATCAAGGAGAAGCTGGCGAGGCGCGAACAGGAAGAGGCCGTGCCCGGCTGAACCCGACGCCACGCACTTGTGCCGCTCAGGAGGGCGCCCCCGGTTACGTGGGCGCCCTCCTTCATGCCGTGCGTGCCGCCAGGCCCGTGCGCGGTTGTGTAAAGCACGTGCGTATCGCCTTTTGACATGGAGGCGGGCCACCGGATAAAGTCGTTCAGACCCCTTTCAACCTCCATTTCGAGAGGGTTCAAAATCTAAGCGTCTTGACCACAGGAAGGTGGACCCATGATTCGTTCTGTCCGTATTCTCGCCATACTGTCGTTGCTGGTTCTCGCGGGCACGGTGCTCGCCCAGAGCCGCTTCAACGAGATCAAGGCCCGCGGCGAACTCCGCTGCGGCGTGAACAGCACACTGGCCGGCTTCGGCTACGTAGACGCCGCCGGTGAGTACCAGGGCTTCGACGTAGACTTCTGCCGCGCCATCGCAGCTGCCGTCTTCGGCGATCCCAACGCCGTCGTGTTCCGCCCCGTCACCGCCGGTGAGCGCCCGACCGCCCTTCAGTCCGGCGAAGTCGACGTGCTGATCCGCAACACCACCCGCACCAGCATCCGTGAAACGGACTGGGGCGCCAACTTCAACCCCACCACTTACTACGACGGTCAGGGCTTCCAGGTGCGCCGCGACTCGGGCATCCGCAGCCTGCAGGACTTCGAGGGCCGCTCCATCTGCGTGCAGTCCGGCACCACCACCGAGACGAACCTGGGCACCACCATGGCCCGCCTCGGTATCTCCTTCACCCCGGTGATCTTCGAGACCGCCCCCGTGCTCATGGCCGCCTACGACGACGGTCAGTGCGACGGCTGGACCACTGACTACTCCGGCCTCATCGCCTACCAGGGCACCCTCAAGGTCCCCGAGGATCACATCAACCTGACCACCCTCATCTCCAAGGAACCCCTTGGGCCGGCCGTCCTCCACGGCGACGACGTCTGGAAGGACATCGTGGACTGGACCGTCTACGCCCTCTTCAACGCCGAAGAGTACGGCGTGACCCAGGCCAACGTCGACGAGATGCTCGTCAGCGCAGCCGACCCGCAGGTGCAGCGCCTCCTCGGTGCCCCCGGCAGCGAATCCTACGTTGAAGGTCTCCACCTCTCCGCCAACGCCTTCTACAACGCCATCAAGGCGGTCGGCAACTACGGTGAGATGTTCGAGCGTCACCTCGGCGGCGGCCCCAACGCCCTCGGCATGGAACGCGGCCTCAACGCCCAGTACTACGACGGCGGCCTCATCTTCGGCTTCCCCTTCAACTAACATCCTTGGGGCCGGCTGAGTCACTCAGCCGGCCCTGCGCCCGTTCACGGCCAGCGTGCAGGGCCTGAGGAAGCGGGCAAGCGCAACATCATTACGCCCCACCGCCCTGAGGCGGCCCGAAGCAGCCGCCTTGGGGCGCGTGGGTGAAGCCGCCCAAGACCTGGAGGCCCCCTATTTTCACAGAGCTCACAAGCAGGAGACCGAGCGCATGACCACTGGCCCGCACGGCGCGAACAGCGCCGAACCAGTGATCCCCTTCTGGCGCAACGTCAAGACCATCGGCATCTTGGCCCAGATCGGGTTCGTCATAGGCATCGTGGCGGCCATCGGTGTGCTGGTCAACAACGTCGTCACTGCACTGGCCGCCGCCAACCTCCCGGCGGACTTCTCCTTCCTCGGTCGACCTGCCGGTATCCCCATCGCCGAACGGCCCATACCGTACGTCGTGTCAGACACGTACGCGCGGGCCCTGCTCATCGGTTTCCTCAACACCCTCAAGGTGGCACTCGTGGGCGTGGTGCTTGCCACCATCCTCGGGGTGCTGTTCGGGGTCATGCGCCTCTCCGGCAACTGGCTCATCCGCAACGTGGCCGGCGTATATATCGAAGTCCTGCGTAACATCCCGCTGGCCGTTCAGATCGTCTTCTGGTACTCCGCCATCCTCCTGCCCTTCCCGCCGCGCATCAGCGACCCGGTGGCCATCCCCGGCGGCTTGCTCCTCTCGAACGTCGGACTGGCGTTCCCGTCGTTCTTCCCCACGTACCGCTTCGGCGTGTGGGTGCCGTGGCTGGTGGCGGCCCTGGTGCTGGCCGTGGCGGCCTGGTACTGGCGGCGCCGGCAACTCGCCAAGCACGACGTGGTCGGCGTGGTTTGGCCTTACTGGCTCGCCACCTTCGTGGTAGTAGCCGGCGCGGGCCTGGCGCTCAGCTACGTCACGCGCACCGTTCCCGAGGGCATGCAGTTCGACTTCCAGGGGGCCAGCGGCAGGGGCACCACGAGCATCGTCAAGGACGGCAGCCGACAGGTGGCGTCGTTCGTGCCCGTACGCGTGGGCATCGAAGAAGGGCGCCTCACCACCACCAGCCAGAACCTCGTCGAATCACGCAAGGTGGTGCACGGCACCTTCCGCTTCCCGCTCCTGGGCGAGCACGAAGCGGAGTCTTACGAGGTGCTGTTCGAAGATCCGGAAGCCGCGGCGGAGCAGGGCCTGCAGCTCCACTTCACCAAGTACCCCTCCACCGGCCACGTGTTCGTGGACCGTAACGGTAACGGGGTCATGGACGAAGACGAAGACGTCGACCCCGCAACCGGACGCGGCTACGGCGGCGTGGGGCTCGTGATGGACGTCATCAACTTCCAGCGCGTGCTCGTTTCCGACCGCGACGGCCAGGTGCGCCTGCCGGCGTTCTCGCCGCCACTGGTCGAGGCGCCCGCGGAGAGCGCCACCGGCGCACTGCCGTCCGCCGGCGGACGCTTCTCCGCCTTCGGTCAAGCCGAGGTCGCTTCCACCCGCGAGTCCACCCTCGAGGCGACCAGCGAGATGCTGCCCATGGGGGCGCTCGTGTTCAGCCGCGCCTACGTGCCCGTGAGCAACTACGAGGGCGGCATGCGCTTCACGGTCAACTACCTGGCGCTCCTCCTCGCGCTCGTGGTCTACACCTCGTCGTTCATAGCGGAGATAGTGCGCGGCGGCATCCTGGCGGTGCCGAAGGGGCAGCGCGAGGCCGCCTACGCGGTGGGGCTCTCCGGCTACCAGACCTTCACGAAGATCATCTTCCCGCAGGCCATGCGCGTGGTGCTGCCTCCCATGATCTCGCAGTACCTGAACCTCACCAAGAACTCCTCGCTGGCGTCGTTGGCCGGCTACGCGGAACTGTTCGTCATCGCCAGCGTGGTGAGCAACCAGACGGGCGCCGCCATCCCCATCACCCTGCTCCTCATCGGCGCCTACCTGGCCATAAGCCTGGCCTTCTCGTTCCTCCTCAACAACGTGAACGCGCGCCTGGCGCTGGTGGAGCGTTGACATGCAGATGATCCCTCCAAGACCCGCCCCTACGCCCACGTCCGGCGTCGGCTTCTGGTTCAGGAAGAACCTCTTCAACGGGCCCTTCAACACGGCCCTCAGCCTGGTAGCGGGCGCCATGGTCGTCTGGGCGCTGTACAACCTGGGCACGTTCATCTTCGTCGAGGCCTCATGGGGCCAGGTGTGGGTGAACATGAAGCTCTTCGGCGTGTACCGCTACCCCACCGAGTACCTCTGGCGGCCCCTACTGATCGTCGGGGTCATGCTCGGCCTGATGGGCGCAATGTCGGGAGCGGCAGGGCAGGGCAAGATCATCACGAACGCCTTCTGGGCCCTCCAGGGCTTCGTGGCCTTCGTCTCCATCGTCGCCATCATCTTCTGGCCGTCCGTGCGCTTCCTCTGGCCGATGACGGTCGTCATCGGCCTGATCGGCTACGGCGTCGGGCGGCAGTTCCCGCAGGTGGTGAAGGGACTCTCCTTCGCGTGGGGCGTGTGGCTGGTTGGCGGCTTCCTGCTCCTGTCCGGCTTCGGTTCGGGTGGCCCCGTGGGGCGAGTGCCGATCCGCGACTGGGGCGGCTTCCTCCTCACGATCATCCTCTTCACGGGCATAATCCCCAGCTTCCCGCTGGGCATCGCGCTGGCCCTGGGCCGCAACAGCAAGCTGCCGGCCATCAAGTACTTCTGCATAGGGTTCATCGAGATCGTGCGCGGTGCGCCACTCATCATGTGGCTCTTCATCGCTTCCCTGCTGCTGCCGCTGATCCTGAACGTGGACGCCAACTCGCTTCCCGCCATCATGCGCGCGTACGTGGCCATCACGCTCTTCTCCGCGGCGTACATGGCGGAGAACGTGCGCGGGGGGCTGCAGGCGGTGCCGCGGGGGCAGGGCGAAGCCGCCCGTGCGCTCGGCCTCTCCGGCTGGCAGACCACGCGGCTCATCGTGCTGCCTCAGGCGCTCAGGGCCGTCATCCCCGCCATCGTCGGACAGGCCATCGGCCTGTTCAAGGACACCTCGCTCGTCTTCATCGTCGGCCTCATGGACTTCTTCAAGGTCGGCGACCTGGTGTCCGTGCAACCGGCGTCCCTGGCCGTAACGGGCGGCGTGAAGCTGGAGATCTTCCTCTTCGTCGCCGTCATCTACTTCTTCTTCGCCTACAGGATGTCAATCGCAAGCAGGCAGCTCGAGAAACAGCTCGGGGTAGGGGAGCGTTGATGTCCCTTCCCTCGCTCATCCTTTCAACGGAGGTACGCAAGTGACAGACGCGGCTAAGGCAACCGGCCCGGTGCGGGCCGACGCGCCCGCCGGTGGCGAGAAGGTCATCGAGATGATCGGCGTCAACAAGTGGTACGGGGAGTTCCACGTCCTGAAGGACATCAACCTCTCCGTCAACAAGGGTGAGGTCGTGGTGGTCATCGGGCCGTCCGGGTCCGGTAAGTCCACCCTCATCCGCTGCATCAACCGCCTGGAGGAGCACCAGGAGGGCAAGATCATGGTGGACGGCGTGGAGCTCACGGACGACGTGCGCGCCATCGACCAGATCCGGCGTGAGACGGGCATGGTGTTCCAGTCCTTCAACCTCTTCCCGCACCTCACCGTGCTCGACAACATCACCCTGGCCCCCACGCGCGTGCGCAAGTGGAAGAAGAGCAAGGCGGAGGAGCGCGCCCGCTACTTCCTCCAGAAGGTGGGCATCCCCGAGCAGGCCAACAAGTACCCCGGTCAACTGTCAGGCGGCCAGCAGCAGCGCGTGGCTATCGCCCGATCGCTCACCATGGAACCCAAGGCGATGCTCTTCGACGAGCCGACCTCGGCGCTCGACCCCGAGCTCGTCGGCTCGGTCCTGAAGGTGATGCAGGACCTCCGGGAGAACGGGATGACCATGGTCGTGGTGAGCCACGAGATGCGGTTCGCACGGCAGGCCGCCGACCGCGTCATCTTCATGGACGCGGGGCAGATCGTGGAAGTGGGCGACCCGGAGCACTTCTTCACCAACCCGCGCGAGGAGCGCACCCGCTCGTTCCTCTCCAAGATCCTTTAGCGCGAGTGCGGGGCCGGTTCGTTGGGCCGCGGTCGGAACGCACCGTCTCGCGCGGAATGTCACAACCCGCGCCCGGGTGGGGCAACTACACTGGCGGCATGAAGCACGTTCTTGAAGGGGGCGGCCATGGAGTCCGGTAGCCTGGGCGGTCGCGGAGTGCGGATCGCCGACATCTTGCGCAGCATGGTGGCGAAGGGCGCGTCCGATATCCACCTGCAGGCCGGGGCGCCTCCCCACATGCGTGTGGACGGCGACCTCGTGCCCTTCGAAGGTGTGCCCACCCTCACGCCGGAGCAGACCGAGCAGATCGCTCTGGCCATGATGAGTGAATCGCAGCGCGAGCTGTTCCGGCACCGTCACGAGCTCGATTTCGCGTTCACGATCCCGAACGTGGCGCGCTTCCGCTGTAACGTGCTGAGGCAGCGTGGCTCGGCGGGCATCGTCATGCGCGTCATCCGCGACGCCATCCCCAGCTTCGAATCGCTCGGCCTGCCCGGCAACGTGGTGGGCGACCTGGCAAGTCAGCCCCGCGGGCTGGTGCTCGTAACGGGGCCCACGGGCTCGGGCAAGACCACCACGCTGGCGGCCATGATCGATTACGTCAACCGCCGCTACGCCCGTAACATCATCACGGTGGAGGACCCCATCGAGATCCTGCACCGCAACCAGCGGAGCCTGGTCATCCAGCGCGAGATCGGGCTGGACACGCCGGACTTCGTGGGCGCGCTGAAGTACGCCATGCGCCAGGATCCCGACGTGATCATGGTGGGCGAGATGCGCGACAAGGAGACGGTGGAAGCCGCCATCACGGCTGCGCAGACCGGTCACCTCGTGTTCAGCACCCTGCACACGCTGGATACCATCCGCACCGTGAACCGCATCATCGACTTCTTCCCACCTCACGAGCGCGACCCCATCCGCATACTGCTCGCCGAGTCGCTACTGGGCATCCTCAGCCAGCGGCTGCTGCCGCGCGCAGACGGGCCCGGGCGCGTGCTGGCACTCGAACTGCTCATCAACACGCCGCTCATCCGCGATTACATCAAGGACGAGGAGAAGACGCCCCTCATCAAGGAAGCGCTCATGCAGGACAACCTGCGCGGCATGCAGACCTTCGACCAGCACCTGGTGGACCTCTACCTGAACGGCCACATCAGCTTCGACGACGCCACCTTCATGGCCACCAGCCCGCACGAGCTGCGCCTCATGATCACGCAGCGGCAGGGCAGCATCGGGGAAGCCGAGACGCCCGGCGCGCCGCAACCCATGAAGCGCACCCGCTGAACCAGGCTTGCTGCGGTGGGGTAGAGCCTGCTCTCGCAGCGGCCCTGTAGGTTCGGATCCGGTCACCCGGACTGTAGCTGGGCCTCCCAGGCAGCCGGCAACCGCTCTCCCATGCCACGCAGCAGGGGGCGAACCCTCCCGGCCAGGTAGAGCGATCCCGCCACCACCAGCAGGGGCCGGGCGGCGCTCCCGCCGTTGTGGGCGCCAGGTGCTTCATGGAGAGCCGTTGGCGGCGCACCCCTCTGCTTGCTTTCCAGCGCACCCTCTGCCGCGGCTGCCAGCGCAGCCTGCAAGGCGGCTTCCGGGTCGGCCACGAAGTCGGCCGGAGCCGCGGGCGGCGCTGGGTGCCCGTCCCCGGCTTGCGCCTCCGTTAGCACCACGCTCGTGGCGCCCGGCGCCAACACCTCCAGTACCGCCGCTCCCTGTTTCCTGCCGAGCGCCCCGAACAGCAGCGCGTAGGGGCGCCCCCCGATCTCCAG
>CAZVTS010000004.1:8044-66169 GCA_964630175.1 uncultured bacterium
CAGGTGGGACACCCAGCGGCCCGCGCATTGGCACCAGGAACCTCTCGCCGCGGGCGGGCAGGGCCGGCGCGCTCAGGCCTGCGGTCACTGCCGCCTCGTTGAGCCCCAGCAGCCGCAACGACGCGGCTGCTAGCCGGGCGTTGGCCAGCCGCGTCGGCGAGAAGACGCCGGCCAACTCGGGCGGCACGTGGAAGAGGCCGGTGGACACTGTGCCCTCCGCACGGACCTGATGCAAGGGTGCGCTCGAACGGTGGGCCTCGCGGGCCACCAGCTCCTGCAGGTGCGGCTGCGTCACCCCGCTCACTACCGGCGTGCCGGGCCTGATGGCCCCTGCCTTGTCCGCTGCGATCAGCTCGAGGGTGGGGCCGAGCACGTCCACGTGGTCCAAGTCCACGTTCGTGAGCACCACGAGCTCCACGTTGGGAAGGGCGTGAGTGGCGTCGCTGGCGCCGCCCACGCCTGCCTCGAAGACCGCAGAGTGAGTACGCTGGCGGGCGAACTCGCTCAAGGCCAGGGCCAACGTCCACTCGAAGAAGGCGGGGGGTGGCTGTACAGCCCCGCCCGAGGCCGCTACCAGCTCACGCGCGGCGCGGACGAAGTCCACGACCTGCGCCTCGGCGATGGGAGTGCCGTTCACGGCCACGCGCTCCCTGAAAGACTCAACGTGCGGAGAGATGAAGCGGCCGGTCTTGTGGCCGGCGGCGCTCAGGCCGGCAGCGATCATGGCAGTAACGGTGCCCTTGCCGTTCGTGCCTACCACGCTCACGCTGTGCTCCGGAGCCTTCAGGCCCATGCGCGCGAGGAGGGCGGCCGCCCGTGCCGGCGAGCGCTCTCCACCGGCTCTCGTCTGGCTGAAGAGCCAGTCGAGCGCTGCCTGGTACTCGGAGGCGGCAAGCGGGTTCACGATGACCCCGAGGCTGTTCAGCTGCGCTTGCGGCGCCTGGGGCGGCGCCTCTGGCCACGCCGGCGCCCGGACTTGCCGCCGCCGGAGCGTTGCTCCGTTGGTTCGCCGAACGGGGCCAGTGAGGCTTCCGATCCGACCTTCACCAGCAGGGCGTCCAGTTGCCCGTCCGGCAGCCGCTGAGTGAGTTTCAGGATGGTGTGAGGCGCCTCGACGTCCACGTAAACCACGCTCTGGCCAGGATGAAGCACGTAGGCGCGAGCGGGCCGCTTGCCGAACACCGTGTCGAGCTCAACCACGCCAACGAACTGCACCGTGACTTCCTTGCCGAGTAGCGGCACCCGGCGGGGCTCCTCGAGTTCGCCGAGCCCCCTGACCTGGTGCAGTAGTGAGACCGGGTCGCGGTACGGCAGCAGGTACGGCAGCGCCGCGTTGTCCTTCGGTCCCTTGGCCGCGGTGACCAGACCGGAGCGGGCGTCGAACACCACGTCGAACTTGCGGTTGTCGCTGCGCTCCTGCGTCTCTTCCGCGAAGCGCAGGCTCACGCCCTCGACGTCGCAGCGGCTGCGCTGCACGACCGTGCTGACCCCGAAGGTGCCCTGGAACTGCGAACGCACCTCGAGCTGCGCGTGCCGCCCCAGGTCCGCCGTCTTGAAGGTCTGGGTACCCACGGGCTTCCCGCGGTGCGTGAGGCGGTAGGAGACGACTTCCACGGGCGGCATGGCGTCAATCTATCACGTGGCCGGCGCGTTCCCTGGAGCTGAGCGAACCTGCCGCGGATCTGTCGAGGGGCCCCCGCGGCGCCGACCGGGCTCCCTGCCATCGCCTATGATGGCTGCACGCAGGCAACACGCTTGAGGTGTTCAAGGAGACGGAGGGCAGCGCAAACGAAGAAGCTGGAGATCGTCCTAGCTGCCCTAGATCTCGAGGCAGGCAGCGAAGTGGTCCTCGCTCGCGCCGTCCAGCTGGCCGGCGTGCACGCGGCCCACCTCGTCGTGCTCCACGTCATCGATTCGGAGCAGGTGTCGCAGGTCGCCGCCCACATGCGTCTAGGTGAGGGCGAGTGGCGGGAACGCCTGAAGAGACAGGCCGTCGCCGCCGTGGAGCCGTGGCTGGAGAAGGCGGGGTGCTCCGGCAACGCCGAGGTGCAGGTGGAGTTCGGAACGCCGCACGAGGCCATCACGCGGGCTGGCAGGGAGCGCGCCGCCGACGTGCTGGTGCTCGGCGCGGGCAAGGGCCAGACCCTCAAGCTGAAGGTGCTCGGTTCGACGGCGGACAGGGTCGTGCGCACCTCCAGCGTGCCGGTGCTCGTGGCCCGGCAGGCCGTGACAGGACCTTACGTTAGAGCGGCCGTGGCCATCGACATGTCGCCCTTGTCGGCACGGGCGCTGCTCGAGGTGCGCAGGCTCGCGCCGGACGCGAAGCTGCAGCTACTGCACGCGGTGGAGGTGCCGCTCCCGTTCCAGCAGGCCATGTTCCGCACCGGCATGTCGTCGGCCGAGATGGAGCGCTACCGCGCTGCGCTGGAGGGCAAGGCAAGGGAGGAACTGAAGGCGTTCCAGCGCCGGGTGGTGCGCACGGACGATTTGCCGGTCCGGCTCCTCACGGGCGACCCGGGCCCGGCGCTGGTGCGCGCGGCCAACAGCGGCAGGTTCGATCTGGTGGCGCTCGGCTCGCGCGGGCACAGCGCTACGCTCCAGGCGCTGCTGGGCAGCGTGGCGCGGCGCCTGTTGGCGGAAGCGAGATGCGACGTGCTGGTGGCCACAACGCAGCGGAGCAGGAGCAGAGGCGCCGGGCGCCGACCACGCAGGGGCGATGCCTAGAACGGCAGGTCGCTGTCCTTCAGGTGGCTGAGTTCCTGGGTGCTCTTGCCCTGCCTGAGGATGTTCACGAACAGCGCTACCAGCGCCGGATCGAGCGTGGTGCCGCTGGCAGCTTCGAGCGCCTTCTCCACCTCGCGCATGGGTAGCGCCTTACCGCGCTCGCTGCTCAGCAGGTCGAACGTGTCCGCCACCGCCACCACGCGCGCGATCAGGGGGATGGACTCCTTGCGCAGGCCGTCCGGGAAGCCCGAGCCGTCCCACGCCTCGTGGTGATGCCTGATGCCCTCCGCGGCCGGCAGGAGCAGCTCCGAACCGGACACCATGTTGGCGCCGCGTTGCGGGTGATCCAAGTCCTCGATGGCTTGATCCAGTCCGTTGCCCAGCTTGCCGATGTCGTGCAGCATGGCGGCGAAGTAGAGGTCGGCCAGTTGCGGGCGGTTCAGTTCCAGTGCGCGGCCCAATGCCAGGGCGTAGGCCGTCACGCGCTCCGCGTGCCCGAGCTGGCTGAACTCCTGCGCCTCGAAGCCCTGCACGAACGCCCGCGTGAACTGCACCAGGCTCAGCTTGGCCAGGCGCAGTTCGTATGCCAGGCTCTGCGTCTCGCCCAGCACGTTGGCCCACCGCACCGCCAGCTTCAGGTCGTCCTCGTTCAGGGGCGAGCCGCCGTGTCGCTGTAGGAGCAGCGCGCCGTACTCCTCGAAACGTCCAGCCACCGGCACCACCAGAGCCGAGGTGGCCTCGCGCATGCCGAGGTTGCCTAGGTCGGTGCGCACGTTCGGATCGTTGCTCGTGAACAGCTCCGCCACCAGGTTCTGCACGATGCGGGGCCCCGGCGAACGCCATGGCCCGTTGGCGGGCACGAGGCCGAGGAGTGCGTCGTTGTAGCCCACCTGAGCGTCGAACCTGAAGCCCGAGGCCTCGTCGCCGCTCACCACGTAGCCGCGCACGTCCTGCCCCAGCTGCGACCGCAGGTTGCGCAGCACTTCGGCGCTACGCTCCTGCGAGCCCTGGTAACGCACCAGGCGCTCCATGGCCGCCAGGATGTCGGGCGCTGCGCCCTGGTCTGAACCTCGTCTTCTGAACAAAGCCTCTCCCACGCGGTGCGTAAGCCCGCATTCAGAGAGCATACCCAGGTGAGGCGCAGCATTTCTGCGAGGTTCTGGTCATCCGGCCATCTGTGCCCTTCACCGGCAGGCTGCCCTACAATGGCACTCATGCTCGATCTGCGTTTCATCCGTGAGAACCCTCAGGCCGTTAGAGACGCCATCCGCGCCAAGCAGCTGCAGGGCGGGCTCGAGTCTCTCGAGCGTCTGCTGACCACCGACGAGGAGCATAGGCTCGTGCGCCGCGACTTGGAAGAGAAGCAGGCGGCACATAACGCGAGCAACAAGCGCATCGGCGAGCTCAGGCGTGCCGGCGAGGACACCGCTCCGCTCATGAGCGAGATGGCCGCGCTCTCGGCGGAAGTGAAGCGCCTGGAGGAGAAGGAGCGCGGGCTCCAGCACTCCATCGATACCCTCATGCTCGAGATCCCCAACCTGCCGCACGAGTCCGTGCCTTACGGCGAGAGCGAGCACGACAACGTGATCTTCAAGGAGTGGGGCCACAAGCGCGAGTTCGGTTTCGCGGCCAAGCCGCACTGGGAGCTCATGACGGCGCGGGGCTGGGTGGACCTGGAGGCCGGCGTGAAGGTCACGGGCGCCGGGTTCCCGATCTTCCGCGGTGGGGGAGCGCGCCTCGTGCGGGCGCTGCAGGCGTACTTCCTGGACCGCTTGGCGGATCACGGTTACGAGGAAGTGATACCGCCCCTGATGGTGAACCCGGCTTCGGCCACGGCCACCGGTCAGCTGCCCGACAAGGAAGGGCAGATGTACGAGGTCACGGACGGCTTCTTCCTCGTGCCCACCTCGGAGGTGCCGGTCACCAACCTCTACCGCGACGACATCGTGGCTTCGGAGCAGCTGCCGATAAAGCTGGCCGCCTACACGGCCTGCTTCCGCCGTGAGGCCGGCAGCTACGGCAAGGACGTGCGCGGTCTCAACCGCGTACACCAGTTCGACAAGGTGGAGATGGTGCAGTTCACCAGCCCCGAAGCTAGCTACGAGGCGCTGGAGGAGATGACGGCGGTGTCCGAAGGGCTCCTCGAGGAACTCGGCCTGCCGTACCGGCGGCTCCTCATGTGCACCGGCGACATGGGCTTCACGCAGGCCAAGAAGTACGACCTCGAGGTGTGGAGCCCCGGCCAGGAGCGTTGGCTGGAGGTGTCGAGCATCAGCAACTTGGAGGCGTTCCAGGCGCGCCGCCTGAGGACCAGGGCGCGGCCGGGCGGGGCCGCCGGCAAGGGCAAGCCCGACCTGGTACACACGCTGAACGGCAGTGCTCTGGCGTTCCCGCGCGTCATCGCCGCCATCCTGGAGACGTACCAGGAGGAGGACGGCAGCGTGCGCTTGCCTGAAGCATTACGGCCGTACTTCCGGCGCGAGCTGCTGGAGTAGCCGCCCCGCGCCGCCGTGTGCGCGGCGCACAAGAGTGTCTGGTTGCTCGGTGAGCGGAACGAACAAGCAGGGGTTCAGCCCTCGTCGAGCGTGCGCGGCACCTTGAAGTAGCCGCCCTCTTGCGTGGGGGCAAGCGCCAGGGCCGCCTCGCGGGGCAGCGAAGCCGTGGGTGTGTCGGCCCTGAGCGGGCGTCCTTCTGGCGCGGGCGGCGTCCACTCGGGAGTGGCGCCCACCTCGACCCCTTCCAGGCTCGCAGCGAACCGGAGCATGGCTTCGAGCTCCGCCGTTAGCGTCTCCGCCTCGCCCTCCGCCAGGCCTACTCGTACCTGGCGTGCCAGTGCCTCCACACGTTCCTTGCTGATCACAGGCGAATGCTAGCACGCTGCCGGAACGTCGCGCCGAGCCGGTGGCGTCCGGGGTCGGCTTCGCGGCAGACCGGTGACCGGCAGATCCCGCTCGCTCAGTAGAAGAAGCCGCCCACCCAGTAGAAGAGGATCACCAGCGCCAACGCCGGCAGCATGGACGCCACCCGCAGTCTCTTGATGTCCAGCAACCCGAGGCCGAGCGCCACGATCATCAGGCCGCCCACGCCGTTCACGAGGAGCACGTTCGGGTCTGCCGCCGGGTCGGGGATGAGGTTGGAGAACTGGCTCGCCGCCAGCGACAGGCCGCCCTGATACACGAGCACCACCAGCACGGAGCCCATGACCCCGAAGCCGAAGCTCGTGGCCAGCGCCAACGCGGAGAAACCGTCGAGCGCGGACTTGAGAACGAGGAAGCCGGCGTCGCCGGTGAGACCGTTCTGTATGCTCCCGATGAGGGCGAGCGGGCCGACGCAGAAGAGCAGCGAGGCGGCCACGAACCCCTCTGTGAAGCGGCCGCTGCCCTTGAAGCGCTTCTTGAGGCGGTTCCCCAGCCCTTCGAGGCCGTCCTCGATGCGCCACCACTCGCCCAGGGCGGCGCCCAGCGCCAGAGCCAGCAGGCCCACCAGCACCCCGGGTGGCGAAGCCACCCGGTTGAGATCGAGCGCGTTGGTTACGCCTATGAAGAGGGTGACCAGGCCGATGGCCTGCATCACCGCCACTGTTATCCGCTCCGGCAGTTTGCCCCTAAGCGCCAGACCGACGCTGGTGCCGAGCACCACCGTGACCACGTTCAGAAGTGTTCCCCACGTAGCTTCGAAGAATCCCAAAGTGGCCGAACGATAGCATCCGTGGGTTCAGATGATGCCGGGGTCCTGCTCCGTGCCTGACGGTTCAGCGCCGCCCTCGTCGTTCGCGGCGTCCGGATCGGCGGGCCGGCGCAGCGCGAAGAAGGTGATGAGCACTCCGGCCGCCAGCGGGATGCCCAGGATCCAGAGCAGCCACGTGCCGATGGAACTGGGGGCGATGGGTGTTGGGGGCAGCACGAACGCGATGGTGCCGTTGGGGGCCACTCCCGTGTCCACACCGAAGTTGGCTATGGCCTCCTCGTTGCGGAAGGTGGTGTCGCGCACGCTCACCGTGTAGCGCCCCGCTTCGGGCGCCATGAGGGTGCCGGCGTAGACCCCGGCCTCGACCTCCTGCAGGTACTCCGTACTGAGCACGGTTGGTAGCTCCAGGAACTCGGTGGCCTCGGTGCCGGTGATGCTGGCCGGCACCAGCGGGTCCTCGGGGTCTATGGCCCGGAACTCCACGCGTACCAGGGCCTTCTCCACTGCCACCAGGAGGGGATCCACGAGGCTTATGCGCACCGTGACGGCCTTGCCCGGCACCGGCGGGTCGGGAGAGAGCATCAGATCGCCGATGACGAGGGTGGCGTGAGCGCCGGCCAGGCTGAGCGCTCCGGTCACGATCAGTAACGCGAGCGACCTGGTCAGTACGCCGCGCAGGGCAGTCACGGTTCTAGCGGTTGTCGTCACTCTGGCCCTCCGGAGCGCCATCATGCGGCGCCAGGCTCATCTGCACATGCTGCCACAGGAACGCCCTGGGCGGCTCGCCGCTGCCCTTCACCTGCGCGGCCACCTCCGGCCCCACGTAGCGGTAGTGCCACGGCTCGTAGGCGTAGCAGCTGCGCGCCTCCGCCCCGGCCGGGTAGCTCATCACGAAACCGAAGAGGTGCGCGTTGGCTTGCACCCAGGCCCCCTCCGGAGTGGCGGCCCAGTCGTCCACGTCCCACGCGGGCGGTCCACCACGGCTGCGCAGGTCCACGGCTGTGCCCAGTTGGTGCTCCGAGTGGCCTGCGCGGGCGCTGGTGCGCAGAGCGGCCTCGTAGCCGTCCTGCTCCGTCCAGTAATCGAACGTGGTGGCCTGGTAGGCGTAGCTGCGGTAGGCGGACTGCACCGCGAGCTGTACGCCGGCCGCCTCCGCAGCCTCGAAGAGAGCCGCCAGGCCAGCGGCGGCCTCGGCCCTGAGCAGGTGCGACTCCGCCGCCAGGTAGGCTCCCGGCGCCGCCCGTGCGAGGGCGTTGGCCAGGTTCACCAGATCGGGCGGCGCGTACGCCTTGTCTAAGCGGAACGTGGTATCCAGCAGGGTGTACTGCCACTGATCCATGCCGGCCAGGGGGGCCGGCAGGTCGCCGTACTCGCAGGCCGGCAGCGGTTCCGTTGGGACGGGCCCGGAGGGCCCAGCGACGGCGTCGGCAGGGGCGGCCTGGGTGCTCACCAGAGCGGGGCTCGCGGGCTCTGCGTCGGCAGCCTCCACGTCACCGGTGGGCGTCCCGTCGTCGCTCATCATCCCTTCCGCTGCCGGTGCCATGAAGGCCGACCCCAACCACACCGCCAGGGCTGCTACCAGTGCCGCGCCGAGTGCGCGCCGCCGCCTGACGGGCATCAGAAGGTGGGCCCCAGAACGGTGCCGCGCATCTCCATCGGTTGCGCCAGGATGAGGAGCTGCAACGCGGTGAACGAGAGGACGTAGATGAGCATGGGCCAGAGCGCCAGCACCCAGTTACGCGAACCGAAATCGCGCCTAGCTATGCGGAGCGCCGTGTAGAGGGCGATGCTGGTGTAGATCACGGCCACGAAGGCCTGGATGGGGAAGAGCCAGCGGGTGGGCACCATCTGCGCCAGCCGCCAGTTGGGGTCGAGCAGCCATCCACGGTACTCGAAGAAGTGCTCGAACACGGGCACTATGGCCAGGGCGCCGGTGAGGAAGTGGAACAGGTAGTGCGCCCCCCAGAAGCTGAAGCCTAGCGCAACGGTGACGTAACCCCACCGCATGAACGCCTGCTTCAGGCTGCTGCGCTTGCCGCCCGCCAGGTCCGCCAACCAGCTGGCGCCTACGGTGGCCGTGAGTCCCACCAGTGTGGTGGCCGCGTAGAAGAACAGGAGCAGCAGCGCCTCACTGCTCGTGCCGAGCAGGTCGGACACCTGCGCAGCCAGGCTGTAGAAGGGGGTGATCATGGTGAGCGCGTTCATGACGCCCCAGTAGGTGAGCAGCACACCCAGCGCCACGACGGCAAGGCGGCCGCGGCGCGCCCACGGGTTGTGGGAGAGCTCCCGGCCGGGGGCGCGCACCGTGAGCGCCACGTTGTCGTACGGGCAGGCCCGCACGCAGTTCATGCAGAGCGTGCAGTCCATGTTCGAGGTGATGGTTGGTACGAACAGGTCCGTCTCGCAGCCGGGGAAGTAGCCGGTACCGTTCGGGTTGGTGATCTCGGCCAGCGGGATGAACGCGGCCTCACCGCTCTTCGGGGTGTCGATGTACGTCTCGCGCCCGTGCAGGCAGGGCTTGTGCTCGCAGGCTCGGCACACGTCCGGGTCTATGGCCGTTATCTGCGTTGGCGACACGGTGGAGAGGGTGAAGTTGAAGTTGCCGAGCGGGCACACGTAGCGGCAGAACGTGCCGGCGGGGAAGAGCGTGTCTACTACCAGCGCCGCGCCGAAGTAGCCGATGGCCAGCCAGGCGGTGAGCCAGGGGCTGGCCCACAGGTCGAACACCTCGTAGGTGATGAAGTACGGCACCAGCAGGCCGATCACGAACCACTTGTTGCGAAGCGCCTTGGGCCACGTGAACGATGAGCCCAACACCCGCTTGAGCCAGCGCGAAGGCCCGCGCGTGAGCATGAGGGGGCACGCGGCGCAGAAGGCGTTGCCGAAGAGCGCGATGGCCAGCACGACGAGGCCACGGTAGTGAAGCCAGGTGGCCGTGGTGGCCACGTTGCGGGGCGCCACCTGCCGCCCGGTGAGTCCGTCAACGATGACGAACAGGGCCAGTAGCAGCAGGGGCAACTGGAAGATGAGGCGAGCGTACTTGAACCGCGCCAGGCGCCTGAGGCCCGGCAGGCGCAGCAGATCGAAGCCGCGTGGCTGATCTACGAAAGGCCCCGCGTTCACGGGTAACGCCACGCGCCCAGAACTGCGGTTCTTTCCGCGCCCGGCTGCGCCCACGGCACCCATCAGCGACCCGGCACGTTCACGAGCAGCACGCCGCTCGAGCGCTTGCCATCCACGGTGACCGTGATGGTGATGACCCAGTCGCCTGCCATGGTGAAGTGCATCCCTTCGGCGCGGTACACGCCCGCGCCAACGCTCTCGGCGTCCACTAGTACCGGCTGCATGCCGGCGTGCGTCATGTCGCCTTCCACTCGCACGGTGGCACCCTCAACGGGTTCGCCCGCAGGGTCGGTCAACCGCACCTGCAGCGGGGTGACGCCGATGGCGGGCGGTTGCGTGAGCTCCGCCACGATGACCACGGAGCCGTCGCCCATGGAGGCGGCGCGGTCCGGGGGCGGTTTGCAGCCTGCCAGGAGGCTGCCCAGGAGCGCCAGTACAACGAGAAGCGCAGTTGCCTTGCCGCGCGGCAGCGCGTTAGCAGGTGCTGTCGGCCCGGAGGGTTCGCGGGGAGGTCTGTTGTACAGCGGGTTCAAGCGCCCGCCGAGAAGGCGCCAAGACATCTTCCGGTGAGGCTACCACGTGGCTCACCAACGGTAGATGTCGCTCAAGTAGCCGAGCACACCGTATTCAAGGGCAGCGGCGAGCAGGTCCGGCTGCGTGAGCAGCTTGAGATCCGAAGCGTTGCTCAGGTAGCCGAGCTCCACCAGCAGGGCCGGGGTGCGCGCCGCCACCGAGTGCCTGAAACGGGCGCTGTTGAAGGCGTAGTAGTGAAGCATGTTGCCCGAGACGTTGCGGTCGTCGTCGGCCATCCGGGTGGCTTGGAACATGGCCCGGTCGATCGCCACCTTGAGGAGTGCCTCGCGAGGGTTGCGGGCGGGAAGGAAGTGAGCGCTCTTGTAGCCGCTGCGCTGCGGATCGAGGCTCGAGTCGGCGTGGACAGAAAGGACCAGATCCGCGCTGTAACCGGCCGGTATGGTGGCGGGCAGCACGTCCACCTCGATGCCGCGCCCGGCAAGCCGGGCGGCGAGCGCTTCCACCACCGCCAGGTTGACGTCAACCTCATCGAACCCGCTGGCGTGCGCACCCGTGCTGTAGCGCAGGTCGGCAAGCTCGTCCGGCTGGAGCGCCGCGTCCAGATGCCCGACCTGGAGGCCCACGCGCACGGGACCTGCCAGGCGGTTAGCCAGCGTGCGGACGAAGCTCGGCCGCAACACCCGCACCTCGTTCCCGGCCACCAGGCGCTCTACGGCGCTCAGCACCCCCCCGGCACCAAGGGAGAGCTTCGGGCTGGCCCAGCGGGCCGCCAAACCTACGGTGTTCAGTAACACCAGGGCTGTGAGTGCCACCAGCAGAGCAGCCCCCAGCACGCGCCGCCGTGCGCGGCGCCAGGTAGAGGGCCGGGACTCGCTAGCTACTCCGGCTGCGCCTTGCCTCTCCTGGCCATGACGTCGGCGCTGCGTCGGGACCTCCGGCTGGGCGGGTGCCAACTCAGCCACGGAGGGGTGGTCGGGTCCCAGGAACTTGGCGAGCGGAGACTCGCTAGGCCCCACCGGCGGGGTCGAGCCAGAGCCCTTCCTCGTTCGGCGCTGTCCCTTCACAGGCCCGAGCTCAGCATGTTCGCCACGCCTCCGTTGATCTGCTACAACACCCGTTCCAAGTGGTCATCCGTATTGGTGGCGATGATACGGCAGGGCGGCCGCCAGCCCACGCGGAGACATGCTGACTGACCTTGGTTCCCTCTGGGAGTGATGACCTGTGGCGAGGCGGTGCGTGTACGGTCATGCGCCGCCACTCAACCGTTCGGGTCGTCACTATGCCACGCGTGCTCCTGTAAGCGCCTGCTACTGGAACGGCCGCCGCGTTCCAGTACTGGAGCCTCGAACGTGGTGGTCACTGCGCGAGGCTGCCAACTCTCGGCGTCGTCCATGTTCGTCGGAGGCGAACCTGGTTCCCTGCGTTGTGCTGCGCCGAGCGGGGCTATGCGGGAACCTCCCAGGTAGCGCTGGTAGAAGCCCGGCCCGAAGAGCGCCAGGAGCGCCCAGGCCGCCACCAGGCCGGGCAGGCTGGTGGCCTGCTCGGTTACCAGCCCCGCGAGGCTCACGTCACCGGTTAGCCACACGCTGTGCGCGACTCCGGCCGTGCCGATGGCCAGAAGATAGGCCACGGGCGCAGCCAGGGGTCCCGCCCAGCGGGTGCGGCGTGGCGACGGCGCCAAGGCGAGCCAGCCCAGCACCGTCAGTTCCAGGGCCAGGATCGCCTCGGGCCAGCCGGGATACTGACCGTCGGCCGTGGCCGCCGCATACAGCGCGCCCGCCAGCAAGCCGGGTGTGGGTCCATAGGCCAACGCCAGCAGGTAGAGGGGCACGCGTGACAGGCCGACCAGAAGTGCCCCGGGCGGCGCACTCGCCGTGGGGTCGGCGGCCAGCCAGCCGTGACCCAACACTGTGAGAGCGAAGGCCAGCAGTACTCCGAAGCAGAAGCGCAGCAGGGTCGCCGGCCTGACCAGGGCTGCAACGTCGAAGCGGCCCAGGCCGCTGACCAGCGAGACGAGCGCCAAGAGAGCGGCGGCCGCCAAGGCGTAAACGATCCTGGGGTCCTCGCCCAGACCGAGCGCGGCGGCGAGGTTGTTCAGCAGAACGTCCATCCTGAACCGGCCGAAGCTTAGCACGCTGCTAACGGCGTTCGTCGAGCGTGGCGCCGAAGGGGCTATGGTTCCAGTCGCCCGACGCGAGCATCTCGAGCACAGCCGCGTGGGCCGCTCTGGCAGTCTCGGAGCGTGCCAGTCGGCGCCCCAGCTGGGCCTCGACCCAGAGGTAAGCCGCGTGTGCCCAACGGAACGCCTTCCCATGGTGACGGGCGCTCACGATCATGCCACCGCGGCGCCCCTCCAAGTGGAAGGCCGGGTGTTCAGGAGTCGAACTACCGCCCAGGTGCTCCACCGGCGCGTCCACCAGCAGACAACCGGCTCCCTGCTCCCGCACCCGGTGACTGAAGTCGATGTCCTCGTTGAAGAAGCGGAACGTTTCGTCGTAGCCACCCACACGTTCCCACAGCTCCCGCGGCATGCACTGCAGGTAGCCGGCCAACCAGCTCACCTGCACGGCGGCGGCTCGGCTGGCGCTGCTCGCGGCCGGTTCCGCCGCCCGCGCAGCCCGAGCCGAGGCAGCGCGCAGACGTCCGTAGTTGAGCGCGTAAGGCAGGCCCATGCGTTGCGGCGTGCCCTCCGGTGTGAGCGCCAGAGGGGCTACCACGGCCCCACCCGGGTGATCGCCAAGCACTTCCAGCAGGAGCCGGAAGGTGTCCGGCCTAACGAGGACGTCGGCGTTCATGAGCGCCACGTAAGTCGTGTTCAGGGCGGCTACGCCGATGTTGACGGAGCGCGAGTAGGAGTGGTTGGGCGCCTCGAGGAAGCGCACGGAGGGGTGTTCGGCGGCAAGGCGCTGCTCGAACGCCGGGTCGGGCGCCGTGTCCACCAGCACCACGTGGGCGTTCGGCGCCGCCACGCGCAGGCGCTCCAGGCAAGCCAGCGCCAAGTCCGGCGTGCGGTAGTGCACTACTGCGATGCCCAGCGTTGCCGTCACGAGCCAAAGCATGCCACACGCAACTCACCTTCGGGGGAGTACTATCCTTAGCGTGATTCATGGCGAACAACCTTCTGCGGCGCGCCCGCGCCTGGGCGTAGCGCTCGGCGGCGGCAGTGCGCGCGGTTACGCACACCTGGGTGCGCTGGCAAGCTTGGAACGCAACGGCCTCGTTCCCGACCTGATCGTGGGCACCTCGTTCGGCGCCGTAGTGGGGGCTCTTTACGCTACTGGACGCCCGATCGACCGGCTCAAGGAAGAGGCGGAAGCCATGCGGCGCCGTGACGTCTTCCCTCACATCGCTGATTTCGGTCTGCACCGTGCGGCGCTTTTCAACGGCAGGCGCCTGGAGGAGTACTTCGACAGGCTGCTGGAGGGCCGCTCGTTCGCGGACCTGGAGCGCAGCCTGGTGGTGGTAACCACCGATATCGACTCCGGCGAGCAGGTGCTCCTGAGGTCGGGCTCGCTGGCCCTGGCCCTACGGGCCAGCGCCTCCATCCCCGGGGTCTTCGCGCCGGTGCGGGTGGAGGGTCGCCGCCTCATCGACGGGGGCATCGGCTCTCCGGTTCCGCTGGCCACCCTGGCGGATTTCGAGCCGGACGTGGCCATCGGCATCGGTGCCGGCATGGAAGCGCGGGATTCGCGCGCCATCCGCTTCGCTCGCAACCTGCTCGCCACCGAGACCGGCAAGCGTGTTCACGCTGCCGCTGTTGCTCGCAGGCCGCGCGGACCACTTGGCAGGCTGGGCAAGGCCCTGGCGTTCGCCGCGGAGGGGTGGGCAGCCAACGGCAACGGAGCCGGGGGCGCCACTCCGGACTCCGGCTCCGGCTGCCGCCGGCTCGAGGTTCACACCCACCCGCCCATCCATTGGCTCAACTTCCACCGGGCGGCGGAGGCCATCAGGGCCGGTGACGCAGCGTTGAGCGGGCTGGTGCCACGGGTGAGGCTGGCGCTGGCGGGCGACTGACTGCCGCCGGACTCTAGAGGATGCGCTTGCCCAGCAGGCTGGCGGCCATGTCGACCATCGTCTCTGCCGTCTGGTTCCTTCGGTCGAGCATGGGGTTCACCTCCACCAGGTCCAGGCTGGTGGCTATCTCGGCCTCCGCGAGCAGTTCCATCAGTAAGAACGCCTCGCGCAGGGTGAGACCGCCCTTGATGGGCGTACCCACCCCGGGGGCAACGCCTGGGTCCAGCGCGTCGGCGTCGAAGGAGACGTGCACGCGTGGCAGGTTCGTGAGGCGCTCGATCGTCTCGGCCGCCACCCGGGCGATGCCCAGCTCGTCGATCTCTTTCATGCTGAAGAAGCGGATGCCCAGGTCGTGGATGAGCGCGCGTTCGCCTGGGTCCACGCTGCGTAACGCTACGTAGACGACGTCCTCTGGACGCACCACCGCGCCGCCGCCCCACATGGCGTGGAAGAGGGGCGACCCGAGCCCTAGCAGGTGCGCCATGGGCATGCCGTGAACGTTGCCGGAGGGGCTGGTCTCCGGGGTGTTGAGGTCCGCGTGGGCGTCTACCCACACGACCCCGGTGCGCTGTCCGCGGGCCACCCCGGCCACGGTGCCCATGCTGATCGAGTGATCGCCGCCGAGGGCCACACTGAAAGTGTCGTCAGGCAGGCCCACCAGGCGATCGTAGGCCGCCTTGCAGGCGGCGGCTATGGCCTCCGGGTAATGCATGTTGGCGGTTGGAGCGGTGTGAGTCGGGTCAGCCGCACCAGCCCCGGCGACCTGGCTACCCGTTGGCCCCGAAGCTTCCGGCACCTGAGCCTCCACGTTGCCCAGGTCCACGACTTCATGACCCAGGTGGCGCAGCGCCCGGTCCAGCCGCGCGACGCGGAGGGCGCTCGGTCCCATGTCTACACCGCGCCTGCCGGCACCCAGATCCATGGGCACCCCCAGGATGCGAACGCTGCGCGACGTGGTGGGCGCCTCGTACCTGTCGGTGGTGCTAGACACGCCTAAAGCTAGCACGCCGCCTAGCTCTTCGCGGGAAGCCCCGCGGGCCGAACCCATTCTCGGCCCGCCTTGGAGAGGAGCGCGAAGGCCTCACTGGGTCCGGGCGCTCCTGCCTCGTAGAACTCGGGGCTGGAACTGTACTCCCGAGCCAGGATCGGCTCCACGATCCGCCACTGCGCCTCCACCTCGTCTGCACGCATGAACAGGGTGGCGTCGCCCTCCATCACGTCGAGAAGCAACGTCTCGTAGGCGTCCGGGTTAGGCGCGTCGAACGTCTTCTGGTAGTCGAAGTCGAGGCTGATGCGTCCCAGATCGATGCGTTGTCCCGGATGCTTGCCGTTGAACCGGAGCTCTATGCCTTCGTCCGGCGCGATGCGCAGGATGAGCCGGTCGGGCCGCAGCGCGTGCTGGAGGTCGAACGGCACGTGCGGTGGGTTCTTGAACTGCAGCACGATCTCGCTGGCTTTCCCTTCAAGACGCTTCCCGGAGCGCAGGTAGAACGGTACGCCCGCCCAGCGCCAGTTGGACACGGCCAGACGCATGGCTGCGTACGTGGCCTGCCGCGAGCCCGGGTCCACGTTCGGCTCCTGGCGGTAGCCGGGGTGGCCGTTGCCGCCAACGTACTGACCCAGCACCACCTCGGCGGGCTCCGGACACTCGACGGCGCTGAAGAACTTGACCTTCTCGTTGCGCACTTCACGCGCGTCGAACCTTGCCGGCGGCTCCATGCCCACCAGAGCCATGAGTTGCAGCAGGTGGTTCTGGAACACGTCGCGGATCACGCCGGCCGTCTCGTAGAACGAGCCGCGGCCTTCCATCCCCATCGGCTCGAGCACTGAGATCTGCACGTGGTCTATGTGGGCGTTGTTCCAGAGCGGCTCGAACATGGTGTTCGCGAACCGCAACACGGCGAGGTTCTGGGCCGTCTCCTTGGCCAGGTAGTGGTCGATCCGGAAGATCTGGTGTTCCTCGAACCGTGCAAGCAGCGCGGCGTTCAGCTCTTTCGCGCTTCCCAGATCGAAGCCGAAGGGCTTCTCGACCACCAGCCTGGCGAAGCCGCCGTCTGGTTCCTGCGCCAGGCCCGCCTCATGAAGCCCCTTGGCGATGTCCTCGTAAACGGCCGGTGGGGTGGCCGTGTAGAAGACGCGGCCCTTCAGCCCCAGCTCGTTCAGCAGCGCGGCCAGCTTGGCGAAGCCGTCCGGCTTGTCGTACGCGCCCTGGATGTAACGCAGACGGGGCGCCAGCGTGGCCCAGGCGGCCGGGTCGAACTCCGGTACCTCCTGCTCGAGCGCAGCCGCCATGCGCTGCCTCAGCTCGTCGTCAGAAAGCGCGCTGCGGGCGTGCCCGATGATGACGCTGTGCTCGCTCAGGCCGCCCCTCACGTGCAGGCGGTAGAGGGCGGGCATGAGCTTCCGTTCCGTCAGGTCGCCGGTGACCCCGAAGATGACGAAGGCGCAGGGCGGCGCCGCTCTACGGTTGGGGGTCATTCGGAGCCCTCGCTCGGTTTCACGGCGTGACCGCCGAACTGGTGCCTGAGGGCCGCGACCACCTTGGCCGCGAAGCCGTCGTCCTGTCGGCTCGCGAACCGTGCGAAGAGGGCAGAGGTGATGGCCGGCATTGGTACGGCGTGCTCCACACCGAACTCCACCGTCCAGCGGCCCGTGCCGCTGTCGTCAACGTAGCCTTCGATGTTCTCGAGGCGGGGCTCGGCCTCTAGCGCCTGGGCCAGCAGCTCCAGCAGCCACGACCGCACCACCGAACCGTGCGTCCAGAGCTTGGCGACGGCGGCCAGGTCCAGCTGCGCGTGCGGGAACGCGGAGAGCGCCTCGAAGCCTTCTGCGTACGCCTGCAGGAGACCGTACTCGACTCCGTTATGGATGGTCTTCACGAAATGCCCGCTGCCGGCAGGGCCCACGTGCAACAGGCCTCCGGGCGGCGCCAGGCTCGCGAGCGCCGGCTGTACGAGCGCGAAGGCGTGGTCGTCGCCGCCGACCATCATGTTGTAGCCGTTCTCGAGGCCCCAGACACCGCCCGAGACTCCGGCGTCCAGCCACAGCACGCCCCTGGCGGCGGCAGCTTCCGCCCGGCGCATGGAATCCTTGTAGTTCGAGTTCGCCCCGTCCACCATGACGTCGCCCGGTTCCAGCACCGCCAGGCAGTCCATCACCACCTGCTCGGTGGCGGCGCCGGCGGGCACCATGGCCCACGCCACGCGCGGGGCCTTCAGCTGCCGCAGCGCGTCTGCCAGCGAGGCGCCGGCGTGGGCGCCTTCCTTGGCCAGGGCGGTCACCGCTGCAGCGTCCAGGTCCGTTACCACTACCTCATGCCCGTCTCGCATGAGGCGCCGAGTCATGTCCGACCCCATCCTTCCCAGTCCGATCATCGCCAACTGCATGGGAGCCTCCTAACGGGTGCGAGCGGGAGCGCTCGCGCCGCGACAGCCGATGCTAACAGGGGACGCGTGATAACATTTCCGCCGCTGACGCACGGCCCGCGCGATGGGCGGGCGGCGCCGGGTGAACGGAGTCATCACACGCGGCGCCGGTACGGTTGCTGCGAACGGACGAAAGGCAAGGTTGAGCATGGAACGGTCTGAGGCTGCGGAGCGCCACAGGGCTGCGTTGGAGCTGCTGGAGCGCGGCGCCGAGCAGATCGTGCCCGAGGGCGGCTTGCTGGAAAAGCTCGAGCTGGCTGAACGCGAGGGGCGTCAGGTGCGCGCCAAGCTGGGCGTCGACCCTTCCAGCAGCGACCTGCATATCGGGCACGCGGTGGTGCTCCGCAAGCTGCGGCACTTCCAGGACCTGGGGCACAAGGTCGTGCTTATCATCGGCGACCGCACCGCCACGATAGGCGACCCGAGCGGCAGGTCCAAGACGAGGCCCGTGCTCACGCTCGCGGAGACGCGTAGGAACGGCGAGACGTACCTGCAGCAGGCCACACTGATCCTGAAGCAGGACGACGACGTGCTGGAGATCCGCCACAACTCCGAGTGGCTCGACAAGATCGGCTTCGAGGAGATGATCCGGCTGGCCTCGAGCTACACGGTGGCCCGCATGCTGGAGCGCGACGACTTCACGAAGCGCTACCAGAGCGGGGTGCCTATCTCGGTGCACGAGTTCCTCTACCCGTTGAGCCAGGCCTACGATTCGGTAGCCATCCGGGCCGACGTCGAACTGGGCGGCACGGACCAGCTCTTCAACCTGCTGGTGGGTAGGGACGTGCAGCGCGCCTACGGTCAGGAGCCGCAGGTGGCGCTGACCACCCCGCTGCTCGTCGGCCTGGACGGGGTGGAGAAGATGTCCAAGTCGCTCGGCAACTACATCGGCATCTCGGAGCCACCGGAAACCATGTTCAAGAAGGCCATGCAGGTGGGCGATGAACTGCTGATGTCGTATGCGGAGCTTGGTACGGCGCTCGACCTGGCGCCGCTGGCCGAGCAGCTGGCCGCGGACCCGGTAGGGGCTCACCGCACCTTCGCCCGTGCTCTCACGACCATCTACCACGGCGAGGCGGCGGTTCTCGCAGCCGAGACCCGCTACGACGAGGTGGCCAGGGGCGCCATCCCGCACGACCTGCCGGAGTACGTGCTGGCCGCCACGGAACTGCAGGACGGCGGCGTGCCGGTGGCGCGGTTGGCTACCCTCGCCGGCCTCACGGCTTCCAACGGCGAGGCGCGGCGCCTGGTCCAGAACCGTGGGCTGAGGCTCGACGGCGAGGTCGTCGAGGACCCACAGCTGCGCGTGGACCTGACGGAACCGCGCGTGCTGCAGCGCGGCAAGGACCGGTTCGTGAGGGTCAGACGAGGCTGAGCGGCGCCGGTTGGCGTCAGACCGCCAGCACCCCGGCTATCTCGAGCAGTTCGTGGTCGATGTCCTTCTTCAGGCTGGGAAGGTCCCGTAGCGCTATGTGCACGACCTGACGGCGGTTGTTCCCGACCATGATGGCACCCTCCTTCTTCACGAGGGCGCGCACGGCGTGGAAACCCAGGCGTGAGGCCAGAACACGGTCACGTGTGGTGGGACTGCCACCGCGCTGCGTATGACCCAGGATGACGGTACGGACCTCGTAGCCGGCGCGCTCCATGAGCGCGCGTTCGATGACGCTGGCGCCACCATCGTAGGCTCCCTCCGCCACGACGATGATGCTCGAGTTCTTGCCGCGTTTCTCGGCCTCGATGATCAGGTCGCAGACGTGATCCAAAGGCATCTGAACCTCTGGCACCACGATGGCCTCCGCGCCGCCTGCCACGCCCACGTGAAGGGCGATATGCCCCGCGCGCCTACCCATGACCTCGACCAGGAACACACGGTCGTGGCTGGCGGCGGTGTCTCGCAGGCGGTCCACGGCGTCGAGCGCCACGTCGAGTGCAGTGCTGAAACCCACCGAGACATCCGTGCCGTTGATGTCGTTATCGATCGTGGCCGGGATGCCCACTACCTGCACGCCGTGTTCGGCGTGCAGTGCCTCCGCCCCTCGGAAGCTGCCGTCCCCGCCGATGACCACGAGGCCCTCGATGCCGTGAGCACGCAGCACCTCGGCCGCTTGGGCGCGCCCTTCGGGGCGGTAGAAGGCGTCGCTCCGCGCGGTGCGCAGGATGGTGCCGCCCTTCTGGATTATGTTCGCCACGCTGCGTGGACCGAACTCCACCAGCTCACCTTCGATCAGCCCCTGGAAGCCGCGGTAGATGCCATAAACGGAGAGTCCATCATGCACGGCAGTTCGCACCACGGCCCTCAGCGCCGCGTTCATGCCCGGTGCGTCGCCACCGCTGGTTAGCACGCCGATTCGTTTCATCGCCAGTGAGTATAAAGGTTGACCGACAACTGCCTCGTTGGCCTATACGTCCCTGTTTGTTCTGCCGTGCGCGTGGCATGATGAAGAATCATGAGAACCGTAGTGTTGAAGGAGTCGGAACCTGGCGAGACCAGGGTTCCCATCACACCGCAGGTGGTGTCGCGACTCACACAACTCGGTGCGGTAGTGGCGGTGGAGCGCGGGCTTGGCTCGGCCGCCCTCATCCCGGACGCCGAGTACGTGGAGGCTGGGGCGGAGGTGGGAGAGCGTGCCGCACTGCTGGCAGGCGCCGACCTACTGCTTCACCTCAACCCGCCGCCCCCCGAAGTGGTGGACGGACTGAAGGAGGGGGCCGTTCTCGCGGGCTTCCTGGATCCCTTCTTCGAGCCTGCTCTGGTCGCCAGGCTGGCGGAGCGCAACCTCAGCGCCATCGCCATGGAGTTGGTGCCGCGCTCCACTTACGCACAGAAGATGGACGCCCTTTCAAGCCAGGCCAGCCTGGCGGGCTATGCGGCCGTCATCGTGGCTGCCGAGCGGTCCAACCAGGCCTTCCCGATGATGAGCACCCCGGCCGGCACCATCCCACCCGTGCGCGTGTTGGTCATAGGCGCCGGCGTGGCAGGCCTGCAGGCCATCGCCACTGCCAAGCGGCTCGGCGCCCGCGTCGAGGCGTACGACACGAGGCCCGTGGTTAAGGAGCAGGTGAAGTCCCTGGGGGCGAAGTTCGTCGAGATCGACGTGGGTGAGACGGGCCAGACGGAACAAGGTTACGCGCGTGAGCTCACGCCGGAGCAACTCGAGTCGCAGCGCAAGCAGATGGCGCGCATCTGCGCGTACTCCGACATCATCATCACCACGGCTCAGGTGTTCGGGCGGCGGGCACCGGTCATCGTCTCCGCCGAGATGGTTGCCGGCATGAAGCCGGGGAGCATCATCGTGGACCTGGCGGCCAGCACCGGTGGCAACGTGGAGGGCACGCAGGCAGGGCAAGAGGTCCTCACCGGTAACGGAGTGCGCCTGGTGGGGCTCGCCAACATGCCGGGCAAGGTCTCTCGCGACGCCAGCCAGATGTACGCGAACAACCTCTACTTCCTCCTCGAGCACATGTGGGACAAAGAGGCGGGCGGCCCCGTGTTGAACACGGAAGACCCGGTCATAGGAGCCTGCCTCCTCACTTCAGGTGGCAACGTGCGTGACGAGCGCGTGGCCGCGCTTCTGGAAGGGAACCGATGAGCATCCTCCTACTCCTGTTCATCTTCGTGCTCAGCTCGTTCCTGGGGTTCGAGCTCATCCAGCGCGTGCCGTCCCAGATGCACACTCCGCTCATGTCGGGCACTAACGCCATCTCCGGCATCAGCCTCGTCGGAGCGCTGGTGGCCACCGGTATCGAAGGCACGTTCGGCACGGTTCTCGCCGTCATCGCGGTGATCTTCGCCACCATCAACGTGGTGGCCGGATACCTGGTGACGGACATGATGCTCGGCATGTTCCGGGCCGGCCCTGGCGGCTCCGCCAAGAGCGGCGGAAAGGGGACCGACTAAGCCGTGACGTCCGTTATCGAACTCGCTTACATCGCTGCTGCGATCATGTTCGTTCTAGGCATCAAGCTCCTCGGGCGGGCCCACACGGCCAGGCGCGGCAACCTGCTTTCGGCTACCGCCATGCTCATCTCGGTGGTGGTCACGCTCCTCATGGCCGGACTCGATTACACGGCCATCGTCATCGGCTTGCTGGTCGGTTCAGCCGTCGGCGTCTGGGCTGCCAGGCGCGTGAAGATGATCGAGATCCCCGAACTCGTGGCTTTGCTGAACGGCAGTGGCGGGGCCGCCTCGATGATCGTGGGCTGGGTGGAGTACCTGAGGTTCAGAGACGCCGACCCCGTGACGGCCGTGTCCATGTTCGCGGCCGTGCTCATCGGCGCCATCACCGTCACCGGTTCCGTGGTGGCGTGGGCGAAGCTGTCCGAGCGCATCTCCGGTAAACCGCTGCTGTTCGCCGGCCAGAAGCCGGTGAACGCCCTGCTGCTCGTGGCCACCGTTGTTCTGGGCATCATCTTCGTGGCTTCGCCTGCCACTTCCTACCCACTGCTGCTCGCCGTCCTGGTGCTGGGGCTCGCGCTCGGCTTGCTGGCCGTGCTGCCGATCGGTGGGGCGGACATGCCCATCGTCATCTCCCTCATGAACTCCTACACGGGGATAGCGGTGGCTGCCACGGGCTTCGCCATCCAGAACACCCTGCTCATAGTCGCCGGCTCCATGGTCGGGGCCTCCGGCCTCATCCTCACGCAGATCATGACGAAGGCCATGAACCGCTCGCTCGCGAACGTGCTTTTCAGCGGTTTCGGTGCCACCACGACTGCTTCGGCCGCTGCCGTGGACGGGGAGATCAAGCCGATCACCGCCGACGACGCCTACTTCATCCTCGAGGCCGCGAAGAACGTCATCTTCGTGCCGGGCTACGGCATGGCCGTTGCGCAGGCGCAGCACCAGGTGAAGGAGCTGGCAGACCTGCTGGAGGCCAACGGCGCGGAGGTGCGTTACGTTATCCACCCGGTGGCGGGTCGCATGCCCGGCCACATGAACGTGCTCCTGGCCGAGGCCAGCGTCGAGTACGACCAGCTGGTCGAGCCGGGCGACGTGAACTCCACCATGGACCTGGTGGACGTGGCCGTGGTCATCGGCGCCAACGACGTCGTGAACCCGGCGGCGCGCGAAGACCCGAGCAGCCCGCTCTACGGCATGCCGATCATCGACGTGGACCGTGCCCGCACCACCTTCGTGCTGAAGCGCTCCATGAACCCAGGCTTCTCCGGGGTGGAGAACTCGCTCTTCTACAAGCCGAACACGCGCATGTTGTTCGGTGACGCCAAGGCAACGCTAGGCACCCTCGTGGCGGAGTTCAAGGACGCTCTGGGGTAGCGCAGGGGAGGCGGCACTCAGTGTAATAAAGAAAGTTGACATGATGGGACTCAACTTATTATCATCCCTTCATGGATGCCGAACGCTTCACTGAAGCTGCTTTGCAACTGGTGGCGAGTGCGCAGGCGGTGGCCCGCACTCGCCAGAACCAGCAGGTAACACCGTTACACCTTGCCGCCTCCCTGCTCGCTGACCCGGCGGGGCTGCCCTCGCGCGTCGTGGAACGCGCCGGTGGCGACGCCGGTGCCGCGCGCGCCGCCGTGAACGCAGAACTCGACAAACTGCCCAAGGTGAGTGGCGAGGCGGCGCAGTACCTCAGTCAGGAACTGAGCCGAGCTTTCGACGCCGCCAACGTGCTGGCGGGGGAGTGGCAGGACGCGTTCGTTGCGGCCGATACGCTGCTCGTGGCCCTGCGGCGCACGGCTGGCCAGGGGCTCCAGGCACTGCCCGCGGAAGCTGCATTGGCCGAGGCGGCGCTCGCCATTCGTGGAGGTCGCAACGTGGATAGCAGGTCGGCAGAGAGCACCTTCGAGGCGTTGGAGAAGTACGGCATAGACCTCACCGAGCGCGCCCGCAAGGGCGAACTCGATCCAGTGATCGGGCGCGACGATGAGATCAGGCGCACGGTGCAGATACTCCTCAGGCGCACCAAGAACAACCCCGTGCTGATCGGCGAGCCGGGCGTCGGCAAGACCGCCATAGCCGAGGGCCTCGCTCTGCGAGTGGTGAACAAGGACGTCCCCGAGGGCCTTCAGGACAAGCGCATCGTGCAACTGGACATGGGTAGCCTACTGGCGGGCGCCAAGTACCGCGGCGAGTTCGAGGAGCGGCTCAAGGCGGTCATCGAGGAGACGACGCGTTCGGCGGGCCAGATAATCCTCTTCATCGACGAACTGCACACGATAGTGGGGGCCGGCAAGGCGGAAGGCGCGGTCGACGCCGGGAACATGCTGAAGCCGGCCTTGGCTCGCGGCGAACTGCGCATGGTGGGCGCCACAACGCTGGACGAGTACCGCCTGATAGAGAAGGACGCCGCCCTGGAGCGCCGCTTCCAGCCCGTCTTCGTTGACGAGCCCAGCGTGGAGGAGACCATCTCCATCCTCAGGGGCATCAAGGACAAGTACGAAGTGCACCACGGCGTGGACATCACCGACCCCGCCATCATCGCGGCCGCCACGATGGCGCACCGCTACATCACGGACCGGCGCCTGCCGGACTCGGCCATCGACCTCATCGACGAGGCCGCCAGCCGCATCCAGGTGATGCTGGACTCGCTGCCGGAGGAGATAGACGGCTACCGGCGGCGCAAGCTGCAGCTCGAGATCGAGCATGAGGCGCTGAAGCGCGAGACCGATACGGACTCAGCGGCGCGCCTGTTGCGCCTCGAGGAGGAACTGAAGGTGATCACGGACCAGATCGGCCAGGCGCAGGCCGACTGGGAGGCCGAGCGGTCCCTACTTGAGGAGTACGTGGCCGACAAGGAGCAGCTCGACGTCGTGCGCACGCAGATAGAGACGGCGGAACGCGAGTACGACCTGGAGACCGCCGCCAAGCTTCGTTACGGCGAACTGCCCAAGCTCGAGAGCGAAGTACGCCGCCTCACCGGCGAGTTGGAGGAGGCGAAGTACGCGCGCCTCAACGTGGGTGAGGAAGAGGTGGCGGAGGTGGTGGCGCGCGCCACCCGCATCCCCGTGGCCCGGCTGCTGGAAGGGGAGCGCGAGAAACTCCTCCATCTCGAGGACGAGCTGCACCTGCGCGTGATAGGGCAGGACGAGGCCATCACCGCAGTGGCGGACGCCATACGCCGCTCGCGCGCTGGGCTCTCGGACGAAGGGCGGCCCATCGGCTCGTTCATCTTCCTGGGTCCGACGGGCGTATGTAAGACGTATACGGCCAAGTCGCTGGCCGCGCAACTTTTCGACAGCGAGGATAAGATTATCCTCCTCTACATGTCCTAGTACATGGAACGCCACAACGTTGCCAAGCTCATAGGCGCACCTCCGGGCTACGTCGGTTACGAGGAGGGAGGGCAGCTCACCGAGGCCGTGCGCCGCCAGCCCTACGCGGTGATCCTGCTTGACGAGATAGAGAAGGCGCACCCGGACGTGTTCAACACCCTGCTGCAGGTGCTCGACGACGGTCGCCTCACTGACGCGCAGGGCCGCACGGTGGATTTCCGCAACACGGTGGTGATCATGACCAGCAACATCGGCTCACCACAGATCCTCGAGGCAGGTAGGCGCGGAACAGACTACGCCGCCCTCAAGGAGATCGTCTTCGGCGAACTGCGCAGCCACTTCAGGCCCGAGTTCCTCAACCGGGTGGACGAGGTGATAGTCTTCCACGCGCTCGACCAGGGCCAGATCCGCACCATCGCCGGACTTCAGATAGACCGGCTGCAGCGCCGGCTGGACGAGAGGCGCGTACGCCTGGAGGTGACACAGGAGGCGCTCGACGAACTGGCGCGCGTTGGCTACGACCCGGTGTTCGGTGCAAGGCCGCTCAGACGCGCGGTGCGCGAGCACCTGGAAACGCCGCTGGCGCGGGAGATCCTGGCCGGTAACGTCACCGATGGAGACACCGTGTTGGTGACGCCGAGCACACAGCCCGGAGCGCCCCTGACGTTCGAGGTCACTGCGCCCGCCGCCGCCAACTGACTCGCCTCACGCGCCGGCCCGCTAAACGGCGCGCTCGGCGGCCGCCTCTTCCTCAGCCAGCTTGCGCTCCGCCACGCTGATGGCTAGTTCGGTGGTAACGAAATCAGCGGTTCCGTCCCGCGTGATCTCCTCGTAGACGCCCATGCGCTTCAGAAGCGCCTTGGGTTGCGGTTGCAGGCCCGATACGAGCAGGGCGATGTTCAGGCGGGTGAGCCTATCGTTGATGGCGCGCAGGGCCGTCACACCGGTGGCGTCCATGACCGGCACGCGCTTCAGCCGGAGCACCACGACCTTGATGTTGCTGTCGACTTTCAGCAGCTGGTCGATGAACCTCTCTGCGGCGCCGAAGAAGATGGGTCCGTCCACGCGGTAGGCCACCACCTGCTTGTGGAGGTTGCGCTCCTCCTCGGATGGCTTCTGCCCGCGACCACTCTCCATGCCCGTAAGCGCCTCCGGATCGACCGTGAACATGTTGCTCATACGTACGATGAAGAGTATGGCGGCGGCCACCAGCCCGACCTCGATGGCGAGGATCAGGTCGAACAGGATGGTGACGAGCATGGTGAGTAGCAGCACGAAGGTGTCCGACTTCGTGCTTCTCACGATGAGGCGGAAAGCCTCCCTCTCCACCATGCGCACTGCCACCACCATGAGGATGCCGCCCAGCACCGCCAGGGGAATGCGTGCGGCAAGGGGAGCCAGGAACAGGATTATGAGTAGCAGCACCAGGCCGTGAACTATGGCAGCCAATCTGGTGCGGCCGCCCGAGCGCACGTTCACCGCGGTGCGAGCCAGAGCTGCGGTGGCCGGTAGACCCCCGAAAATGCCGGCGGCGATGTTGCCCATGCCCTGGCCGAACAGCTCCCTATCCGGGTCGTGCTTCTTGCCAACGGTCATGCCGTCCGCCACCACCGCACTGAGGAGGCTCTCCAATGCCGCCAGCACAGCGATGGCGAGTGCGGCGCGCGCCAGCTCGACCATGCCCGGCCCAACCGCCAGAGAGGGCAGCATGGGGAGCGGCAGGCTTCGCGGGATGGCGCCTATGCGTGGCACGGCGTCGAACACCGGCACCAGCGACACGAGGGTGACGATGATCATGGCTGCCATGCTGCCCGGCACCGCTCGCAACTGGCGCACGCGGCCCCAACCCACCATGAGGACCACCGTGACGACGGCCAGCACGATGGTCAGGAAGCCCGGCTCCACCAACCACAACTGCACGGTGCGGATGGAGATGCTCACGATGCTCTCGCCGAGCGGCGCGGTGACCCCCAGGACGTTGGGGAGCTGCTGCAAGAAGATGATGACCGCGATGCCGTTGGTGAAACCCGTGACCACCGGCCACGGGATGTACCTCACGTAGCGGCCCACTCCGGCCAACCCGAGCAGGATGAGGATCACCCCGGCGCCCACGCCCAGGATTGGGAGCGCACCAGGGCCGTGAACGGCGACGATCGGCAGTAGCACGGCCGTCATGGCGCCGGTCGGGCCGGTTATCTGGAAATCCGAACCGCCGAACAGGGCGGCCACCACGCCGGCCACGATGGCGGTGACTATGCCGGCCGTAGCACCCGCTCCGGACGTGACCCCGAAGCCGAGCGCCAGGGGCAACGCCACGAAGGCCACGGTAACGCCAGCCAGTAGATCGAAGCGGACAGTCTTCCGATCGTAGTCGGAGGGTCTCGGCAGGAACCTGCTCAGGTTCAACCGAGCCCCCGCTTGCGGGATATCGCCGTGCACGCTGGAATCATCGCTCTTTCGCGCGGCTGGAGCAAGTAGCAGGTGGGAAGCCAGCGGCGCGCCTCCTTGCGAGCCCGGGGGTTACGCTAGCGCCCATGACCGAGTTGCTACTTATCGTTCCTCACCCGGACGACGAGGTGTTCGGGGCCGGAGCGCTGTTGGCCCGCACCGCCGCCGCCGGGGGCCGAACGGCCATACTCACCCTCACGCGCGGCGCTGCGGGCCGCACCCTCGGGCTATGCAGCCGTGAGGAACTGCCGACGGTTCGGGAGGCCGAGCTGAGGGAGGCGCTGAGGACTCTCGGCGTCGAGGACATCACGATCGCCGACTACCAGGATTACGTGCCGGACGACGACCGGGGTCTCCCGCCCCACGCCGGCCTGGCAGCCGTGCCCGAACAGGAACTGCTCGCCAAGATGGTGGAGGTGATCGAGCGTACGCGCCCCAAGGCCGTGCTCACCTTCCCACCCAACGGCTCGAACGGGCACCCGGATCACGTGGTCACGAGCGCGCTGGCCACGGAGGCCGTGAAGCGCGCCGAGCACCGCGTCAGGGCGCTCTACTACTACGCCACCGAGCGCCGCTTCGAAGGTCCGCAGCGGCCCGGTTTCCTGCCTGAAGAGGAGATGCACGCGCGCTACCTGGAGCCCACCCATAAGTTCGGGGCGGGTGACGAACTCGCCACCAAACTGAGCGCCATCGCCTGCCACCGGACGCAGGCACTATCGGTGCTCGGCTTCATGCGGGAGATGCCGGAAAGGCTCCTGGTGGAGACCTTCCATAGGGCGCTGCCGCCGGTGGCCGCGGGCGCGGAGGTGGTGCGGATATCGCGCCTGTGACGCAAGGCACGTCACTGGAGAGGTGTGTAAACGGCCCCTTCGCGTGAACTGGTGCGTGGTACCGTACCGCATGTTGTTCCGCCGTCAGCGCCCGGCAGACCTGGAGTCCGCCAGGAAGGCCCTGGCAGAAGGCCAGTACGACGTCGCGTTCGCGATGCTCGAGATGGCGCTGCGCCGCGGACCCAACCGGCACGCGCTGGGGGCCACGTGGCTGCAACTCGCCGCACTGTACGCGCTCTACGGCGAGGACGGCCTTGAGAACGGTCAGCCGGCGCTTCGCAACGCGGTCACGTCCGACCCCAATCTCGCCTCTCACCCTCTTTACCGCGCGCTCTACTGGGAGTTCGCGGCTTACCGGGGGGCCAGCGTCGGCGACGTCAAGCGTGGCCTGAAAGGCGCCGGCGTAGCAGACAGCAAGGCCCAAGTAGTGGCCATCGCGCCCGATCCTGAACTGGCGGCGGTGGCCGCCTATCACGCGGCTTCGGCGCTGTTCGCGGTAGACGCGGCTCGCAGCGCTGCGGCGCGCCTCAACGACATCGAGCCTGGCACGTTGCCGGCCTACCTGGAGTGGCGGCGGTGGTCGTTGCTGGGTCAGTGCGCGGAACTCATGGGCGAGTGGGAGGAGGCGGCCACCGCCTTCGAACACGCCGTGGCGCAGGCGCCCAGCCTGGAGGCCGGCGCGGAGCGTTTGAGCTTGGCAGGCGCACTGGTAGAACTGCTCCGCACCGAGGAAGCCCTGGAGCAGTTGCAGCAAGTGGACGATGGTGCACTCGGCCGCGACGAGCGTGCGGTGCACCGCTACCTACAGGGGCGCTGCCACCTCGAACTCGGCAACCCGAACCTGGCGCTCGAGCTTCTCGAGGAGGCTGCCCGGCTGGACGATCACGAGGAGGGTCCTTCCTACAGCGTGTCGTTCGCAACCGCGCAAGCGCTGGCGGCCCTGGGACGCAGTGCCGAAGCGGCGGTTGCGTACCACCGTGCTCTGGAACTTGCGCCCGCCGAGCACCGGGCCTTCACTCAGCACGAGGCCGCGTTCGCGATGATCGAGTCCGACGATCTCGAGCAGGCCGAACACCTGTTGTCCGAGGTGGTCACCGACCCCTCGTACTCGTACCGTGGAGAGGCGCTGGCGGACCTGGCGGACGTTTACCTGCGGCGTGGCGATCTGGACGGAGCATCCAACCTTGCGCATCAGGCGCTGGAGCTGGGCGCTACCGCCCCCGCCTGCATAACGCTGGGTAGCGTTGCCTTCGAGTACTTCCGGCTGGAGGACGCCACCAGCTGGTACGAGCAGGCGGCCAGCGCCAGTCAGGTGGGCGACCCCTTCTGGGTGGCGGCGCAGCAGATGTTGGCGGACGTCTACGCCCAGATGGGCGACGAGTACACGCCCAGGCTGCTGCAGCATGCCAAGGCCGCGCTCGATCACACCGAAGCGGGCAGCGAGTGGTACCTGCCGCTCAAGCAGTACGTGGACGACGCCAAGGAACGCTTGGGCGGCTTCGAACGCGTGCTCAACTGACCCCCGGGAGCCGCTGCTCATGGAGGGCCTCCTCGTTGCGGAACAACTGCGTAAGCTGGCCGGCCTGCTACCTGCCGAGCGGCTGCAGTGGCGCTTCCCGGACGACCGCACGGCCGTGTTGCCACTCGTGGGCAGTCTGGCGCTCCACATTGGTACGCGCCCGCCTGACCCTTACCTGAAGGTCGGCCCCGACGCGACGGAGGTGGCGCGACCACGCACACCGTTCCAGGAGCAGCTCCGCGCCCGTGCCGGCGGCCGTCTCCTCGCCGCCACCCAACCCCAGCTGGACAGGGTGGTGCGCCTCACTTTCGCGGGTGAGGAGGGGTTCGTGCCCACACCGCCGGTGGAGCTGGTGGTGGAGCTAACGGGTCGTAACGCCAACCTGATACTCCTGGACGAGCACGGTGTGATCATCGGTGTCGAGCGGCAGGTGCTCGCGGACCGCAACCGCTACCGGGAACTCAAGATAGGTGTGCGGTACGTGCCGCCGCCTCCTTACAGCAAGCTCGACCCGCGCACGGCGAGCGGCGCCGCACTGGCCGCCGCACTGGCCGGCCGACCGAGCCGTGGGATCGGCAGGGTGATCGATGGGGTGGGGCCGGCGCTGAGTGCAGCGTTCAGTAACGCGCTGAGCGGCGACGCCCCGGAAGAGGGGCAAAGGGGCGAACTCGAGGGCGAAAGGCTCGACCGTGCGGTCCTGACGCTGCAGCGCATGGTCGCGGAGCCGGCTGCTTTCCTGCAGGCGCACGGCGCGGCCAACACGCCTGGGGCAGCGCAGGCACAACTGCGCCGGGAGCAACACCTGAAGGAGGTGACGAGCGCGGTGGAGCGGCAGCTCAAGCTTGCCCACCGTCGGCTGGCCGACGCAGCGAAGGCCATCGCCGGAGCCGAGGAGGCGAGCAGGCTGAGAGCCGAGGCGGACCTGCTGCTCGCGTATGCGCGCAAGGTACCACCGGGAGCAGCGGAGGCTCAGCTGGAGGACTTCACCGGTGCGCCCGTTACCCTCGCGCTGGACCCGCGACTGGACGCTGCCGCCAACGCCCGCGCGCGCTACGACCAGGCCCGGCGGCGGGAGGCGCGTGCTCAGCGTGCGGCGGCGCAACTCGCTGAACTGGAAGACGCCGCCTTCGCGCTCGAAGACCAGCTCGGCAGGCTGCCGAGACTCGGCGACGAGGACCTCGCCCGCCGTGCCGGCGACCTGGCGGCGGAGCGTCGCAAGGGGCAGCGCAGCAACTCTCAGCCCGGCATCCGGTTCGAGGGGCCTCACGGCTTCGAGGTCGTGGTGGGCCGGAACGCACGCGACAACGACAAGGTGACCTTCGGGGTGGGCCGCTCCCGCGACGTCTGGCTCCACGCGCAGGGCTACCGCGGCTCGCACGTCATAATCCGCTCCGGAGGCGCCGAGGTGCCGTTCGACACCGTGCTCTTCGCCGCCCGCCTGGCGGCCGGCTACTCGGACGCGTTCCGTTCAGACAACGTGCCGGTGGACTACACCGCGCGCAAGAACGTGTGGAAAACGAAGGGCGGTGCCCCGGGCGCGGTGAGCTTCACGCAACACCGAACCGTCTACGTGACGCCCGCGCGCGACGACGCGGGCGCCCTGACACAGGAAGAACCGTAGCTGTTGGTTAGCGCGCCTTGCCGGCCGAGCCGAACACGCGCATGCGCTCCGCCACCACCTGGCGCATCTCGTCTCGTGCCGGCCCCAGCACCTTGCGCGGGTCGAACTCCTTGGGCTTGTCTTTCAGCACCTCGCGTACGGCCGTGGTCATGGCCAGGCGCAGGTCGGTATCGGTGTTGATCTTGGCGATGCCCTGCGTTACCGCCTGACGCACGTCGTCCTCGTGGATGCCGACGGCACCGTCCAGCACACCGCCCGCCTGCCGGAAGCGCTCCACCAGAGCCGCCGGTACCCCGGAGGCGCCGTGCATGACCAGCGGCGCGGCCACACGCTCGGCGATCTGCCGGATGCGGGCGTGATCGATGTATGGGCGCCCCTTGCCCTTGTTGGCCCCGTGCGAAGTGCCGATGGCCACTGCCAGGTAATCGGCGCCGCTCTCCTCCATGAAGCGCTCGGCCTCGTCGGGCTCCGTCAGCGCTGCTTCTTCGGCGCTCACCACCACATGCTCCTCGATGCCGCCAAGGCGCCCGATCTCGGCCTCCACCGTGACCCCGACGGCGTGCGCGGCCTCCACCACGCTCCGCGTCTCGCGGACGTTGGTGGCCTCGTCCTCGTGGGACATGTCGATCATCACAGAGGTGAAGCCGAGCCTGATGGCGCGCATGCACGACGCGAAGCTCGAACCGTGGTCAAGGTGTATGGCCACCGGCACCGTGGCCTGGGCACCGAGGTGCCGCACGACCGCCATGAGGCCCTCGCCCCCGTACTTCAGGCCGCCCTCCGACAGCGCGACGATGACCGGACTGCGCGTCTCTTCGGCGGCCTGGATGATGGCCTGGGTGATCTCCATGTTGTTGGTGTTGAAGGCGCCAACGCCGTACTTGCCGGCGCGCGCTGCGCTGAGGATCTCAAGACCCGTGACTAGTGACATGAGGCAAGTATACGAGAGGCAGAAGTGCGCTGAACGCGCCACGACTGGTGCCGCTTCACGCTGACCGGCGGGCCGGACCGGCTGGCGCCGGAGCCTAGTGGCGCTCGTCCGGCTCGGCGGTCCTGTCGCCATCTGGTGCCCGCCCCGTCTCGGCACCTGGCACTCGTGGCGGCAGAGGCGGCGTGGCGGTGCGCCCGCTAACGAAGCCCGCCACTGCCGCTGCCAGCAGGCTGAGCAGCACGCTGCCCGGGTCCGCCGGGTTAAGGAACACCAGCGCCAGAAGCAAGATGATGGAGGAGGCCACCCGACCACCGATGGAACGCGTGCGGTTCTGCGGCTGGTCGGCCCGCAGGGCCAGCACGTGCACCACCATGAAGGTGACGGACAGGATGATGAAGTAGACCCAGATCGGCAAGTTCGTAAGGAACGTCATTACACCTCCGGTAGGAGCGGTGCGAGGCGCACTGCTGCCGCGCAGCTGGCGGTTACGGCGTCGGCCACACGCCAGTTGGCCTTGTTGCGGTCGCCAACGCTGTTGCTGACGCCGCGCACCTGGTAGGCCGCCACGCCGAGGGCCGCCGCCACCTGCGCCACGGCCGCCCCCTCCATGGACTCTATCGCTACGCCGTGACGCGAGCTTAACAGTTGCGCGGTGGCTGCGTCGGCGGTGACCGACTCGGAGGTGCCGAACCCCACCACCGGTATCCCAAGCTCGGCCGCGAGCGCACGCGTTGCGGGTGCCTGCTCGATGCGGTTGTATACCGCGTTGCCACGCGCAGGAGTGGCGGGCAGCAAGGCGAAGCCGATGCTCCTCATGTCCGTCCACGCGGCGCCTTGCCCCACGCCGGTGTCCAGGTGCGTATCGCTCTCCGCCAAGGCGGCTTGGCCCGTTGCCAGGCCCGCCTCGACGAAAGCGCCGCCGATACCGACCAGCAGTAGAGCCGCAGGCCGGAAGGCCTTCACCGCCAGGGCCGTGAGGGCGGCCGCGTTGGCCTTGCCGACCCCCGTTGCCACCGCCACGCAACGCACTCCCGCCAGGTCTCCCCAACGGGCGCGCCAGCCCACCGGAAGAGACGGCGGACTCGCGTCCTCGGGTTGGAACGCGTGAGTGAGCGGTTCGACCTCGAACTCGGTGGCGCTCAGGAGGAGCAGTGGCCCCCCAAGGGTGCTCACCGGGCGGGTCAGGCTGCCTTGACGGGCATGTCGAGCAGCGCCCGCACGAACGCGGCAGCGTCGTACGGCTGCAAGTCGTCCTGGTGCTCACCCACGCCGATGAACTTGATAGGGATGCCCAGCTCACGGGTGATGGGCAGGAGGATGCCGCCTTTGGCCGTGCCGTCGAGCTTGGTCACCACCACGCCCGTCAGCTCCACTGCCTCGTTGAACTTGCGTGCCTGTTCCAGACCGTTCTGACCGGTAACGGCGTCTAGCACCAGCCAGGTCTCGCGCGGCTCGCCTGGCTCGGCCTTGGCGATGACCCGCTTCACCTTCTTGAGCTCCTCCATGAGGTTGTGCTTCGTGTGCAGCCGGCCGGCCGTGTCCACCATCAACAGGTCCGCCCCTTTGGCCAGGCGCTGCTGGGCGGCGTCGAACGCCACCGAGGCGGGATCGCCGCCGTCCGGCCCCGTCACGGTAGGTATGCCCAGCCGCTCGCCCCACACTGCCAGCTGGGCGCTGCCTGCCGCCCGGAACGTGTCGCCCGCGGCGAACATGACCTTGCGGCCGTGCCGCTGGTAGTACGCGCCCAGCTTGGCGATGGTGGTGGTCTTGCCTACACCGTTCACGCCCACGATCATGATGACCTTGCCTCTGGGCTCCACCAGCTTGCGGGTGACGTCAAGATCGAAGCCCACCCGGCGCAGCTTCTGGCGCATGCGGTCCGGTTCCAGCTGGTCCAGAAGGGCCTTCTCGAGCGCCTCCACGAAGGGCGTGCCACGCTCGCGCTCCTGCTTGGCGTCCTGCACCACGGTGGCTGCCAGCTTGGCGCCCACGTCCGCACCGATGAGGGCGAACTCCAGGTCCTCCCAGTCCATCTCCCAGGCGGAAGCCGCCGGGGTTCGGGAGGTGTCCGCGCCCATGCCAGTGCGGGTGCGGCCCAGACCCTGCCGGAGCCTGTCGAACCAGCTCATCAGGCGGGCTCGTCTCCGGCGGCGCGCTGACCGCTCTCCACGTGTTCGCCAGCCGCGAACTCCGGCCCGCGGCTCTTGCTGTGGCTGGTGCGAGCCTTGGCCTCGGCGGCCTTGCGGGCCCGTTCCTCTTCGAGCGCTCGCTGCGGGTCGTCGTCGGGTAGGCCGGCGTCGATGAAGGTGAGGGCCTGGCCGATGCGCCTCAGCGACTCTCGCTTGCCCAGCACCACGATGAGATCGGTGACGCCGGGCGCCTGGGTGGTGCCGGTGAGGGCCGCGCGCAGCGGCATGAGCACCTTGCCCATAGCCACCGCCTGGTCCTGCACGTAGTCGCGGAGCATGTCGTCCACGCCGTCGTAATCGAAGAACTCGAGCATGGAGAGCTCGCGTTCCACGCCCTGCAGGTGCGCCTGCCCGGCGGCCAGCTGCTTGCGGGCCGCTTCGTCGTAGCGCAGGGAGTCACGGAAGAAGTAACCCGCCTGATCCACCAGGTCCATGAGCGTCTCGGCCCGGGGCCTGAGCACGTCCACCACGTCCAGCAGGTAATCCTCGTCGTCCCACTCGTACCCCGCCGCCTCGAAGAGCGGGGTCACTCGTTCGGCGACGTCGTCCAAGCTCAGTTCCTCGCGCAGGTAGCGGGTGTTGAAGAAGCGCAGTTTCTTGAGGTCGAAGATGGGCCCACCGAGAGAGACGCGGTCGATATCGAACTGCTCGGTCATGTCTGCCACGCTGAACACCTCGCGACCGTCGGGCATGCTCCAGCCCATGGTGGCCAGGAAGTTCAGCAGCGCCTCTGGCAGGATGCCCTGCTGGCGGTAAGAATCCACCGAGGTGTCGAGCTTGCGCTTGCTCACCTTGCTTCGGTCCGGGTTGCGTAGGAGCGGCATGTGTATGAACTCGGGCAGGTTCCAGCCGAACGCCTGGTAGAGGAGGAGATGAAGCGGGGTGCTGGAGATCCACTCTTCCGCGCGGATGACGTGGGTGACGCCCATGAGGTGATCGTCCACCACGTTGGCCAGGTGGTAGGTGGGGTAGCCGTCGCTCTTGAAGAGCACGAGGTCGCGCACCTCCGTGGCGGGGATGGTGACCTCACCGCGCAGGCGGTCCACGAACGTCACCTCGCCCTCGTCCGGGGTGATGAGCCGAACCACGTGCGGCTCGCCCGCTGCGGCGCGGCGTTCCTGCTCCTCCTTCGGCAGGCTGCGGCCCCGCCCGTCGTAGCCAAGCGGCCGGTTCAGGCGCTTCTGCTCGGTGCGCATGGCGTCCAGTTCCTCGGCGGTCTCGAACGCCCGGTACGCCTTACCCGCGTCCAGCAGCGACTGCACGTGCTGCCTGTAAACGCTCAGGCGCTCGCTCTGCCTGTACGGACCGTTGTCGCCGCCGATGCCGGGGCCCTCGACGGGCTCGATGCCGAGCCAGGTGAACATCTCCAGGATGCGTTGTTCGGCCCCTTCGGAGTAGCGCTGCCTATCGGTGTCCTCGAGGCGGAGTATGAACTTGCCGCCGTGGTGCTTGGCGAACACGTAGTTGAAGAGGCCGATGTAGGCCGTTCCTACGTGAGGGTCACCGGTAGGCGATGGGGCTATGCGGGTGACGACTTCCATTAAAGGCGCCTCCTAATAAGGGCATCATAGCGTGGCGAAATACCGCCCGAACTCCCTGTATTACTCGTGTCAGGCGTGCGTCTGGGCGGACTACGCGATGAACAGAGCGTAGATGAGGGTGAACGCTCCGACCACCCACAGGTAAGGGGAGAACACGCGGAACTGCCCGCGCCTCAGCAGCGCGAACACCACCTGCAGAGCAGCGTAGCCAACGAGGAACGACGCTACGGTCATGGCGATGAGCGGCGCCACCTGGATGTCCGCGCCGCGCACCTCGTCGATGCCGATGACGGCCACGCCGAACGAGACGACAAGGTAAAGCAGGAACGACAGCTTGGGCGCCAGGTCCTTGTCCGCACCGCGCGCCAGGAGGGCGGCGATGGTGGAGCCGGAGCGCGAGATGCCGGGGATGACGGCGAGGCCCTGCACGGTGCCGGCTATGAGGGCGTCCAGGAACGTGATCTGCCTGACGGTGTGCTTGGGCCCGGAGCGCGGCGCGAACCAGAGGACGAAGCCGGTGACGAGCAGCGCTACCGCCACGGGCACGGGCCTGTTGAGCTCGTGGAACACGTTGCGCATGGCCAGCCCGATGATGGCGGTGGGGATGGACCCGACTATCACCAGCAGCGCCAGGCGCCAGCCCTCCTCCATCCGACCCTCAGCCGACACGAGACCGCGGAAGAAGCCGGTGAACGCCTTCGCCACGTCCTTGCGGAGGAAGATGAGGACGGCCAGCAGGGTGCCCGTGTTCGTGGCTATGTCCACGTACAGGTCGAGCGAATCGCCCCAGCCCAGGAAGTAGTGCGTGAGCACCAGGTGCCCGGAACTGCTGACGGGCAGGAACTCCGTGAGACCCTGCACGATGCCGAGGACGATGGCTTGTAGGACGCTCATCTGCTACTCCGGGGGCGCGTCGGCTACGGCCGGCCGCGCGAGGTGATGGGGCTGCAATAACGAAGCGAGGCGGTGCCAACGGACACACGCCTCGCCCGGTACGCGTAAGGGGTACTCGCCGTGGGCGAGCTGTAGCCTCAGCGCTTGCTGTACTGCGGCGCGCGGCGGGCCTTCTTCAGGCCGTACTTCTTGCTCTCGACGATGCGAGCGTCGCGCGTGAGGTGGCCCTTCTGCTTGAGCAGCGGGCGGAAGTTCGGATCGAGCTTCAGGAGGGCACGGGCCACGCCGAGCTTGATGGCGTCGGACTGGCCGCTGGGGCCCCCGCCCTTGACCGTGATGACGGCGTCGAAACGCCCGGCGGTGTTGGTGTCCTTGAGGGGCTCAAGGGCCTGCACGCCCACCAGGATGCCGCGGAAGTACTCCTGGAACTCGCGGCCGTTCACGGAGATGCGGCCGCTGCCAGGACGGAGGAATACGCGGGCGACGGCTTCCTTGCGCCGACCGGTTCCGTAGAACTGTTCCATCAGGCCAACTCCAACTTCTTGGGCTGCTGCGCCTCATGCGGGTGAGCCGGGCCGGCGTACACCTTCAGGCGACGGATGAGGCGGCGCCCCATGCGCGTCTTGGGCAGCATGCCCCATACGGCGCGTTCCAGAACGCGCTCGGGGTGCTTGTCCAGCATCTCACGGGCGGTGGTCTCACGGAGACCGCCCTGGTAGCCCGTGTAGCGGGTGTACACCTTCTGGTCGAGCTTGCGCCCGCTGAAGGCCACCTTCTCGGCGTTCACTACGACCACGAAGTCGCCGCCGGGCTGGTTGGGGGTGTAGGTGGGCTTGTGTTTGCCTTTGAGCACCGAAGCGATCTGGGTGGCCAGACGACCAACGGTCTGACCGTCTGCGTCGATCACGACCCAGTCGTTGGTGATCTCCTTCGGAAAGTAAGTCTTCACGGTTGTCACGTCCTAGCAAACTAGCGTTTCAGGGCTCTGCCGTTCTGATCGGGGCGGCAAAGTCGAAGCCAAACGGTAATCTAGCACGTTCCAGCGCCGCATGTACAGTGGGGCGCTTCGCCGCCGTGACTCTGGCTGAGTGTGCCGCGGCTCTACTCCCCTCACGTCCGGGTAGCTGCGGCGTTACCTGTCGCAGTCCCCCGTTAAGATGGCACGTAGCTAAGCACCACCGCCGCCAAGCAGTAAGGTGCACCACCCGAACCACCTCTGGACCGTGAGCATGAGCGACGCCTCGACCGACCAGCCACTCACCTCGCTCTTCCGCAGCGTGCGCCTTGAACCGTGGGGCGTGGATCACGTCGGCTCCGTACAGGACGCCGGTTACCTGCAACCCGAGGGCGACGACGCGGATGACGAGGGCACGAAGCCGCTGCCAGCGGAGGCTTTGGGGCCCGAGCTGGCCCTGCCGGACTGGCGCCCCCTGGCCGGTGGCGCCGGCCTGGAGGTCGAGCAGATCCTGTTCCTGGACGGGGTGCGGCGCGTGGACGCGCGCCTATTGGTGGAGGACGAGACGTTCGTTTTCGGCGCCCTGGGTAGCTGCGCCGTAGGCGCCATCCGCAGCAGGCCCGGTGTGGAGCAGGCCGAGCACGCCGCCGCTCCCATAGTGGAGCGCTGGTGTGCTCTGGGCGGCGGCCGCGCCGAAAGTGGCTCCCTTGCCCTGGAAGCCCAGGGTGGCGGCCAGCGGGTGGAGTACCTGGTAGCGGCAACACCTGAGAACGACATGGACGCGCCCGTGCGCCTCTTGCAGGCCAAGATGCGCCAGGCCGAAAGCAACCTAGCCACCAGGCTCCTGTCCGGGTTAGGCGCGGGGCTGCTGGTCTGCGACGGCCCACGCCCACTGCCCAGCGCCGACCGCCGCCTGCTCGGCTACCTGAAGACCGTGCAGGCGCAGCGCCTGCCGCCCGCTGCGCTCGCCGTGGTGCGTGCACTGCAGGCAGGGGAGAGGTCACCCTTGTACGTGGTCGGGGAGGGCGAATCTGCTCGCTTCGAGTGGTACCTGCGGCTGCGGGACCCGGGCGCCTGGGCGCACACCCTTGCTGGCAGCGTGAGGCTGCAGGCGTACGCCGGTAGCCGACCGGACACTCAACTAGAATGGGCGCGCCAGGTGGCCGATTGGAGCTGCGCGACCCTGCCGCGCTTCGGTACCAGGAGCCACCAGGACCCGCGGGCTCCGCAGCAGCTGCTACCAGTGCGCGCCCTGGAACAGACCTTGAAGCGCCGGCTCGGCAGCGCACCGCTGCTGAGGCGCCGTACCTTCTCGGCCCTCACCGCTAGGAGCACCAGTCCATGACCGAAGCAGGCGCAGCCACTCCACCCGCAACACCCATAGGCCGTGTGCTCGGCACGGAGGACGCCACGCCCGTGTCGTTCTGGTTCGCCGTCACGCCCGGCAGTCGTGCCCGACTGGACGACGTGGTAACGCTCACCACGGCCGACCCCGCCGGTGGAGAGCGCGGCGTCACCTTCTACGGTGTCATCGACCAGGTCCGCAGGCGCCACGAAGGTGTGCAGTTCGAGAGCGACACCGAGCTCATAGCCGACGGGCTCATGCCGGCCGAGGTGAGCTACGCCGCCCACGTGCTGGTCACCAGGCTCGACCCGGAGGAGTACCTGCCGCCCCTGCCCGGCGACACGGTGTACCTGGCGCAGGGCAAGGCGCTCGAGATGGCGCTGTACGTGGACGGCATGAACTCCCGCCTGCCGGCCGGCGTGCTCCGCAGCGGCGACCCGGCGTACCTCAACCTCGAGTTCATCGACGGCACGCGCGGAGCGCACGTGAACATCTCGGGCATCTCAGGGGTGGCCACCAAGACGAGCTACGCGCTCTTCCTGCTCTACGCGCTGTTTCACGGAACCAACAAGGAGGACGGCGCACCGCTACTGAAGGACCCGAGCGCTGGGCGCGCCGTGGTGTTCAACGTCAAGGGCGAGGACCTACTATTTCTCGATCAGCGCAACGCCCGTTACGAGAAGGAGGAGAAGAGCTTCGCCGCTCGACAGGGCACCGAACGTAGTCGCTACGCGGTCCTCGGCCTGAAGGCCGGGCCGTTCGAAAGCTGTGCGCTTCACGGTCCGCCCCGGGCCCAGCCCGGAGACGCGCTGGTTGCTGACGTGGCGCAGCGCGAAGGCGTGAAGCCGTACGCGTGGACCGTGCGCGAGTTCTGCCAGCAGCGCATGCTGCCCTTCGCCTTCGCGGGCGTGGGCGCCATGTCGCAGCTGGAGTTCCTGCTCCAGCACGTGGAAGAGAGACTCTTCCAGGTGGCGCAGGCGCAGAAGGGCGACGCCGCTTACCTCGAGGTCGGCGACTACGTGCCCTTGGAGGCTACGCAGGCGGACGGACCCACGGGCCGCATCGGCGAGGACGACGGACTCACCTCCGAGCACTTCTTCCAGCGCGTGGCGCCCACCGCGCGGCTGCGCAGCTTCGGCGATCTGGTGGATTACATCGAGCACAAGCTGCTGCTGGAGGGTGCCGACGATGAGGACGACGACGGAACCCGCCAGAAGGGCGGCGATCCTCGCTGGATAGCGGCGCAAGCCAGAGGCACGCGGGAGGCGCTGGTGCGCCGGCTGCGCGGAGCCCAGAAGCATCTCGCCAACCTCGTGCGAGGCGATCTGGGGCCCAAGGCGCTCCAGAACGCCCGGCTCGACGTACTGGGCGGTCAGGCGCAGGTCCACGTCATAGACATCCACCAGCTGGCGCCACTGGCGCAGATGTTCGTGGTGGGAGTGGTGCTCAAGGGTCTGTTCGGTGCCAAGGAGCAGGGCGTGGGTGGCAAGCTGTTCGTGGTCTTGGACGAGCTCAACAAGTATGCTCCGGCGGAGGGGGCCAGCCCCATCAAGGACGTGCTTCTGGACATCGCCGAGCGTGGCCGCAGTCTGGGTGTCATCCTCATCGGCGCCCAGCAGACGGCCAGCGAGGTGGAGCGCCGCATAGTGTCGAACGCCGCCGTGCGCGTGGCAGGCAGGCTGGACGCGGCGGAGGCGGAGAGGCCCGAGTACCGCTTCATGCCTGCCAGCACGCGCCTACGCACCACCATCCTGGCGCCCGGCACCATGGTGGTGCACCAGCCGGACGTTCCGACGCCCGTGCTGGTCACCTTCCCGTTCCCTGCCTGGGCCACGCGCGCCGAGGAGCGCAGCACGGTCGTCACCGACGACGAGGCCTCCTCGCTGCTGAGGTGATTCAAGCTCGGCGGGTGACCAAGACGTTCGGAGATGAGGCCGCGGTCCGAGAACTCTCCTTCGGCGTGGCCGAAGGCGACGTGGTGGGGCTGATAGGCCCGAACGGTTCCGGCAAGACCACCATGATCCGCCTGCTCTGCGGCCTGCTGAGACCCGACGAGGGTGAGCTCAAGGTCCTGGGCGTGGACCCCCTGCAGTGTGGCGACCAGGTGCGCGCTGCTAGCGGCGTCCTCACGGAATCCGCCGCCTTCTACGCCCACATGAGCGGCCCCGCCAACCTGCGCTTCTTCGCGGAACTGTACGGGGTGGAGGAGCAGTCGCGCCCCGCCGAGTTGCTCGAGCTCTTCGGCCTGGACGAGGCCGATGAGAGGCCCGTCAGTGCCTACAGCACGGGCATGCGCAAGCGCCTGGGTCTGGCCAAGGCGCTGCTGCACAAGCCCAGGCTCCTGTTCCTGGACGAACCCACCAACGGGCTCGATCCCGACGGCACCCGGCTGGTGCTCCAGTCGATCCGCCAGCTTCAGAGCGAATGGGGCACTACGGTGCTCATCTGTTCCCACCTCCTGCAGCAGCTGGAACTCGTGTGCCAGCGCTTCCTGATGATCAGGCAGGGCGAACTGCTGGACGAGGGCTCCCTCGACGAGTTGCGGGCCAGGCACCGGCCGGGCGTGACCCTGGAGGTGCTGAGCGAGGCGCCTCTGCCACCGCTGGACACCACAGGAGTGACGTCGGAAGAAGCAGACTCGGTGGAAGAGGCCGGCCGCCGGCTGTGGCGGAGTCGGTTGCGCCTGGACGACCTGGAAGAGGTGCCGACGCTGCTCCGCGCCCTCTCGGCGCAGGTAGCGCTCTACGGCGCCGCCGTTAGACAGGAGAGCCTCGAGGACATCTACTTCCGCGTGCAGGCCGGCGCGCCCGTGCGGATCACCCACCTGCCGCCCGTGGCGACCGCTACGCCGGGCGCGCCGCCAGACGACGACGGAGCCGGCTGATGCGGGTCAGGACCGTGCGCGCCATCGCCCTCAAAGACGTCGCCGCCATCAGAGGCAACATCCAAGTATGGCTGCCCATGATCATCGTGCCGCTCATGCTGGGAGTCCTGATGCCCGGTGGTCTGCTGGCCGCCCTCCTGTACTTGGACGCCGAGGATCTCTCGGAGATGCAGCAGGTCCTGGAGCGACTGCCCGAGGGCCTGTTGCCTGCCGGTCTGGCGAGCCTGGCGGACCCCGAGCAGATGTTCGCCTTCTTCATAGCCAACTACCTGCTGGCGGCGTTCTTCCTGCTGATACCCATCATGGCCGTGAGCACCGTGACCGCCGACAGCTTCGCCGGCGAGAAGGAGCGCGGCACTCTGGAGGGGCTCCTGTTCAGCCCCGCCTCGCTGCTGGAGCTCTTCGTGGGCAAGAGCCTGGCAGCCTTCCTCGTAGGCATGGGGCTGACTCTCGGCACGTTCGCTCTGACGCTGGTGAGCGTGAACGCGGTCGGCTGGGCCAGTTTCGGGCGGGCGTTCTTCCCGACCGTCAACTGGTTACCGCTGCTGGGGCTGGTGATCCCGCTCCTGAGTACCGGGGTCATCCTCACTAACGTCTTCATCAGCGCGCGCGTGATGACCTTCCAGGCCGCGTATCAGTTCGGTGGGGTGATGGTGCTGCCGGTGCTGGGCCTGGTGGTGGGCCAGTTCACCGGGATAATGCTCCTCTCGGTGGGGGTGATCATCGGCATCGCCGCCGCCCTGCTCGTGGTGGACGCGCTGCTCCTGCTGATCCTCGTGCGGGCGCTCGACCGGCCGCAACTGTTCGAGAGCCAGGTGCGCTGACCAAGCCGCCAAGCGGCCCGCGCCGGCGCCGAGCCTCAGGCCGCTTGCCGGAGGCCCTTCGGCAGCAGGCTCCTCACCACGTTGCCGCTGCGCTTGCCCCAACCGAGCGGCAACCCGTCCACCTCCACTCGTAAGTAGCCGGGGGCGCCGGGCGCCTCGACCTCGAGGCCGGCCACGAAGCGCACCAGTAGCTCGCTCGCGGACGCCAGCGACAGCCTTTGCAGCGCCGCGCCCGGCGGCAGCCACATGGCCAGCGCGTGAGCCGGCTCGATCCGTACCGACCGCGGGGACTCGTGCAGGCGCCCAAGCTGCAGGCCGTGGCGCAGCACCCTGAGCCCGGCCTGGGGCAGGGCGCCGCCTGGCAGATCGCGTTCGGGCACGTGCAGCAGCCAAGCGCCGCTCACCGCCGTGGGTGCGAGGGCCTCCGCCCAGCCCTCTGCCAGGGCTCCCTCGGCGAACTCCCGCCACGCTTCGACAGCCTGACGCGAGGGTGCCGCAGGCCCGTCGGCCCCACGGCCCCTGCGCCGCTTGCCGTGGCGCTGTGCACCTGGAGCGGGCGCGGCCACGTTCGGGGTCTCAGGTCGCCTCAACAGCGCCACGAAGTGCCCCTCGCCAGGTGCGCGGTGCGGCCACACCCTGGCCGCGCCCGCGAGTTCCGGCCGCGGTACCACGTCGTCGGCCCAATCCGGCCGACCCGGCTGGGTGCCAGGCAGGTTGAGGGGCACGATCTGGAAGCCGCTCTCGGTCAGGAAGCGCGCCACGGCACGCTCGTTCTCCTCGGGAGCGAACGTACAGGTCGAGTAGGCCAGGTACCCGCCCGGCTTCACCAGGCGGGCCGCCTCGCGCAGCAGATCGCCCTGCCTCGCGGCGCAGTGCTGCACGTTCTCCAAGCTCCACATCGCCAGGGCGTCCTCCGACTTGCGGAACATGCCCTCGCCCGAACAGGGCGCGTCCAGCAGCACCCTGTCGAACAAGCCCGGCCACGCCTGGGCGAGGCGCGCGGGCGTCTCGCTCGTAACCGTGGCGTTGCCCACGCCACAGCGCTCCAGATTGCCAACCAGCGCCTGCGCGCGCTGCGGGTGCACGTCGTTCGCCACCAGCCAGCCCTGACCGCCCATGAGGGCGGCCAGGTGCGTGCTCTTCCCGCCCGGAGCGGCCGCCAGGTCGAGGACCAGTTCGCCCGGGACCGGCGCCAGCGCTTCCGCCACAGCGGTGGCCGCCGGGTCCTGCAGGTAGTAGGCGCCGGTCAGTTGATAGGGGTGCCGGCCGGGGGAGAGCGGGGTTGCCTCGTCGGTACCGGTTGGCGCACCCGCCTGCGGCGCGGCCGCGCTCACGACGTACGCGGTAGGGCACCAGGGCACGGCCTCGAGGTGCCACGGCAGCTTCGCCAGCAGATCCTCTGGTTGGCCGCGCAGCGTGTTCAGCCTCAGGCCCACGTCGGCCGGCCGCCCGAGCACCTCTACGAGGGCGCTCGCGTCCTCGGGGCCAAGGAGGGCGCGCATGCGCGCCACGAACTCCGGTGGCAGATGCGTACCTGACGGGGCCACGTTCACGCGTGGATGATAGCAACCTGCCTGTGGCGTCCCCATGGCGCCCAGGGGGACGCCTGGTGGCGGGCGTCATCAGCTGTCGCTGCCACTGCGTAGACTCAAGGCATATGAGGATCCTGCACACTGCAGACTGGCACGCGGGCCGGACGCTTCACGGCGTCGACCGGACCCCGGAGGTCCGCGCCGTGCTCGGTGAACTGGCCGACCTGGCCGTGTCCGAACGGGTGGACGCCATCATCGTGGCCGGCGACGTCTACGATTCACGCAACCCCAGCGCGGCCGCCGAGGACGCCGTATACGACTTCTTCCTCCGCACCGGCGCCGCCGGCATACCCAGCGTGGTCATCGCCGGCAACCACGATTCGCCGGCGCGGTTGGACGCCGTCTCGAAGGTGCTCGAACTCGCCAAGGTCCGCACCGTGGGCTCGTTCCGACCCGCCGGTCAGGGCGGGCTCGTTGAGTTGGAGCTCCCCGCCGGGCACCTGAAGGTGGCCGCGCTGCCCTTCCTCTCGGAGCGGCGCATGATAGACGCCGACGCCCTGCTGCATAAGGACCTGGGCGCCCAGCGCGACAGTTACCGCGAGGTCATGCGCAAGCTGGTCCAGAACCTCACGCACGGCTTCGGTCACCGCAGCGTGAACGTGCTGGCCATGCACACCACCTTCGAGGGCGCAACGCTCTCGAACTCCGAGTACGCTTTCCACTGCACTTCGAGCTACACGGTGCCTGCCTCCATCGTTCCCGACGGCGCCAACTACGTGGCGCTCGGCCACATCCACAAACCGCAGGGCGTGGTGGGCTTGCCCGCCAACAAGGCGCGGTACTCCGGTAGCCCACTACAGCTCGACTTCGGTGAGGTAGGCGACGCCAAATCGGCACTGCTCATCGAGGCCGAGCCTGGGAAGCCGAGCGTAGTGACCCCGTTGCCGCTGTCGGCGGGGCGCAAGCTGTTCCGCGTGCAGCTCACGGAGGAGGAACTCGACGCTAAGTTCGACGAGCTCCGCGAGCTGGACGGCTGGCTCAAGCTCGTCATCAGGCTCGAGCGCCCCAAGCCTGGCCTGAAGGAGCGCCTGCAGCAGAACCTCCCCGACCTGCTGACCGTGGAGCAGCTGCTGCCAGGGGAGACCGAGACGGACCTCGAGCAGATCGACCTGCGAGCCCTCTCACTGGTAGACGCGTACCGCGCGTACCTCGTGGAGGAGAAGGGGATGGAGACGCCCGACGCGTTGGTCGACCTGTTCCAGGCGCTGCACGACGAGGTGAGCGCGTGACCCCGCTCGAGCTGCAACTCGAGGGCTTCACGGTCTACCGGCAGCACACGACGGTGGACTGGCAGGGCGCCGATACGGCGCTGTTCGCAGTGACCGGTCCTACCGGAGCTGGCAAATCCACGCTGCTGGACGCCATCACGTACGTGCTGTACGGCAAGACGGCGCGGCTGGGAGGCAAGGGGCTGAGCGGGCTCATAAGCCCCGGAGCAGATTCCCTGTTCGCCCAGCTGACGTTCAGAACGGCGCGGGGCGTGTACCGCGCCACGCGCGTGGCGCAGCGCAAGGCCTCAGGCGCCGCTACCGAGGTCCGCATCGAGGTGGCCGATCAGCAGGTCGCAGGTGGCTGGCGCCAGCTGGCCGAGAGCGACAAGGTCAAGGAGGCCAACCAAGCGCTGGAAGAGATAGTGGGCCTCGATTACGACGGCTTCACCCGTGCTGTGCTCCTGCCACAAGGGGCTTTCGACGAGTTCCTGAGGGGCGACGCGGGGCTCCGGCGTCAACTGCTGGCCTCACTGCTCGGGCTCGACCGGGTGGAGGCCATCCAGCGCCTCGCCAGCACCCGGGCGGCCCAGTTGAAAGGCGAGGGCGACGCTCGCCGAACACTGCTTAGCACCGAGTACGGCGACGTGAGCCAGGACGCCATAGCCAGTGGCGAAGAGGAACTGGCGGAGCTCGAGCGGTTCGTGGCCGCTGAGAGCCAGGCCACCAGCCAACTGGAGGCTACCCTGAGGGAGTGGCGTGAGAGCGCCAGGCTCCTGAGTGAGAAGGTGCAGCTGGGCGAAAGGCGCGCCAGACTCACGGCAGCTGGCCCTGCCCTGGCCGAAGTGAAGCGCAAAGCGGAACTGGGGCGGCGCGCTGCGGCAGTGGCGCCGCAGGTAGCGCAGACCGTTCAGGCGGAGGAGCGCGTTACTGCAGCCAGGAAGGCTACGGCTGAGCGTACGGCCGAACTGGAGGCTGCCAAGCAGGCGTTCGGCAAGGCTCGGACCGACTCCGAGGCGGCCCGGGTCGGCGCCCAACGGCGGATCGCCGAACTGACGGCCGAGACCGGAGCGCTCGACGGCGCTCTCCCCATGGAGGCCGTGCTCAGCGCTTACGGCGGCACCAGGGAGATGGCAGCAGGAGCGGGCCGGGCAGAGGCGCTGGATCCCCACGCCTGGAACGCGTGGGCCACGGCCCTTTCCCTCGTGCCGGGCTTCGAGCGCGCCGTGGCTGCGCGGGCTGCGGCGGAAGAAGCGCTCGCGGCTGCCCGTGAGGGGGCGGCACGCTTGGAAGCGGTGGTGGCGGCGGCTCGCACCGACCTGGAGGCGCGGACGGAGCCCGGCAAACGGTTGCGGGAGCGGGCCGCCCTCGCAGAGGAGGAGCTCGAACGCGTGCGCCGTGCCGACCTCGCCGCGGCGGTGCGCGCCGGGCTGGAACCGGGAGAACCGTGCCCCGTGTGCGGTGCGCCCATCGGTGCCCACGAGCCCGCCGGCCACGCACCCGATCTGGCGGCCGCCGAGTCTGCCCGAGACGCCGCCAAGGCAGAGCTCGAAACCGCGCGGGCTGAGTACGAGGTTGCGCGTACCGCCTTGGCCCGCCAGGAAGCGGACCTCACCCACGCCCAGCTGCGGTGCGAAGAGACCGAGAAGAGCCTGACGGCAGCGGTTGCCGCGCTTGACGAAAGCGTCCGCGAGCTGCAGGGGCACGGTGTGGTTCCGGCGGAGGACGGAGATGAGCAGGAGCCCGAGGGCGGTAGCCGCTACGGGCAGCACAGTGGCCGCAAGCTGAAGAACGAGCTACGCGACAAGCAGGAAGCCGCGTTGGCCGCCCACGCGAGCGCGCTGGAGGCGCGGCTGGCCGAGGCCCACGTGGTCGCGCCCTTGGGCGAGCCTCTCTCGAGGCTCCTGCAAGAGCGCCAGGAGGAGCTCGAAGCGGCTCGAGCCACGCTGCTGGGCGTTGACGAGGGCTTGGCCGAGGCCGGCCGTGAGGCCGAGGCCGCCGCAGCACGCCTGGGCCTCGCCACGGAGAACCAAGCCTTGTTCGAGGCCGATCTGGTGCGCGCGCAGGAAGCGTTGGCGGCCGCCTTGGACGGCTCCGGCTTCTTGGACGTGGCCGCGGTGACGGAAGCTGCCCTGGCGCCGCAGGAACTGCAGTCCATGGAGGCGCAGGTCCAGGCGCACGAGCAGGAGGTGGCCCAGTTGGACCGCCGCGACGTGGAGCTGGCCGCGGCCCTGGCCGCGCGGCCCCCGCTGCCTGACGCACCGCGCACCCTGGAGGCCCAGTTGGTTCACGCCACCCACCGCACTGAGGAAGGGGAGGCGGAGCTGGTGGGGCGCCGGCACGCACTGGTGGAGGCGCAACAGCAGGTGGGGGCGTCGCGCGGTCGGTTGCAGCAGGCGAAGGAGCGCCTCAAGCGCTCCGTTGCTCTACGCCGCGAGCTCACCGAACTGGACGCCAAGCACGCGCTGCATCATCAGCTGAACACGGACCTGCACGGCCACCGTTTCCCCGAGCATCTCCTGACGCAAGTGCAGCAGGTCCTGGCGCGGCGTGCCTCGGCCATCCTGCAGCTAGTTACGGACGGCCGCTACGACTTGCGGCTCGAAGCCGGCGATTACCTCGTGGCGGACGCCTGGGCCGGCGGCGAGCTGCGCTCGGCCCGCACTCTCTCCGGCGGCGAGAGCTTCGTGGCGAGCCTCGCTCTGGCGCTCGCGCTGTCGGACACGCTGGCGGGCAGCGCCGCCCTGGGCGCGCTCTTCCTGGACGAAGGGTTCGGCACCCTCGACCGGGCAACCCTCGAGGCTGTCACCAGCGTGCTTGAATCGCTTACGAGCGAGGGGCGGATGGTAGGCGTCATCACCCACGTGCCCGAGCTCAGCGCGAGGCTCCCGGCCCGCCTGGTGGTCACCAAGGAGCCCGGCGGCTCGACCGTGGTTTGGGACACCTGAAGCTGGGGCGCAGACTCAGTTAGGGTTCTCGTCCGGCTCCTGCGCCGGCTGCGGCTGTTGCCGCGCCTCCTGTGGTCCGGGCGCGGCTGTGTCGGGCGGTGGCGCCACCGCTCCTTCAGGCTTCGCCGGCAACTGCTGGATCTCTTCGATGAAGCGGTCCACCGAATCGAAATCGTGATAGACGCTCAGGAACCTTATGTAAGCCACGGCGTCGGCCTCCTGCAGGAACCGCAGGACGCGCCTGCCGATCTCCTCACTGGAGATCTCAGGGGCGTTCGTCTCGTCCTCGAAGCCGTACGCGAACTCGCGGATCTGCTTCTCGCTCACCGGCCGCTTGTTGGCGGCGATGCGCAGTTTGCCCAGCAGCTTGTCGGGATCGAAGGCCTCCACGCGGCCCGAGCGCTTGCGCACCATGAGGGCTTCGAACTGGGCGCGTTCGTAGGTGGTGAAGCGCCGCGAGCAGGCCACGCATTCGCGGCGCCTGCGGATAGCCGCACCCTCGTCCGAAGGGCGCGAGTTGATGACCCTGGTGTCGTCGGCCGAGCAGTAGGGGCAGCGCACGTCGGTTAGCGGCGGGGCTCGTTGTGGGAGCCGCGCCTGTCCTCCTCGTCCTCGACGAGGTCGAGGCTGGCGAGGTCTCCGTACAGGTCCTTGGCGGATTCGTGGCCGGAAGCATACGAATCCCCGTCCAGGGGATCGTCGTTTGCTACCAGGTGCCTGAGCGCCGGACCCTCGGGCAGACCGAGGTCGTAGGCCCACTGCTCCGAGTGATCGTAATCGTCGTAGTCGTCGTGCTCGTCATACTCCTCGTGAGCATCGTAGTGGCTGGCTTCGTACTCATCCGGGCCACGGGCCTCCTCGCCGTCCTCGGGCGTACCGCCACGCGCCGGAAGATCGGCGTGGTCGGCGGACCAGAGGCGGTCTGCAGCGGCCGCGGGGTAGCGGCGCGTGGAACTGCGGAGCCGAGGCTCCCCTTCGGCGCTGTCCACTTCCTCATCCCAGCCAAGATCGCCGCCCGGAAGGCCCGGACCGGCCAGGTCGTCGGCGTCGTCGGCCAGCCAGTCGAAGTCGTCCTCTTCGGACTGGCGCACGTTCGGATCGAGAGCGGCGCGCACCTCGGGCAGCAGAGAATCGGTGATGCGCGGCGGGTGAGGCAGATCAACGTCCATGACCTGACCGGAGACCCCGGCGGACTCGGGCGAACCCAGGTAACGCACGGCACGCACGAGCGCCTGGTCGTGGCGCGGGTCGGATGGCGGCCTGGACGGCAGCACCAGGTTAACGCGGGGGTACGTGAAGCGCCGGCGGAAGCCGTGCACCATCTCACGCAGTGCCCCCTGCGCGGCGTGCATCTGTACGGAGCCAACCGTGGGCGGCGCGATGATGACGACCCAGCCGTTGGAGAGAAGGCGCGAAGCGGCTTTGAGAGCGAGGAAGGTGCTCCTCACGTTCTCGGCGATCATCTCGAAGAACTCACCCTCGCCCAGTTCCTCGAAGGGTGTGGAGCTGACCTGCGCGGCGGTATGCACCACCCCACCGAGCGCCCCGAAGATCTCCATGACCTTCTGGTAGGCGGAGAGCACGTCCATCTGCGTGGTCATGTCGGCCTGGATAGGGATGGCTTGCCCGCCGAGTTCCTCGACCTCCGAGGCGGTCTTGGCGGCCAGATCCACGTCCCTATCGGCGCACACCACGTCGTACCCCGCGCGCCCGTAAGCCAGGGCGACGGCGCGACCATAACCCTGGCCCACGTTCGTGACCAGGACGACTCGAGCGCTCTCCACGAGAGAAGGATACGACGCTCCACGGGTCCTCTCAAGGTCACGGTGACTAGCCCTGCGCGGTATAAGAGGGCATGTTCAGGCGTCGCGCCGAGAATGCAGGCAAGAGCGGACTGTCGGCGAAGGCCGACGCGTCCGGGGCGAGGGGCGGTGGACCGCGGACGGCTGCGCCGGCCAGTGCTGGCGGCGGCAAGGTCGAGCCGTTCACGTACATCCAACGGGGCACCATCATCACCGGTCAGCTGGAGGCAAGAGGCCGAGTGCGTGTGCACGGGGTGGTGCGAGGCGACGTGAAGGTGGACGGTGCGCTCGAGGTGGCGGAGTCCGGCGTCGTTGAGGGCGCCAGCGTAGAGGCCGACGACGTGAAGATCATCGGCCGAGTGGTGGTGGAACGCCTCCGCGCCAAGGGCAAGGTGGAGATCTGGAACGGCGGCGAACTGATAGGGGACGTCAAGGCCGCCTCGCTGGACATCGAGGAGGGTGCGCGCTTCACCGGCCGTAGCGAGATGGCCGGCCCGGGTTCGAGACAGGAGCAAGACGCTCAAGCGAGGGCAGGCGCCCAGGCGGAAGAGGCGCCGGTAACGCCGGCCGGACACGAGCGGCGCGATCCCGCGGACGCTGCTGACGACCCGATGCTGGGACCCGACCAACTCACTGGTCCGGCGGAGCAGCCGTAACGAGGAGGCAGTATTCAGTTGCTACAATGCAGCGTGCCGAGTAGAACCGACGAGAGTACCGCCACAACCCGCGGCCAGGGGGTGCCTCATGGCGCTTGAGAGGCTGTTCAGGCGGAACAAGCCGACTCGCAAGGAAGACGACACAAGTCCGGCCGGTCTGTGGCTCAAGTGCGACAGTTGTCACGCTCAGATCTACCGCAAGGACCTCGTTGCCAACCTGTACCTGTGCCCCGAGTGCGGTTTCCATCACCGCATGCCCGTGAGCGCGCGCATAGACCTGCTCGCGGACGAAGGGACCTTCGTGAAGTGGTCCGGTGGCATCAAGCCGCAGGATCCGCTCGAGTTCGAAGACACCCAGACCTACGTCGAACGGATCGAGAAGGCGCAGAAGAAGTCCGACAACCCCGACGCCATCGTCACGGGCGCTGCGCAACTTGCCGGGCTGGACATCGGGCTCGTCATCATGGATTTCTCGTTCATGGCCGGCTCCATGGGCTCCGTGGTGGGTGAGGAGATCGCCCGCGCGGCGGAGCGCTCCGCCGCCGAGGGCCGCAGCCTGATAATCGTCACCGCCTCAGGTGGGGCGCGCATGCAGGAGGGCGCGCTCTCGCTCATGCAGATGGCCAAGACCACCGTGGCGCTCTCCTCGCTGTCCGAGAAGCGCCTTCCATACGTTGCGGTCCTCACGGACCCGACCACCGGCGGTGTCACCGCCAGTTTCGCCACCCTCGGCGACGTCATCTTCGCCGAGCCCGGTGCGCTCATCTCGTTCGCAGGCCCCAGGGTCATCCAGCAGACCATCCGGCAGGATCTGCCGGAGGGGTTCCAGCGTTCGGAGTTCCTGCTTCAGAAGGGCATGGTCGACGACGTGGTGGTGCGCAAGGAACTGAAGGACCGCATAGCGGCCGTGCTTAGGCTCCTCACCACGGGCTTGCCCGACCAGAGCGTGGAGGCGCTGCATGCCGCTACCGTTTGAGCAGCCCATCGAGGACCTGGCGGCCAAGATCCGCGACATGCGGGCATACGCCGCCGAGCAGGAGATCGACCTGAACCACGAGATCGACGCCCTGCAGGATCGCCTCGATCGCCTCATGCGCGACACGTACGACAACCTCACGCGCTGGCAGCGTGTGCAGGTGGCGCGCGCTCCCGGGCGGCCCACCGGGCTCGACTACCTCCAGCACGCCTTCACGGGCTTCACGGAACTGCACGGCGACCGCACACTTGGCGACGACCCTGCCATCGTCACCGGCCTGGCCACTTTGGGAGGCACCAGCGTGGTGGTGATAGTCCAGCAGAAGGGGCGGGACACCAAGGAGAACATCTACCGCAACTTCGGCATGAGCCACCCGAGCGGCTACCGCAAGGCCATGCGCATGTTCGACATGGCGGACCGGTTCCGGCTGCCCGTCATCACGCTCATCGACACGCCGGGCGCCTACCCGGGCCTCGCCGCAGAGGAGCAGGGCCAGGCTTGGGTCATCGCTGAGAGCATCAGGCGCATGAGCGAACTCGAGGTACCTGCACTCAGTGTGGTGATAGGCGAGGGCGGCTCCGGCGGTGCGCTCGCCATTGGCGTCGCCAACCGGGTGCTCATCCTGGAGAACGCCATCTACTCGGTGATCAGTCCCGAATCCTGCGCGGCCATCCTATGGCGCGATGCGGGTGAGGCGGAACGTGCGGCGGAGGCCCTGCGGCTCACGTCGCGCGATCTGGTTGCCCTCGGCGTAGTCGACCGAGTGATAGACGAGCCGCTGGGTGGCGCCCACAACGCTCCCGACGATGCCATGGAGCTCGTGAAGCTGGCGCTCATCGAGGAGCTGGCGCAGCTGACGCACATGACGGGCCAACAGCTCAGGAAAGCCCGCTACGACAGGTTCCGAGCCCTCGGACGCTTCGAGGCCGTAGCGTAGCCACCGCGTAACCGACAACGAGCTGCCAGGCGGCAGGCGCCGGCACTCAGAGGGCGTTCGAGATAGCTGCGCGGAGCCCCGCGACGTTCTCGCGGACGCTCGCCCCTCCACCGTAAACGGCGCTGCCGGCCACCAGGATCTCGGCGCCGGCTGCAACTGCCAGCGGAGCGGTGCGGAGGTTGATGCCGCCGTCCACCTCGATGACGCAGTTGGGGTTCACGCGGTCGCGCATCCGGCGCGCCGCTTCGATGCGTGCCACGCTGCCGCCGATGAACTCCTGACCTCCGAAGCCCGGGTCCACGCTCATTATCAGCGCGAGGTCCAGGTACGCCAGCGCACCCTCGAGCACGGTGAGGGGCGTGAGCGGGTTGAGGGCCAGGCCCACCTTGGCGCCGCTCTCGCGCACGCTCTGCAGCAGCCGGTGGAGGTGATGCGTGGCCTCCGCGTGGACGGTGACGTAGTCGGCGCCGGCGGACACGAAATCGGCGATGTACTGCGCTGGCGTGGCGATCATGAGGTGCACGTCGAGCGGCAGCGACGTGTGGCGCTTCACGGCCGCCACCACCGCCGGGCCGATGCTGATGTTGGGCACGAACTGACCGTCCATCACGTCCACATGGATCAGGTCTGCGCCCGCGTCCTCGGCGGCAGCCACGGCCGCGCCCAGGTTGGCGAAGTCGGCTGCGAGGATGGATGGCGCTAGGCGGACGGGGTTCTTGGGCGGAAGAGTCATCGCCCGGAGTATAGCGCCGGGGGCTTGGAGGTGCCTTGCGCTGCCGGCGGCTACCGGCGGCTCGGTCGTGAGTGCCACGAGCGCGGGGGCCTGGGCTGGCTAGGATGCTAGGGGAGGAACGAATGGCGAACAGGAAGTTTGACGATTACGCGACCCCGGACGTGCTGGTGAGCACCGCCTGGGTGGAAGAACACATGCATGACGACGGCGTAGTGATCCTCGAGGTGGACGAGGACGTCCTGCTGTACGAGCAGGGCCACGTGCCCGGCGCCGTGAAGCTTGACTGGCACACGGAGCTGCAGCGTCAGGACGTACGAGACTTCATCGGTGAGGCCGAGTTCGCGGAGCTGATGGCCGCCAAGGGCGTCAGCAACCACGACACGGTGGTGCTTTACGGCGACAAGAGCAACTGGTGGGCGGCTTACGCGTTCTGGTTCCTCAAGTACAACGGCCACGCCGACGCGAGGCTCATGGACGGCGGCCGGCAGGCGTGGCTGGCGGAGGGTCGCCCGCAGGAACAGGGCGCCCCGGCGCCGCGCCGGGGCAGTTACCGCGTGCCTTACCGCGACGCGTCCATCCGCGCCTTCGCACCGGACGTGCTGAAGCACCTGCTGGCAGTCAACGCCGGCAGCGGCGCCCTCGTGGACGTGCGCAGCCCGGAGGAGTACAGCGGTGAGAGGCTGCACATGCCCGAGTATCCGCAGGAGGGAGCGTTGCGCGGCGGCCACATCCCGGGCGCGGCCAGCATCCCCTGGGCGCGAGCTGTCAACCCGGACGGCACCTTCAAGAGCGCCGTGGAACTGGGCGCCATCTACGCCGAGGCCGGCGTGAGGCCGGACCAGGACGTGATCGCCTACTGCCGCATCGCCGAACGCTCGAGTCACAGCTGGTTCGTGCTCAAGTACCTGCTCGGCTACCCGAGCGTGCGCAACTACGACGGCTCCTGGACCGAGTGGGGCAACATGGTCGGGGTGCCCATCAAGCAGGGCGGCGAGCCTTAGGCTCGAGTGCCCTTGAGTGCTCGTCCGAGACCAAGAAGCGGGAACTGCACACGTGGCAGTTCCCGCTTCTTTCGATGTGCCGGAAAGGCTCTGGCCTCGTTGCGTCAGGCCGGCACGGCCTCGCGGCTCAGGGCCTTGGTGACGGCCTGCTCGATCTTCTCCAGCCCCTCGTTCAGTTCCTCGTCGGACAGGTTGAGGGGCGGCAGCAGGCGGATGACGTTGCCGTACGTGCCCGTGGAGAGCAGGATGAGACCCAGGTCGCGGGCGCCCGCCACGACCGCGTCGGTGGTGGCACCGTCCGGGGTGACGCCGTCGGCCTGCACGAACTCGAGCGCCAGCATGGTGCCCACGCCGCGCAGTTCGCCGATGCGGGGCTGCTGCTCAGCCAGCACCTGAAGGCGCGCACGCGCCTTGTCGCCCAGTTGCCGGGCGCGCTCCACGATGCCCTCTTCCACCACGGCGTCGAGCGTGGCGATGGCGGCGGCAGCCGCCGTGGGGTTACCGCCGAACGTGGTGCCGAGCATGCCCGGCTTGAGGCTATCCATGATGTGCGCCTTGCCGGTAACGGCGGCGATGGGGAAGCCCGAGCCGATGCCCTTGGCCATGGTGACCAGGTCGGGCTCCAGGCCGAAGTGATCCACGGCCCACATCTTGCCCGTGCGGCCCACGCCGGCCTGGACCTCGTCGTCGATCCACAGGGCGCCGATCTCGGCTGCGTACGCCGCCAGGCCCTCGAGGAAGTTGCGCGGGGCCGGGATGAAGCCGCCCTCGCCCGCTACCGGCTCGAGGATGAACGCAGCGACCTCGGACTCGCCGATGGAGTACCTGACCTGGTTCTTGAGGGCGGCCAGGGCCTTCTCGCCCAGCTCCTCCTCGGTAGTGGCGCCCCACGGGTTCCGGAAGAGGTACGGGTACTCGGCCCGGTAGACGTCGTTGGCTCTCGTGACGAAGCCGTTCTTGTACGGCTCCGGCCGGTTGGTGAGGGTCATGGCCATGAAAGTACGCCCGTGGAACGCGTGAGTGAAGGCCACGATGCCGGCGCGCTTCGTGTAGGCGCGCGCGATCTTCACCGCGTTCTCCACCGCTTCGGCGCCGGAGTTCACCAGGAACGACTTCTTCGGGCCGGGCCCGGGCGCCAGCCTGTTGAGGCGTTCGGCCAGTTCGATGTAGGTGGGGTGCATGCCCACCGCGAAGCAGAGGTGCTGGAACTCGGCTGCCTGCCTGCGGACGGCCTCCATGACCTTGGGGTGCGAGTGGCCGATGTTCATGACGGCGATGCCCGAGGAGAAGTCGAGGTACTTGTTGCCTTCGACGTCCCACACGTAGCTGCCTTCCGCCCTCTGGAAGTAGAGCGGGTGCACGCTGGACGCCGCCGGCGTCACAGCCGCCTTACGGCGTTCGCTAAGACTCTGGTTGCTCATGCTGCCTCCCTTGCTTCACCTTGAATGCTTAGGTGGATGGCCGCTCAGACCCCAAGGATGCAAGGCGAAGGCGCCGCTACCCTTACGAAACGTAGGTGAACAGGCGTCTTGACGCCTGAAGCGTAGCACGAAGCCGGCCTTCACGGTGTGGTCTGAAGGGGAGCGGGCAACACGGTTACGCTGCTCTCCCCGCGGTGCGGGCCTGCCGCTGCCGTAACCTGAACCCGTATGAACGCAGACTCGCAGGTGGCGGTACTCATCCGAACCGAGGACGGTGCGTTGGCTCTGCGTGCCGGCCCCGGCGTCACCGTCAGAGCCGCGACCCGCCTTCTGAGCGCACCAAGACCGGGGAAGGACATGCTAGGTCGCGCCGTGCGTGGGGCTCTGCGGCGCACTGGGCAGCAGCCGTCCGCGAACCGGTCCGCATCTTCGAGCGGACCGGCGCTCGAGATGGCGGAGCAGCCCGAGGTCATAGACGCCACCGCCGGCCTGGGCGCCGACGCTTTCCACCTGGCCGCGCTCGGCTTGAAGGTGACGATGGTGGAGCGGGTGCCCGAGATCGCCGCCCTGCTAGCCGACGCGCTGGAGCGCGCCGCCGCGGGTGCCCTCGGTGAACGTGCCAGGGAGGCGGCAGCCAGGCTAACGCTGGAGCGCGCAGACGCCCGGGACGTGTTGGAGGGGAGGATGGCTGGCGGTGCGCTACCCGCAGTGGTGTACCTGGACCCGATGTACCCCAGGCACGCCAAGTCTGCCTTGCCAGCGAAGGGGATGGCGCTGTTCCGGGAACTGGTGGGGGAGGACCCCGACGCAGCGGCTCTGCTGACGCTGGCGCGCCGAGCCGCAGCCAACCGGGTAGTGGTGAAGCGCCCGCTCAAGGCGCCGTGGCTGGGTGGCCACGAGCCGACCGGGAGCCTGGAAGGCAACACCACGCGTTACGACCTCTACGCCCCCATCATCTCTTCGCGCTCGCCCGAGTAAGCTCGGGTAACTACCAAGACGGGCCTCAGCTTGCGGCGCCGACACCGGCGCCAACGGCAACGAAGCCGCGTCACGGAAGGGTCACATATGGCAGGAACACGGGAGAACGCAGGGACCGACCGAACACCGTACAGCCGGCATGTGGCCGTGATCGGCGCCGGCACCATGGGAGGCGGTATCGCCACGCTCCTTCTCATGAACGGGCACAGCGTGGCGCTGTTCGATCCATCCGACCAGGCCCTGGAGGGCGCCCGGAAGCGCGCCGCCAAGCGCAACGACGAAGCCGTGCTGGTCAAGCGCCTGACGCTTACCACGCAGCTCGACGAGGCCGCGGCCGGCGCCGATTTCGTCATCGAGGCAGTGCCGGAGAAGCTCGAGCTGAAGAGGGCCATCTTCGAGCAGCTGGACGCGGCCACCCCGCCACACGCCATCCTGGCCACCAACACGAGCGAGCTCTCCGTGACGGCGCTGGCGAGCGCCACCAGGCGCCCCGCCCAGGTGGTCGGCATGCACTGGTTCAACCCGCCGGAACGCATGGAACTCGTGGAGATGGTGCGGGCGGTGCAGACCAGCGACGCCACCCTGGCAGCCACGGAGCAACTGGCCGTGAGCTGCGGCAAGACGACCGTCACGGTGCAGGACCGGCAGGGTTTCGTCACCACGCGCGCCGTGGCCGCCCTGCTGCTGGAGGGCGTGAAGATGCTCGAGGAGGGCGTGGCTTCGCCACGCGACATAGACACGGCCGTGAGGCTTGGCCTCAACCACCCGATGGGCCCGCTGGAACTGGCAGACTACATCGGGCTCGACACGATGCTGCTGATCGCCGAATCCATGACAGACGCCCTGGGGGAGAGGTTCCGTGCGCCGCAGACCTTGCGGAAGCTGGTGGAGGCCGGCCACCTGGGCCGCAAGAGCGGCCGCGGCTTCTACGAGTACGACGCCTGAGGCCCGGCTTCAGGGAGCGCCCGACCGGCGCCGGCAGGCCGGACGGCCCGTAGCGCCCGTAGTACCAATCAGAAGTGCCCCCTCGTGGAGAGGGGGCACTGTGGCTGGCCCACAGAGATTCGAACTCCGACCGACCGGACCAAAACCGGGTGTCCTGCCATTAGACGATGGGCCACCGACGAGCAACGCACCGACCTTGAACCG